>NZ_CP012981.1:1263911-1579889 GCF_001411495.1 Burkholderia cepacia ATCC 25416 | reverse complement strand
GGGCCGCGAACTCGCGTCGAACGTGCTCGGCGCGGTCGGCGAGATCGTGTGGTTCGACGACGAATCGAAGCTCGATGCCGTCACGGCCATTTCGGGCAGCGGCCCCGCGTATGTGTTCTATTTCATCGAAGCGCTGCAGGAAGCCGCGCGCCAGCTCGGCATGAACGACGAACAGGGCCGCGCGCTCGCGGTCGCGACGTTCACGGGCGCCGCGCAACTCGCCGCGCAATCGGGCGAGCCGGCAAGCGTGCTGCGCGAGCGCGTGACGTCGAAGGGCGGCACGACAGCCGCCGCGCTCGCATCGTTCGACGCGCAGGGCGTGAAGGACGCGATCGTGCGCGGCGCGCTCGCGGCCGAAGCGCGTGCGAAGGAAATGGGCGACGAGCTCGGTCGCGCGTAAGCGCCGCGCCCGCCCCGGGCCTCCCTTCCGGCACCGGCAACAAAAAAGCGGCCTCGGCCGCTTTTTTGTTGGCATCGCGCATCGCGTCGCGCGCCGGCGCGCGGCCGCTTCAGTTGCCCGCCGGACCCGCCAGCAGGTAATGCGCGGCGATCCCCGCGAACAGCACGCCGCCGAGCCAGTTGTTGTGCCGGAATGCGGCGAAGCACGGCATCCGCTCGCGGCCCTTGATCAGCGTGTAGTGATACAGCGCGCAGCCGACCGCCGCCGCCCAGCCGGCCCAGTACGCGAGGCCGAAGCCGAGCGTCACGCCGATCCACACGTAGATGCCGAGCGTCGCCGCATAGCACGCCATCACGGCCGCGACGTCGAAGCGGCCGAACGTCAGCGCCGACGTGCGGATCCCGATCTTGATGTCGTCGTCGCGATCGACCATCGCGTATTCGGTGTCGTACGCGACCGACCAGAAAATGTTCGCGACCAGCATCACCCACGCGATCGTCGGCACCGTGTCCTGCACGGCCGCGAACGCCATCGGAATGCCGAAGCCGAACGCGATCCCGAGATACGCCTGCGGAATCGCGAAGAAACGCTTCATGAACGGATACGAACCCGCGACGAACAGCGCGACGACGGACAGTTCCTTCGTCAGCGTGTTGAGCGGCAGGATCAGCAGGAACGAGATGAATGCGAGCCCGACGGCGATCGCAACGGCTTCCCACGCACGGATCTTGCCCGACGTCAACGGCCGGTCGGCCGTGCGCTTCACGTGGCGGTCGAAATCGCGGTCGGCGTAGTCGTTCATCGCGCAGCCGGCCGAGCGCATCAGCAGCGTGCCGAGCGAGAAGATCACGAGCAGCGGCCAGCGCGGATGGCCGTCGGACGCGATCCACAGCGCGTTGAGCGTCGGCCACAGCAGCAGCAGGCTGCCGATCGGCTTGTCCATCCGGACGAGCCGCAGATACAGGGGAAAGCGGGCAAGCATGGCGAGGCACCGGGAAGATAACCCCGGCATTTTAGAGCCGAGCGGTGCTTCGCGTCATGTCGGGGCGGCCCGCGGCGGCAGCCGCCCGGCGCGCCCGGGCCGCCCGGACCCGCTGCGCAGGGCCGGGCCACGATTTGCGCCAATCAAGGGACGGATTCGATCACTCCGGATCGGGCGAGTCAGCGCGCCCTCCCCGGCCGCACCGTACTTACGCGAGCAGCGAGCGCAGCATCCACGCGGTTTTTTCATGCGTCTGCAGGTCGGCGGTCGGCTCGCCGAGTCGGCGATCGGGAAGATTCGCGCGCGCGGTTCGCACGACGGCCTCGTGCCCTTCGACGAGCGGGCGGATCATGTCTTCCGCCGCCGGCACGCCCTTCGCTTCCGGCACCGACGACAGTTTCGCGAAATCGCCGAAGGTACGCGTTCCTGTCCTTCCGGATTCGACGCTACGCGCCGAATCGGATCGCGCCGTTCTCGATGGCAGCCTGGCCGCCGTATTGCCAGGTGATGTTGCGGTGTTCATGTCCGATCGGCAGACCCGAGTAGATCGGCAGGCCGAAGCCGCCCAGCACGTCGACAAGCATCTGCTCGAGCGTGAAATCCGCGCCGTCCGGGATCGGGCAGCGCGTGAATTGCCCGAGTACGAACGCACGGGCTCCGTCGAACGCGCCGCTCAGACGCAGTTGCGTCAGGCTGCGGTCGAGCCGGTAGCCCAACTCCGTCACGTCCTCCAGCAGTACGATCGCGTCGCGTGAGCGAAGCGACCAGCGCGTACCCGCGACGCTCGCGAGTACCGTCACGTTGCCGCCGCACAGACGTCCCCGCACTGCACCAGGGGCGCCGGACAAATGCCGCAGACTCAGCGCGGCGCGTTCGTCGCCGGTCAGCACAGCGCGAATGTCGGCGCGCGTCGCGTCGTCGACCTTGGTCGCCAGACTGTGAAATGTCGGGCCATGCAGCAAACGCACGCCGGGCCGATCCGCGAGTGCGCAGAACAGTGACGTTGCGTCGGAAAAGCCGATGATCGTCTTTGGCGTTGCGATCTCGTCGGGCAAGTGCTCAAGCAAATGCGCACAACCGAATCCCCCCCGCGCGAGCCACACGATCTCGATCGACGGATCCATCAGGGTGCGCCGCAGGTCGTCCGCGCGTTCCTCGGCGGTACCGGCGAAATAGCGGTACCGGCTGCCGAGATGCGCGCCGGCCCTGACCTCGAAGCCCCAACTTTCGACGAGCGCAATGCCACGCGCGATGCCTTCCGGATCGGGCACACCCGCAGGCGCGACCACCCCCACTGCCTTGCGTCGTGATTCCATTGAATGGCTACCTGGATGATGGAGAACCTGCCGAATATATCCGACACCGCTTGCTGACGGCTCGGCCTTGTCACGCAGCGTCGTGCGCGCGGGGATGACGATCGCCGGCGCCCGCGAAACCGCCGCGTTGCCGGCGCCGCCTGAGAATCACCGTCGCGGCAAAATCGCCGACCGATCGATGCGGATCCCGTTCGATCGACGAACCAGGCAGCACGTCGAGCGGATGCACCTCGGAACCGCCGGAGTTGCGGGCCCTTCCCGGCGTCAACGCGTCGGTCGGTAATCAGTCAACGATGTCGAACGCAGGGAATCGTGCCCATCCCCATCGGACGTACGCGCAGGCATTCAAGCAGGATGTGATCAGGGAGACGTTGGCGCCCGGCATGTCGGTGTCGATTGTTGCGCGCCGGCACGACATCAACGCCAATGTGGCGTCCGGATGGCGCGAGCAATATCGTCAGCGCACCGTCAACCGGGTAGATCTGGATAGATCGTGGGTCTTCGTGGGCATGTTGCGGACTCCTCACTCAACGAACCGGAGCAATTCACGCGAATCTGTTGCCCTGCATGCAGACACCGCACCACCCGTATGGCTCGCCACTGCAGCGTGGCGTGCGCTCCGCCGCGCTCAGGCGGCGGCGATCGCGTGCAGCGCCTGCGACACCAGTTCGGCCGCACCGCCGACGACGATCGCGAATCCGACTACGTACCGCGCGATCTCGGCCGGCGCCCGCACCTTCGGTGCCGCCAGTGCGGCGCGCATGTTCAGCATCATTTGCGTCATGATCGTCACTCCTTCAATGAAATCCAGGATCGGGACGAAACGGCCGGCCGGACGACCGGCCGTTTCCCGTTACTGCCTCACCGTGCTACTGCACGGCAACGCTCACGCGAGGTCGAAGCGGTCGAGGTTCATCACCTTGTTCCAGGCCGCGACGAAGTCGCGCGCGAACTTCTCCTTCGCATCCGCGCTGCCGTACACCTCGGCCAGCGCACGCAGCTGCGCATGCGAGCCGAAGATCAGGTCGACGCGCGTGCCGGTCCACTTCACCTTGCCCGTCGCGCGATCGCGCCCTTCGAACACGTCGTTCGCGGCCGACACCGGCTTCCATTCCGTGCCCATGTCGAGCAGGTTCGCGAAGAAGTCGTTCGTCAGCGCTTCCGGACGGTCGGTGAACACGCCGTGCTTCGCGTCGCCGGCGTTCGCACCGAGCACGCGCAGGCCACCGACGAGCACCGTCATCTCGGGCGCGCTCAGCGTCAGCAGTTGCGCCTTGTCGACCAGCAGCGCCTCGGCCGGCGTCTTGAACGCGCTCTTCAGGTAGTTGCGGAACCCGTCAGCCACCGGCTCGAGCACGGCCATCGCTTCGATATCGGTCTCTTCCTGCGATGCATCCGTACGGCCCGGTGCGAACGGCACCGTCACCGCGACGCCCGCGCTCTTCGCGGCCTGCTCGACGCCGGCCGCACCGGCCAGCACGATCAGGTCGGCGAGCGACACCTTCTTGCCGCCCGTCTGCGCGTCGTTGAACGCCTTCTGCACGCCTTCGAGTGTCGCGAGCACCTTCGCGAGTTCAGCCGGACGGTTCACTTCCCAGTCCTTCTGCGGAGCGAGGCGGATGCGCGCACCGTTCGCGCCGCCGCGCTTGTCCGATCCGCGGAACGTCGCGGCCGACGCCCATGCCGTCGACACGAGCTGCGACACCGACAGGCCCGTTGCCAGCACCTTCGCCTTCAGCGCGGCAACGTCGGCGTCGTCGATCAGCGGGTGATCGACTGCCGGGATCGGGTCCTGCCACAGCAGGTGTTCCGCCGGCACTTCCGGGCCGAGATAACGGGAGCGCGGGCCCATGTCGCGGTGCGTGAGCTTGAACCAGGCACGCGCGAACGCATCGGCGAACTCGGCCGGGTTCTCGTAGAAACGGCGCGAGATCTTTTCGTAGGCCGGGTCGAAACGCAGCGACAGGTCGGTCGTCAGCATCGTCGGGCGATGCTTCTTCGACGCGTCGAACGCATCGGGAATCACTTCGCCGGCGTCCTTCGCGACCCACTGGTGCGCACCGGCCGGGCTCTTCGTGAGCTCCCACTCGTAGCTGAACAGGTGCTTGAAGAAGTCGTTGCTCCACTTCGTCGGCGTCGACGTCCACGTGACTTCGAGGCCACTCGTGATCGCGTCCTTGCCCTTGCCCGTGCCGAACGTGCTCTTCCAGCCGAGACCCTGCTCCTCGAGGCCCGCGGCTTCCGGCTCGGGGCCGACGTTCGACGCCGGACCGGCACCGTGCGTCTTGCCGAACGTATGGCCGCCCGCGATCAGCGCGACCGTCTCTTCGTCGTTCATCGCCATGCGCGCGAACGTCTCGCGGATGTCATGCGCGGCGGCGACCGGGTCGGGGTTGCCGTCCGGGCCTTCCGGGTTCACGTAGATGAGGCCCATCTGCACGGCAGCGAGCGGGCTTTCGAGCTCACGCTTGCCCGAGTAGCGGCTGTTCGGGCCGCCGCTCAGTTCCAGCCAGATCTTTTCCGAGCCCCAGTAGACGTCGTCCGGTTCCCACGTATCGACGCGGCCGCCGGCATAGCCGAAAGTCTTGAAGCCCATCGATTCGAGCGCGACGTTGCCGGTCAGGATCAGCAGGTCGGCCCACGAGATGTTGCGGCCGTACTTCTGCTTGATCGGCCACAGCAGCCGGCGTGCCTTGTCGAGGCTGACGTTGTCCGGCCAGCTGTTGAGCGGCGCGAAGCGCTGCTGCCCGCCGCCCGCGCCGCCGCGGCCGTCGGCCGTGCGGTACGTGCCGGCGCTGTGCCAGGCCATGCGGATGAACAGGCCGCCATAGTGGCCGAAGTCGGCCGGCCACCAGTCCTGCGACATCGTCATCAGGGCGTGCAGGTCCTTCTTCACCGCCGCGAGGTCCAGCTTGCTGAACGCTTCCGCGTAGTCGAAATCCTTGTCCATCGGATCGGACAGCGCCGAATGGCGGTGCAGGATGTTCAGGTTGAGCTGATTCGGCCACCAGTCCTTGTTCGTCGTGCCGCCACCAGCGGTGTGGTTGAACGGGCACTTCGTTTCGTTCGACATGCGATTTCTCCTTGGCTTGCTCGTATGACTCCACCGGTTCGCTCCGGCGGCATGCCGGGTGCGGTTGGTGGAGTGTCATTGCGGGGATGGGAAACGGAACAGGTTGATTCTCCTGTCGTACTACGGGATGTCGCGCGGGGCCTGTAACGCGCGTTCCCGCTGCGATGCGCCGCGGGCGGGACGCTCGGGGAACCGGCTGCCGGCAGGCGTCGTGACGACGCCACGGGCGGAATTCCAGCTTTCGGACATGCGATGCTCCCTCATGGCTTGATGGCGGGTGAATCGGGGGAACACTGAACCGGCGCGCGGCGGCGTTCAACCGCCATACACACGATCCGCGAGGTACGCGAACGCAATCGGACGCAGGCTGCGAACCGCCGCCCTGGCGCGATGTACGACCGCGTCGCGCGGCGGGATGTTCCGCTGCGCGTGCTGCAATACCGACCGCATCATGACATCCTCCTTTGACGCTTGCACTCAGCGTGCAGACCGGTCGTCGACAGGACACCGATCCATGGAGAGGATTCTATATACGTCTATCGATTACTTGAATTTAATTAATTTCATCTATGCGATAGAGAAAAATAAACGGGGTCGCAAGACCCCGTTCATCGGGCTACCGCATGCGCATGCCGCAGCGTGCTCAGTTCATCGTCGCCGGCATGTCGAGCTTCGCGACACCCGGCAGCTCGCAGGCGGAAATCGCGTCGCTGATCGCGTCGATCGCGGGCATCCGCGTGAAGCTCTTGCGCCACACGAGCACCACGCGGCGGTCGGGCACCGGCTCGTTGAACGGCACGTACGACAGCAGTTCGGCATCGGGGCCGTTCGCGCGCGGGCCGATCTCGGCAACCGACATTCGCGGCAGCACCGTGATGCCGACGCCGCTCGCGACCATGTGGCGGATCGTCTCGAGCGACGAGCCCTCGAAGGTCTTCTGGATGCCGTCGGCCGTCTGCGAGAAGCGCATCAGCTCCGGGCACACGCCGAGCACGTGATCGCGGAAGCAGTGACCGTTGCCGAGCAGCAGCATGGTTTCCTGCTTCAGGTCCTCGGCGTCGATCTCGTCGCGCTTCTCCCACGGATGGCCGGCCGGCAGCGCGACGACGAACGGTTCGTCGTACAGCGGGCGCACCATCAGGCCGGTTTCCGGAAACGGCAGCGCCATGATCGCGGCGTCGATCTCGCCCTGCTTCAGCAGTTCGAGCAGCTTGAGCGTGTAGTTTTCCTGCAGCATCAGCGGCATCTGCGGGACACGCTGGATCATCTGCTTGACGAGCGTCGGCAGCAGGTACGGCCCGATCGTGTAGATCACGCCAAGGCGGAACGGGCCGACCAGCGGATCCTTGCCCTGCTTCGCGATCTCCTTGATCGCGAAAGTCTGCTCGAGTACGCGCTGCGCCTGCGTGACGATCTGGTCACCGATCGGCGTCACGCTCACTTCGCTCGCGCCGCGCTCGAAAATCTGCACGTTCAGCTCGTCTTCGAGCTTCTTGATCGCCACCGACAGCGTCGGCTGGCTCACGAAGCAGGCTTCGGCCGCACGGCCGAAATGCCGTTCGCGCGCGACCGCGACGATGTATTTCAATTCAGTCAGCGTCATTGTGGGTCAATCAGAGATATACAGGCGATAGGTTTAATTTATACACCCTGTGACACCGGTTCGCCAAGTTTCTCTGCATCGGAATGCGTCGAATGGCGATTCCGGATCCGGCCCCAGCCCGCGGATCAGGCTTTCAGATACTGCTCCCGCGCGCCGAGCCAGCGCGCGAGATGCTGCGTGACGATTTCGGGATACGCGGCAATCAGCCGCGTCGCGGCTTCGCGGGCCGGATCGATCAGCCAGCCGTCGGTCTCCAGGTTCGCGAAGCGCAGCATCGCCGCGCCCGACTGGCGGGCGCCGAGGAATTCGCCGGGGCCGCGGATCTCGAGGTCGCGCCGCGCGATCTCGAAGCCGTCGGTCGTCTCGCGCATCGTCTTCAGCCGCTCGCGGCCGGTGAGCGACAGCGGCCCCGTGTACAGCAGCACGCACACCGACGCCGCGGTGCCGCGCCCGACCCGGCCGCGCAACTGGTGCAGCTGCGCGAGGCCGAAGCGCTCCGCGTGCTCGATCACCATCAGCGACGCGTTCGGCACGTCGACGCCGACCTCGATCACGGTCGTCGCGACGAGCAGCTGCACTTCGTTGCGCGTGAACGCTTCCATCACGGCCGCCTTGTCGGCCGGCGACAGCCGGCCGTGCACGAGCCCGACCTTCAGCTCCGGGAGCGCGGCGGCCAGCGTCTCGTAAGTCTCGACGGCCGTCTGCAGCTGCAGCGTCTCGCTCTCCTCGATCAGCGGGCACACCCAGTACACCTGGCGCCCGGTCAGCGCGGCCTCGCGCACGCGGGCGATCACCTCCTCGCGCCGCGCATCGCCGACGAGGCGCGTCAACACCGGCGTGCGGCCCGGCGGCAGCTCGTCGATCGTCGAGACCTCGAGATCCGCGTAATACGTCATCGCGAGCGTGCGCGGAATCGGCGTGGCCGACATCATCAACTGGTGCGGCTGGAAGTCGCGCGCGCCGTTGGCCGCGTTCGCGGCCTTCGCCCGCAGCGCGAGCCGCTGCTCGACGCCGAAGCGGTGCTGCTCGTCGACGATCACGAGGCCGAGCCGGGCGAATTCGACCGTGTCCTGGATGATCGCGTGCGTGCCGATCACGAGCTGCGCGGTGCCGAGCGCGGCCGCCTCGATCGCCGCGCGCTTCTCTTTCGCCTTCAGGCTGCCCGCGAGCCACGCAACCGTGACGCCGAGCGGCTCGAGCCACGCGCGCAGCTTGCGCGCGTGTTGCTCCGCGAGGATTTCGGTGGGCGCCATCAGCGCGGCCTGGTAGCCGGCGTCGATCGCCTGCGTGGCGGCCAGCGCCGCGACCACCGTCTTGCCGCTGCCGACGTCGCCCTGCAGCAGGCGCTGCATCGGGTGCGCGAGCGTGAGATCGCGCGCGATCTCGTCGACGACGCGCGCCTGCGCGCCCGTCAGCGTGAACGGCAGCGCGGCATAGAGCCGGGTCGTCAGCGCATCGGCATCGCTCGCGGTGCGGCGCGGCATCGCGGGCGCCGCGCGCGTGCGGCGCTCCTCGTGCGCGCGCTTGAGCGACAGCTGCTGCGCGAGCAGTTCCTCGAACTTGATGCGCGTCCACGCCGGATGCGAGCCGTCCATCAGCGCGGCTTCGTCGGAATCGACGCGCGGGTGGTGCAGGATGCGCACCGCCTGCTCGAGCGTCGGCACATCGAGCGGCTTCAGGTAGTCGCGCTGGATCTCGGGCGGCAGCAGCTCGGGCAGCGGCGTGCGCTCCACCGCGTTCTCGATCGCCTTGCGCAGGTACGCCTGCGACACGCCGGCCGTGCTCGGATAGACGGGCGTGAGCACCTGCGGCAGCGGCGCATCGGCTTCGACGACGCGCACCGCCGGATGCACCATCTCCATCCCGAAGAAACCGCCGCGCACGTCGCCGCGCACGCGCAGCCGCTGGCCGACGGCCATCTGCTTGACCTGCGAGCCGTAGAAATTGAGGAAGCGCAGCACGAGCTGCTCGCCGTCGTCGTCCTGGATCTTCACGACGAGCTGGCGGCGCGGGCGATACGCGACCTCGTTGTCGAACACGACCCCTTCCGTCTGCGCGATGCCGCCCGGCAGCAGCTCGCCGATCGGCGTGAGCGTGGTTTCGTCCTCGTAGCGCATCGGCAGATGCAGCACGAGATCGATCGAGCGCGTGAGGCCGAGCTTCGCGAGCTTGTCGACGGTCTTCACGGGCTTGTCGGCGGCCGGCTTCTTCTTGCGCTTCGTGCCGGATGCGCCGGCCGCGCCGGCCTCGCCCGCCGCATCGCCGTCGGCATCGGGCGCGGCGGCCGCCGGCTGCGCGAGCCTGCCGTCGGCGCCGCGCTTCGGGCCGGCACGGCGCGGCACGGTGCGCGCCGCCGTGTCGTGCACGGGCGGCGCAGCATCCTCCGCGTCGAACGGATCGGCGGAATCGGCAACGGCAGCGGAGGAACGGCGTGGTGACACAGGCATCGGATCGTCTGGGTGCTTCGCAAGGCAAGTACAATAGCGGCTTTCACGTCGTCCGAACGAACGACGCCGGCCAGGCCGCGCATCCCGCCATCATAGCGGCTCGCGCGCCCCATTCACGCGTTTCCGCCCTGTCGGCGGCGCCCGCCGGCCGTTTCGAACCAGCCCGCATGTTCACGCTTTCCGATTTCGATTTCAATCTGCCGCCCGAGCTGATTGCGCAAACCGCGCTGCCCGACCGCACCGCGAGCCGCCTGCTCGAGGTCGACGGCACCGTCGAGCCCGCGCGCCTCGTCGACCGCCGCTTCGCCGAGCTGCCGTCGTGCATCGCACCCGGCGACCTGCTCGTGTTCAACGATACCAAGGTGCTGAAGGCGCGGTTCTTCGGCCAGAAGGCCAGCGGCGGCAAGATCGAGGTGCTGGTCGAGCGCGTGACCGGCACGCACACGGCGCTCGCGCAGATCCGCGCAAGCAAGTCGCCGGGTGCCGGCACGACGCTGCGTCTCGCCGATGCGTTCGACGTGACCGTCGGCGAGCGCGTCGAGCCGTTCTTCACGCTGGTCTTCCCCGAGCCGTGCCTCGACCTGATCGAGCAGTACGGCCGCCTGCCGCTGCCGCCCTATATCGAGCACGATCCGGATGCGACCGACGAGACGCGCTACCAGACCGTCTACGCGAGCAATCCGGGGGCGGTCGCCGCACCCACGGCCGGGCTGCACTTCGACCAACCGATGCTCGACCGGCTCGACGCGATGGGTGTCCAACGCGCGACGCTGACGCTGCACGTCGGTGCCGGCACGTTCCAGCCGGTGCGCGTCGACAACATCGCCGAGCACAAGATGCACAGCGAGTGGTACGACCTGCCGCAGTCGCTCGTCGACAAGATCGCCGCGACCCGCGCGCGCGGCGGCAACGTGATCGCGGTCGGCACGACGTCGATGCGCGCGCTCGAAGCCGCGGCGCGCGCCGCCGACGAAGCGGGCCGCCCGCTCGCGGCCACGCAGGCCGAGACCGACATCTTCATCACGCCGGGCTATCGTTTCCGCGTGGTCGACCGGCTCGTCACGAACTTCCACCTGCCGAAGTCGACGCTGCTGATGCTGGTGTCCGCGTTCGCGGGCGTCGAGACGATCCGGGCCGCGTACCGTCACGCGATCGCCGAACGCTACCGCTTCTTCAGCTACGGCGACGCGATGCTGCTCACGCGGCGCGACACGCCGGAGACGCCGCGCGCCTAGCACGACAGGCGCGAAAATGCGGCGGCCCGCGATTGCGCAGCGGCCGTTGCGCTTCGCGCTGCCGCACGCCGCGCGGTTGTCTCCGCGCGGTTGCCCCGTTTCCCGCGGTACGCGCTACGATGGCGCACCTGTTTTTCCCCGCCGCCGGCCTGCCGGCGGCGTTTCCAACATGCGCCGGACTGTTTTCCGGTAGCGAGGAGAATGACGCGATGACCGAAGGTTCATCCCACGATACGCACGATACGCACGCCCCCGTGCAGGACCGCCCCGCAAACGGGCTCGAATTCGAACTGCTGACGACCGACGGCCACGCGCGCCGCGGCCGCGTGAAGCTCAATCACGGCGTGGTCGAGACGCCGATCTTCATGCCGGTCGGCACGTACGGCACCGTGAAGGCGATCCAGCCGCGCGAGCTGCACGAGATCAAGGCCCAGATCATTCTCGGCAACACGTTCCACCTGTGGCTGCGCCCGGGCCTCGACACGATCGACGCGCACGGCGGCCTGCACGGCTTCATGGGCTGGAACAAGCCGATCCTGACCGACTCGGGCGGCTTCCAGGTGTTCTCGCTCGGCGACCTGCGCAAGATCACCGAGGACGGCGTCACGTTCGCGTCGCCGATCAACGGCGACAAGCTGTTCCTGTCGCCGGAAGTGTCGATGCAGATCCAGAAGGTGCTGAACTCCGACGTCGTGATGCAGTTCGACGAGTGCACGCCGTACGCGACCAACGGCGTGCCGACCACGCACAAGGAAGCGGCCGACTCGATGCGCATGTCGCTGCGCTGGGCGAAGCGCTCGCTCGACGAATTCAACCGGCTCGGCAACCCGAACGCGCTGTTCGGGATCGTCCAGGGCGGCATGTTCGAGGACCTGCGCGACGAATCGCTCGCGGGCCTCGCGGAACTCGGCTTCCACGGCCTCGCGATCGGCGGGCTGTCGGTCGGCGAACCGAAGGAAGACATGATGCGCGTGCTGCGCCACGTGGGCCCGAAGCTGCCGGCCAACAAGCCGCACTACCTGATGGGTGTCGGCACGCCGGAGGACCTGGTCGAGGGCGTCGCGAACGGCGTCGACATGTTCGACTGCGTGATGCCGACCCGCAACGCCCGCAACGGCTGGCTCTTCACGCGCTTCGGCGACGTGAAGATCCGCAACGCGACGCACAAGAACTCGCTGAAGCCGCTCGACGCGAGCTGCTCGTGCTACACGTGCCAGAACTTCTCGCGCGGCTACCTGCATCACCTGCACCGCGTCGGCGAGATCCTCGGCGCGCAGCTCAACACGATCCACAACCTGCACTACTACCTGCAGCTGATGAGCGAGATCCGCGACGCGATCGAGACCCACACGTTCGACGCGTTCCGCCAGCGCTTCGCGGAGGATCGCGCGAGAGGCGTCGACTGACGGGCCGGCTGCCCGCGCCGCGGCCCGTCACATAGGACGAGTACTAAATAACGCGTCCCAACTGTCGAATCCGGCCGCCAAACATTACAATTGCCTTTCCAAACGAGTCGCAACGGTACCGGTTCGCGCTTTAACAGCTTGATCCGAAAGCGCATTTGCCGAGCCGTTTGCGCATGGGGCCGGTGGTAGAATAACCGGCTTATTTTTCGATCTTCCCCTACGGAGAGACCAACGTGCCGTTCATTTCCAACGCGTTCGCGCAAGGTGCCGGTGGCGCCGAATCGAGCCTGATGAGCTTCCTGCCGCTCATCCTGATGTTTGCCGTGCTCTACTTCATCATGATCCGTCCGCAGATGAAGCGTCAGAAGGAGCACCGCAACATGCTCGCGGCCATGGCCAAGGGCGACGAAGTCGTCACGAGCGGCGGCCTCGTGGGCAAGGTGACGAAGGTCACCGAAGGCTACATCGGCGTCGAGATCGCCGAAGGCACCGAAATCACCGTGCAGAAGGCCGCGGTCACGACCATTCTGCCGAAGGGCACGATCAAGTCGCTGTAAGCCCTTCACCGAGCGTCCGGCATCCCGCGCCGTGCCCGCCTGAGAGAGCGGGCCGCCGCGGCGCCGGACGCGACGCTTTCACGCCAACCACCCGTTCGGCTCCCTCATGAATCGTTATCCACTCTGGAAATATGTCGTGATGGTCGTGGCGCTCGCCATCGGCCTTCTGTACACATTGCCCAACTTCTTCGGCGAAGCGCCGGCGGTGCAGGTGTCGAGCGGCAAGGCCACGGTCAAGCTCGACTCGACCACGCTGACCCAGGTCGAATCGGCGCTCGCCGCCGCGCAGATCACGCCGGACGACGTCACCTTCGAGAACACGGCGACCAACGCGAACATCCGCGTGCGCCTGAAGGACACCGATACGCAGCTGCGCGTCAAGGACCTGCTGCAGAAGTCGCTGAACGCCGACCCGAACGATCCCCAGTACGTCGTCGCGCTGAACCTGCAGAGCGCGTCGCCGCGCTGGCTGACCGCGCTGCACGCGCTGCCGATGTATCTCGGCCTCGACCTGCGTGGCGGCGTCCACTTCCTGCTCCAGGTCGACATGACGGGCGCGCTCACGAAGAAGCTCGATTCCGACGCGTCCGACGCGCGCACGCTGCTGCGCGACAAGAACATCCGCGACGGCGGCGTGAGCCGCGTCGACCAGTCCGTGGTCGTCAATTTCAGCGATGCGCAGACGGCGGAAGACGCCCGCAAGGTGCTCGCGCTGTCGATCACCGAACTGCAATGGGCGACCCAGCCTGGCGGCGGCGGCACGCAGGTCGTCGGCACGTTTACGCCGGCCGTGCAGAAGTCCGTCGAGGACGCCGCGCTCAAGCAGAACCTGACGACGCTCCACAACCGCGTGAACGAACTCGGCGTGTCGGAGCCGATCCTGCAGCAGCAGGGCAGCGACCGTATCGTCGTCGAGCTGCCGGGCGTGCAGGACACCGCGAAGGCGAAGGACATCATCGGCCGCACCGCGACGCTCGAGGCACGCCTCGCCGACCCGATCAACACGCACCCGAACCCGAACGACCCGGTGCCGCCGGGCGAAGAACTGTTCACGCAGGGCAACCAGGCGCCCGTGCTGCTGAAGAAGGAAGTGATCTTCACGGGCGACCGCATCATCGATGCATCGGCCGGTTTCGACGATCACCAGCGTCCGTCGGTCAACATCCGCCTCGATTCGGCGGGCGGCCGCTCGGTGCGCGCGGTGTCGCGCGAGAACATCGGCAAGCCGATGGCGATGGTGCTGTTCGAGAAGGGCAAGGGCGAGGTGCTGACGGTCGCGACGATCCAGTCGGAGCTCGGCGACCGCTTCCAGATCACGGGCCAGCCGACGCCGCAGGCCGCGGCCGACCTCGCGCTGCTGCTGCGCGCCGGTTCGCTCGCCGCGCCGATGGACATCATCGAGGAGCGCACGATCGGCCCGAGCCTCGGCGCCGACAACATCAAGATGGGCGTCCACTCGGTGATCTGGGGCTTCTGCGCGATCGCCGTGTTCATGATCGCGTACTACATGCTGTTCGGCGTGATCTCGGTGATCGGCCTGTCGGTGAACCTGCTGCTGCTCGTCGCCGTGCTGTCGCTGATGCAGGCCACGCTGACGCTGCCCGGTATCGCCGCTATCGCGCTCGCCCTCGGTATGGCGATCGACTCGAACGTGCTGATCAACGAGCGCGTGCGTGAAGAACTGCGCGCCGGCCAGCCGCCGCAGCTCGCGATCCAGTCGGGCTACGCGCACGCATGGGCGACGATTCTCGACTCGAACGTCACGACGCTGATCGCCGGCCTCGCGCTGCTCGCGTTCGGCTCGGGCCCGGTTCGCGCGTTCGCGATCGTGCACTGCCTCGGTATCCTGACGTCGATGTTCTCCGCGGTGTTCTTCTCGCGCGGGATCGTCAACCTCTGGTACGGCGGCCGCAAGAAGCTGAAGTCGCTCGCGATCGGCCAGGTGTGGAAGCCGGAAGGCGCCGCTGCCGCCGCACCGTTCGCCGAGGCGGACGATGCGACCGACACCGCGCGTGCCGCGAAGCTCGCCGCGCCCGCGAAGGGCAACGCGCCGCGCACCGGCAAGCCGCAGCTGCGCAACCGCGCGCAGCAAAGCGTGTCGCCGAAGAAACCGGGCTCGACCCAATAAGGCCCCGGAGAAGACCATGGAATTTTTCCGCATCCGTAAAGACATTCCGTTCATGCGGCACGCGCTGGTGTTCAACGTGATCTCGCTGGTCACGTTCCTCGCCGCCGTGTTCTTCCTGTTCCACCGCGGGCTGCATCTGTCCGTCGAATTCACCGGCGGGACGGTGATCGAGGTGCAGTACCAGCAGGCCGCCGAACTCGAACCCGTGCGCGCGACGCTCGGCAAGCTCGGCTACGTCGACGCGCAGGTGCAGAACTTCGGCACGTCGCGCAACGTGCTGATCCGGCTGCAGCTGAAGGAAGGCCTCACGTCCGCTCAGCAGAGCGACCAGGTGATGAGCGCGCTGAAGGCACAGAGCCCGGACGTCACGCTGCAACGCGTCGAATTCGTCGGCCCGCAGGTCGGCCGCGAACTCGCGACCGACGGCCTGCTCGCGCTCGCGTGCGTCGTGATCGGCATCGTGATCTACCTGTCGTTCCGCTTCGAGTGGAAGTACGCGGTGGCCGGCATCATCGCCAACCTGCACGACGTCGTGATCATTCTCGGCTTCTTCGCATTCTTCCAGTGGGAGTTCTCGCTGGCGGTGCTCGCGGCCATCCTCGCGGTGCTCGGCTACTCGGTCAACGAGTCGGTCGTCATCTTCGACCGGATCCGCGAAACGTTCCGCCGCGAACGCAAGATGACCGTGCAGGAAGTGATCAACCACGCGATCACGACCACGATGTCGCGTACGATCATCACGCACACGTCGACCGAAATGATGGTGCTGTCGATGTTCTTCTTCGGCGGCCCGACGCTGCACTACTTCGCCCTCGCGCTGACGGTCGGCATCATGTTCGGCATCTACTCGTCGGTGTTCGTCGCGGGCTCGCTCGCGATGTGGCTCGGCATCAAGCGCGAAGACCTGATCAAGGAAAAGAAGACCGCGCACGATCCGGACGATCCCAACGCAGGCGCGCAGGTTTAAGCGCCACGCTGCTTCGGCACGGACGAAAAGCCGGCCCGGTTGGGCCGGTTTTTTTTCGCCCGTATGTTCGCCCGTACCGCCGGCGAGGAACGCGCAGCCCGCTCGCTCGGCCCGGTCACTCGCGTCGGCTACAATCGTGACCGTCCCGCCGGCCGTGCGCCGGCGGGACAGCACCTTCGCCCTCCGTTCCAACGTGCGGTCCCGATGATGCCTTCTACGCGTGCCGTTCTTCGCCTTGCCGTTTGCGCAGCCGCCACGGCCGCGTTCCTGCCGTGCGCGTCACCGGTCGGTGCGCAACAGCCGGCGCCCGCCCGGCCCGCTTCTGCTCCCGCCGCCTCATCCTCGTCATCCGCCTCACCCGCCACCGCCCGGCCGCCTTCGCCCTGCCCGCCCGACTGGGAGCCGCAGATCTGCGAGCTCAAGGCGGCGGTGGAAGTGCTGAAGCGGCAGCACCTGACCGACGTCGACATCGGCGCGCTGCTCGACGCCACGACCCACGCGGGAATCAAGACGCTGCCGTACGCGCGTTTCTTCGATGCGAAGGAGGAGCAGGAGCGGCGCGAAGACGAACGGCGCGCGCGCGACGGCACGCCCGGCATCGGCATCGTGTTCGAGACGCGGCCCGACGGGCTGCACATCGTCGACGTGATTCCCGACGCGCCCGCGGAACAGGCCGGCGTGCGCCCCGACGATCTCGTCGTCGCGATGAACGATACGAGCGTCGTCGGCATCGATGCCGACGACCTGACCAAGCTCGCCAAAGGCGACGCGGGTGTGCCGCTGAAGCTCACGGTACAGCGCGGCCCGTCGCACGCGATGCTGAGCTTCGCGCCCGTGCGGACGATCCTCAAGCCGCACCCTGCGACCGCGAAACGGCTCGCCGGCGACATCCTGTACACGCGGCTGTCGAGCTTTCCGGAACCCGCCGTCGGCGCCTACATCGACGCGGTGCAGGCCGCACGCCGCGCGGGGCCGCCCGTGCAAGGCGTGATCCTGGACCTGCGCATCAACGGCGGCGGCGCGCTCAATGCGGCGATCGGCATCACCGCGCTGTACGCGGGCCGAGATCGCACCGCGATGGTGACGGTCGAGCGCGGCGACGCCAACCGTCGCCGCTACACGACCAACTGGCCCGATTACGCGTTGCCGGTCATGCACGGACAGGATCCGCTCGCGCCGTTGCAGGCCGACGACTGGTGGCACACCGTGCCGCTCGTCGTGCTCGTCGACGGACAGAGCGCGTCGGCCGCCGAAGCGACCGCGGCGGCGCTGAAGGATCTCGGCCGCGCGAAGCTGCTCGGCATGCCGACCTACGGAAAGGGGCTCGCGCAGACGGGCGTCGACCTGATCGACGGTACGCGCCTGAATTTCACGTTCGCGCGCAACCTGCGGCCGAACGGCTGCCCGATGGACGGCTACGGCGTCGTGCCCGACTGGCTCGTGCCGCCGCGCCGCGACTCGGACGTCGACGGCGTACTGCTGTGGTACCGCGAAGCCGATCTCCCGCGCGCGCCGTATGCGGACCGGCTGGCGCCCGACCCGTTCGCGAAGGTGCGCAAGGAGCGGCAGAAGCTGCGCGAGCAGCGTGCGCTTGCAAAGATCGACTCGGCGAAGAGCGCGGCGCTGCCGCAGCGCGAGTTCGGCACGGCCTCCGACTGGCAGCTCGGGCAGGCCCTTGCCGCGCTCGCGGGGCGCCCCGTGCGAACGGTCGACGCCAAGCCGCAACTGATGCCCGCGCAGCCCGTGTGCGAGCGCGCCGGCAACTGACGCGCGCCGCCTGCCCCGTTACCGGAAGCCGAACCGCCGGCGCAGCACGACCAGCGCCGCGAGGCTCAGCACGGCCGCGAACATCAGGTAGAAGCTCGGCGCCGTCTTCATCCCGGTCGCCTTGATCAGCCACGCGATGATGAACGGCCCGAAGCCGCCGAAGATCGTCACCGCGACGTTATAGGCGAGCGACATCCCGGTCGTGCGCGTCTGCACCGGGAACACTTCGGACAACAAACCCGGCAGCGCCGCGAAGTAACCCGTCATCAGGAATGCGAGCAGCACCTGCAGGGCGATCAGCGTGCCGAAGCCCGGATGGGCGACCAGGTACGCGAATGCCGGATAGATCAGCACGAGGATGCCGATCGCCGGCGCGATCATCACGCGCACGCGGCCGTAAGTATCCGACCAGTGGCCGACGAGCGGTGCGAACACCATCTGGATCACGCCGACGACGAGGATCGCCGCGAACGCGGCCGACGGCGCGAGGCCGAGCTGCTTCACGCCGTAGGTCGGCATGAACAGCACGAGATAGGTCGCGACGGTGCCGAGCACGACCACACCCATCGCGGCGACGAGACGCGCCTTGTGCGACGCGAACGTGTCCCGCAGCGGGTTCGCGGTGCCTTCCGCCGCGAGGAATTCGGGCGTCTCATCGACCTTCGTGCGGATGTAGTACGCGACCGGCCCGAGCAGCAGGCCGAAGAAGAACGGCACGCGCCAGCCCCACGACGCCATCTGCTCGGCCGAGAGCTGCGCGTTCAGCACGGTGCCGAAGCCGGCGGCGAGCAGCGTCGTGAGCCCCTGGCTCGCGACCTGCCAGCTCGCGAAGAAGCCGCGCCGGCCCGGCACGTGTTCGGCGAGGAACGCGGTCGCGCTGCCGAATTCGCCGCCGGCCGAGAAGCCCTGCATCAGCCGCGCGGCGACGAGGATCACCGGCGCCGCGACGCCGATCGCCCCGTAGGTCGGCAGCACCGCGATGATCAGCGTGCCGGCCATCATCAGCAGGATCGACAGCGTGAGCGCGGCCTTGCGGCCCGCGCGGTCGGCGTACGCGCCGAGCACGATCGCGCCGAGCGGGCGCATGAAGAACGACACGCCGAACGTGCCGAGCGTGAGCAGCAGCGACACGGTGTCGTTGCCGGCCGGGAAGAACAGCTTCGAGATCGTCACCGCGAAAAAACCGTAGACGACGAGATCGAACCACTCGAGCGCATTGCCGATCGACGCGGCGACCACCGCGCGCCACACGCGCGGCGACGAGGCAATGGGACGGGACTGCGTGACGGCATGCATCGGCGATCTCCTTGTCGTTGTACGTTCTGTTCGAGGCGGCCGCGGCCACGCGTGCGCCGTCGGCGCCGCCCGGGCGCCGCGAGCGGCGCTCGGGCGATTATAGGCGCGCAAAAAAACCGCCGCGCCCGTGGAACGGGAACGCGGCGGTTGGCGCGCGACGGGCCGGCGCGGCGGCCGGCCCGGCTGGCAGTATTACTGCTGCTTGACGGCTTCGGCCGTGATCAGCAGCTTCGTCTTCATCTTGAAGCCGTACTGCTTGCCGTAGTCGAGGCCGAAATCGTCGCGGCTGAATTCGCCGACCGCGTCGACGCCGCACACTTCACGCTTGAGCATCGGATGCGGCATGCACTTGAACGAGTCGATCTTCAGCGTCAACGGCTTCGTGACGCCATGCAGCGTCAGGTTGCCGACCACCGACACCGGCTTGTCGCCGTCGAACTTGATCGTGCCCTTGTAGTTCGCCTGCGGGAACTTCGCGACGTCGAAGAATTCGTTCGTCTGCAGGTGCTCGTCGAGCTTCGCGCTGCCGGTGTGGATCGACGCGATGTCGGTCGTCACGTCGACCGTACCCGTCTTCGCCGCGCGATCGAGCGTCACGGTGCCGCTCGACTTGTCGAACTTGCCGCGCCAGACCGACAGGCCGCCGAAGTGGTCGGCCTCGAAGCTCGGGTACGTGTGGGACGGATCGAACTGGTAGGTTGCGCTGTCGGCGAATGCCGAGAACGACAGCGTGGCAGCCAGTGCGCCCGCGGCGATCATCAGATGCTTTTTCAACTCTTTCTCCTTGGAACGGCGCCGCGCCCTCGCGCGGCATTCGGGTGATGCGATGGTTCGCCGCTTACTTCGTGGCGACGAGATGGAACTTGATCTGCACTTCGTCCGCGACGACCGACGTGTCCTTCCATTCGCCGGTGCCGACGTTGAAGGCCGAACGCTTGATCGGCAGCACGCCGTCGAACGTCTGCGTCGCGCCGTTCTGCGTGACCGTGACGGGCACCGTGACGGTTTCGGCCTTGCCCTTGATCGTCAGCTTGCCGGTCACGTTGTACTTGTTGCCGCCGGCCGGTGCGATCGCCGACGACACGAACGTCGCCTGCGGGAAAGCCTTCGCGTCGAACCAGTCCTTGCCGGCGACCTGGTCGTTGTACATCTTGTCGCCGAGGTCATAGCTCGCGACGTCGATCGTCATCTGGGCGCTGCCCTGCGCGGCCTTCGCCGGATCGAACTTCACCTGCGCGGAAAACTTCTTGAACGCGCCTTCGGTCGGCACGTTCATCTGCTTCGATACGGCAGACACCTTGCTCTTCGCGAGATCGACATCGGCGTGCGCCGCGCCCGACGCGACAAGTGACACCGCGGCGAGCGCGGTCAGCATGGAGCGGGAGAAAGACACTTTCATGGGATCCTTCATTTGGCAAAGGGAAGCATCCGCGACAGCAGGCCGTCGCGGTCCAACAACTGGTGCTTGAGCGCCGCGAGCACGTGCATCGCGACGAGCGCAAGCAGAATGTAATTCAAGGACACGTGGAGCGTCTTGAAGGTTTCCTTCAGCACCGGATCGGGGTCGATCAGGCGCGGCAGCGGCACGATGCCCAGGTAGACGACCGGGATGTTCGAGGCCGAGCTGTACAGGTAGCCCGTCACGGGGATCACGATCATCAGCACGTACAGCAGCATGTGCACGCCGTGCGATACCACGCGCTGCCACGCCGGCGTATCGGCCGGCAGCGGCGGCGGCACGTGGGTCGCCCGCCACAGCACGCGGATGACGGCCAGCGCGAACACCGTCACGCCGATCCACTTGTGCCACGAGAAGTACTTCAGCTTGGTCGGCGTGAAGCCGGGGATGTCGGTCATCACCCAGCCGAGCGCGAAGCCGCAGATGATCAGCAGCGCGATCAGCCAGTGCAGCGCGATCGCGGTATGCGCATAACGTGCCGGCACGGCCGGCGGCGATTTCGATACCATCCTGGATTCCTCAGTTCAGCGAACAGCCGCGCCGGCCATTCGTCCGACGCTTGTCAAGGGCGCCATGCTACCGCAACCTTTTGACGCGCGCGGACTCTGAGGACAGGCATGTCAGCCGGCCGACAGCTTCCCGTCATGTTACCGGCCGGTCACAAACCGCACGATCCTTGACACGCCGAAAAGGCCCTTTTGGTAAGATTGGCGCGGGTTCCGGCCCCGTCGACGCGTGTCCCCGGCCGTCGCACAACTGCCTTTTCCATGCAACGATACGACCTGATTGCCTGTCACGAGTGCGACGCACTGTTGCACAAACCGCGCCTGAGCGGCCGCGAAATCGCGCGTTGCCCGCGCTGCGACGCGCTGCTTTATCGCAACAGCGCGGCGCAGATCGAGCGGATCTGCGCGCTCGCGCTCGCGGCACTGATCACGTTCACGATTGCCCAGGCGTTCCCGATCCTCGAAATGGACGTGAACGGCAACCGCGTGCAGACCACGCTGATCGGCGCGATCGACTCGCTGTGGCGCCAGGACATGGCGATCGTCGGCGTGATGGTGTTCTGCTCGACCGTGCTGTTCCCGCTCGTCGAGATGGCCGCGCTGCTGTACCTGCTGCTGCCGATCCGCCGCGGGGTCGTGCCGCCCGGTTTCAACCTCGTGCTACGCGCGATCGAGATGGTGCGGCCGTGGGGGATGATCGAGGTATTCATGCTCGGGATCCTCGTCACGATCGTCAAGATGGTGAGCCTCGCGCGCGTCGTGCCGGAAGCCGCGCTGTTCGCGTTCGCCGCGCTCACGCTGATGATCGCCGTAGTGCTGATGTTCGATCCGCGCACGCTGTGGGACATCGTCGACGACCTGCGCGCCGGGCGCTCGCCCGGGCAGCCCGACGCACCCCCGTTGCCGGAAGCCGCCCGCCGATGACGATCCCGACCGCCGCCCGCGAGGGCTACGTCAGCTGCCACACGTGCGGGCTCGTGCAGACGCTCGACCATCCGCACGCGCATTGCGCGCGCTGCGGCAGCGCGCTCCATTTCCGCACGCCGAACAGCCTGATGCGCACGTGGGCGCTGCTGCTCGCGGCCGCGATCCTGTACATTCCGGCGAACCTGCTGCCGATCATGCGCACCGCGTCGATCGTCGGCTCGCAGGAAGACACGATCATGAGCGGCGTCATCTATTTCTGGGTGTCGGGCGACTGGCCGCTCGCCGTCGTCGTGTTCGTCGCGAGCATCCTCGTGCCGATGCTCAAGCTCGGCGTATTGCTGATCCTCGTGATCAGCGCGCAGCGCCGCACCGCATGGCGGCCGCAGCAGCGCACGCGGCTGTTCCGGATCGTCGAGCGCATCGGCCGCTGGTCGATGCTCGACATCTTCGTCGTGACGCTGACCGTCGCGCTCGTCCATTTCCGTTCGCTCGCCGTCATCACGGCCGGCCCCGGCGCACTCGCGTTCGGTTCCGTCGTGATCCTGACGATGCTCGCGTCGATGCAGTTCGATCCCCGCCTGATCTGGGATCCAGTCGAAACCTCAGGGAATCACCATGAATAGTCCACAAGGCCCGCAGCACGACGCGCCCCGGCCGCCCGATCCGACGATCTCGACGAAAAGCGGCTGGCTGCCGTCGCTCGTCTGGCTCGTGCCGCTGATCGCCGCGCTGATCGGCATCGGCCTCGTGATCAAGTCCGTGCGCGAACGCGGCCCGGAAATCACGATCAGCTTCCATAGCGCCGAAGGGCTCGAGCCCGGCAAGACCCAGGTCAAGTACAAGGACGTCGAGATCGGCATGGTCAAGACGATCAAGCTGTCGAAAGACCTGTCGCGCGTGCTCGTCCAGGTGCAGCTCAAGAAGGAAGCCGAGGACTTCGCGGTCAAGGGCTCGCGCTTCTGGATCGTGCGGCCGCGCGTCGGCGCGACCGGCGTGTCGGGGCTCGGCACGCTGCTGTCGGGCGCGTACATCGGCGTCGACGCCGGCCGCGGTCAGGACACGCTGACCGATTTCACGGGCCTCGAGACGCCACCGGCCGTCACGGGCGACCAGAAAGGCACGCAGTACGTGCTGCGCGGCGATTCGCTCGGCTCGGTCGACATCGGCTCGCCGGTCTACTACCGCCGCGTGCAGGTCGGCCAGGTGGTCGGCTTCTCGCTCGACAAGGACGGCACGGGCGTCACGTTCAACGTGTTCGTCAATGCGCCGTACGACCAGTACGTCGGCATCAACTCGCGCTGGTGGCAGGCGAGCGGCGTCGACCTGCGGCTCGATTCGAGCGGCCTGAAGCTGAACACGCAGTCGCTCGCGACGGTGATCCTCGGCGGCATCGCGTTCCAGACGCCGCCGAACCAGGGCTCCGGCACGACCGCGCCGAACAACACGACGTTCCGCCTCGCGTCCGACGAGGGCGACGCGATGCGCGACCCGGACGGCCAGCCGCTGCAGGTCGTGATGAACTTCAACCAGTCGCTGCGCGGGCTCGCCGTCGGCGCGACGGTCGACTTCCGCGGCATCGTGCTCGGCGAAGTGACGAACATCGGTATCGACTTCGATCCGAAGACGAAGAACTTCCTGATGCCGGTGACGATGAACATCTATCCGGAACGCCTCGGCCGGCGCTTCCGCGAAACGATCGAGAGCAAGGGCGAACCGGCCCGCCGCGAGATCGTCGAGCGGCTCGTCCAGCACGGGCTGCGCGGCCAGTTGCGCACCGGCAACCTGCTGACGAGCCAGCTGTACGTCGCGCTCGACTTCTTCCCGAAGGCGCCGGCCGTGAAGATCGACACGGCCCGCCAGCCGCTCGAGCTGCCGACCGTGCCGAACACGCTCGACGAGCTGCAGTTGCAGGTCGCCGACATCGCGAAGAAGCTCGACAAGGTGCCGTTCGACCAGATCGGCGCGAACCTGAACAGCGCGCTCGCGAACGCCGACAAGCTGTTCAAGCAGCTCGACACGCAGGTCGCGCCGGAAGCGCGCGACACGCTGTCGGCCGCGAAGCAGACCTTCTCGACCGCCGAAGCGACGCTGCAGCAGGATTCGCCGCTGCAGTCCGACGTGCGCGGCGCGCTGAAGGAACTCACGCGCACGCTGCAATCGCTGAACGCGCTCGCCGACTACCTCGAGCGTCACCCCGAATCGCTGCTCAAGGGCAAGCCAGGAGATCAACCATGACGACACGCGTGAACGGTTTCGCGAGCGGTGCTGCGGCGGTTGCCGCCGCCCTCGCGCTCGCCGCGTGCAGCTCGCCGCCCGCGCGGTTCTACACGCTCAGCCCGGCCGACGCCGCGGCGCCGCTGCGCACCGCGCCGGCCAACCCGGCGTTCCTGATCGAGGTGCCGTCCGTCGGCGTGCCCGAGCAGGTCGCGAAGAACCAGCTGGTCGTGCAGAAGAACGCCGCGCAGGTCGACGTGCTCGAGCAGGAACGCTGGGCGTCGCCGCCCGCCGACGAGATCCGCCGCGCGCTGTCGGACGATCTCGCCGCGCGGCTCGGCACGATCGACGTCGCGAATTCCGCGTATCCGCCCGGCGTGCCCGTGTATCGCATCAGCGTGAACGTGCAGCGCTTCGAGTCGTGGCCGGGCAAACGGGCGGCGGTCGATGCGGTGTGGAGCGTGCGCTCGCTCGCCACGCAGGCCGTGATGACCTGCCGCACGAGCGTCGCCGAACCGGTCGCCGACGGCTACGACGCACTCGTCGCCGGCCACCGGCGCGCGCTCGACGTGATCGCCACGCAAGCCGCGGCCGGCGTGCGTGCCATGGCCGCGCGCCGTGGCGCATCGGCTGCCGCGGCACCCGCGGCCGGCGGCAAGACGGCCGCCGCGCCGGTCGTGCCGTGCCCGGCCAATCCGGCGCCGGGCGGCGACGCCGGCGCGACGGGCAAGTCCGGCGCGTAAGCGTGCGGCGCGCAGGCGAACGCTCGACGGCGTACGCGCCTGCGCGGCTTCGTCCAGCGCGGCGCGTCCGATAGCGACCGCCGGCCGCCATCGGCGATGCGCTGCCGCGGCCGGCCCCCGGCCCCGCATCGCGCTCCCCGGCCGGACGGCCATGACATTGTTTGTCAAAGTCGGCCGGAACCGGCTTCGTGCAACGCGGTCGGCTTGCGTTTTCCGGCCCGATTGACGATCCTACGCACTTTCAGGCCCGCGCCGCTCGTCGTGCGCGCCAGCCAGCGGCGCCGGGCCGTGTTCGGCCCGACCGCCGTGCCGCCCGGCGCCCGCACCGTGCACCGCAGCGGGGCAGCCGCATCGCGGGTCGCCTCGCATCGTCCGGCAACCTGCCCCGTCTCACCCGTTCTCCCCGGCGCCGCGCCGTTTCCCGGCCGGCATCCCGAACCCGCCCGCCGAGGGCTTTCGCTATTCCGTTTATGTTTCGTTCCCTGACGACCCTGATCAAGAAGTGGCGCGCGTCGCGCAATGCCGGTCACCAGCTCGATGCGCTGCTCGCGCACGCCGACGCCGATGCGTCGTACGCCGAGCGCAGCGAATGGCTGATCGAGCTCGCGCACTGGCTGCGCCGCACCGGCACGATGCAGGACGCGCCGGCCGATCGCGACGCCGATGCGCGCGCGTATCCGGCCCACGCGCGCTTGCGCTACCTGTTCCACGTGCTCGATCGCAACCCCGCATGGAAGGCGCACGCCGCGCGCATCCTGCGCGGCATCCTGCGCGAGTGCGACGGCATCTCGCTCCTGTGCGACGCCGGCATGCCCGTGCACTCGGGCTTCTTCGGCGCGCTGTTCGAGCGGATCGACTCGTCGCTGATCCCGCCGGCGCCGAACCGCCGCGAGCTGTCGGCGCTCTTCACGCTGATGTTCCCGACGCCGGAAGACGCGCAATGGATCGACGCGCTGCCCGACGATCTCCTCACGCGCCTCGCCGACCTGTTCTCGTTCGACGTCACCGACGAAGAGCGCCACGAGCCGGGTTCGTTCTCGCGCGACCTGCTGGCCGCGCTGCACAACCTGACCTGCCAGATCAGCTCGACCGGCCTGTCGCAGACGGTGCGCAGCCGGCTCTCCGACGACGACGCGCGCAAGCCGCTGGAACGCCAGCCGCTGGAAACGCAGCCGTTCTACCGCCTCACGCGCGCGATGCTCGCGGTCGAGACCGCGCACGCGGCCGTCGAGGACGGCGGCGACCCGAGCAAGCTGCTGCACGAGGTCAACTACCTGCGCGTGCTGCTCGACGAATGCCGGATCGCCGTCGACGAGGTGTTCTCGCACCTGTACCGCAACGGCGTGTCGGTCGACATCGTGTTCCAGGTCGAGCGGATGCGCATGCGCATCCTGCGCGCCGAGATGCTGCTCAACGCGTGGATGGCGCGCGACGACCTGCACGGGATGGCGCACCTGACGGCCGAGCTCGTCGACGCGAACCACAACAGCCAGAGCGTGTCGCACCTCGTGCGCAGCAACTTCTCGCTGTTCGCGCGCAAGCTCGTCGAAACCAACGCGGACACCGGCGAGCACTACATCTCGCGCGGCCGCGCCGAGTACCTGAAGATGCTGCGGATGGCCGCGGGCGGCGGCCTCGTCACCGTCGTGACGGTGTGCGTGAAGTTCGCGATCACGGGCGCGCACCTGCAGTCGATGCTCGAAGGGCTGCTCGCGGGCATCAACTACGCGGCCAGCTTCATGCTGATGCACTTCCTGCACTTCACGCTCGCGACCAAGCAGCCTGCGATGACCGCGCCGACGCTCGCGCGCGAGCTGGACGACACGGGCCACGACGAAGGCGTGAAGGCGTTCGTGGCATCGGTGATCGCGCTGATCCGCACGCAGGCCGCCGCGATTTCGGGCAACGTGCTCGTCGTGCTGCCCGTGTGCCTGCTGGTGCAGCTGTTCGCCAGCAACCTGCTGCATGCGAACCTGATCTCGCCGGAGAAGGCGCACGCGACGCTGCACTCGTTCTCGCTGCTCGGCCCGACGCCGCTCTACGCGGCGCTGACCGGCGTGCTGCTGTGGGCGTCGAGCCTGCTTGCGGGCTGGGCCGACAACTGGTTCGTGCTGCACCGGGTCGGCGACGCGCTCACGTACAACCGCCGGCTGCGCCTCACGCTCGGCGCGGCCGGCGCCGCGAAGCTCGCGCATTTCTGCCGGTCGAACGTGGCCGGCGTGGTCGCGAACGTCGGCCTCGGCCTGATGCTCGGTCTCATCCCCGCGATCGTCACCGTGTTCATGTTCCCGTTCGAGGTGCGGCACGTGACGCTGTCGGCCGGTTCGATCGGGATCGCGCTCGGCGTGCTGGGCAAGGACGCGCTGGGCACCCCCGAGCTGTGGTGGGCCGGCGCCGGCGTGCTCAGCATGGCGATCCTCAACGTGCTCGTGAGCTTCGCGCTCGCGTTCACGATGGCCGTGCGCTCGCGCAGCCTGCGTCCGACCAAGGTGCGCGCGCTCGTCGCCGCGATCGTCCGCACGGTGCTGTCGAATCCGCTCGCGCTGTTCTGGCCGGGCAGCAGCCCGGCCGCCCGCGCCGGCCAGCCGGGCTCGCACTGAGCCCGCGGCGGCCTGGCGGTGCCCGCCCGGGCGCCGCCGGGCCGCCCCCGGCACGCATGCGCGGCGCCCGCGGCACCGAAACGCGACGCAACGCCGGCCCCGGCCGCCCGCGCCGCGTACAATAGTGGACTTTTGCACGTCCTCACCCGCCTTATGTCCTCGCCCACCCTGTACGAATTCTTCGCCCCCTGCCCGCGCGGCCTCGAAGCGGCGCTCGCCGCCGAGCTGGCCGAAATCGCCGGCCGCCACCTGAACGGCGCGCCGTTCACCGCGGGCGCGCAGGTGCCGGGCGGCGTCCACTTCAGCGGCGGCTGGGCCGCCGGCATGGCCGCGAACCTCCATTCGCGGATCGCGAGCCGGGTCCTGCTGAAGATCGCGCACCGCGCCTACCGCAACGAGCAGGACGTCTACGCGCTCGCGCTCGAGCAGCCGTGGGAGCGCTGGTTCGCGGCGACGCAGACGCTGCGCGTCGACATCACCGCGATCAAGTCGCCGCTGAAGAGCCTCGAATTCGCGACGTTGCGCGTGAAGGACGCGATCTGCGACCGGATGCGCGAGAAGACCGGCGCGCGCCCGAGCATCGATACCGGTGCGCCCGACGTGCGCGTGTTCGCGTTCCTGACGGCCAACGAGTGCACGCTGTACCTCGACACGTCGGGCGAGCCGCTGTTCAAGCGCGGCTGGCGCCTCGACAAGGGCGCGGCGCCGCTGCGCGAGAACCTCGCGGCCGGCATCCTGCGCCTGACGGGCTGGACGCCCGGCACGGCGCTGTACGACCCGATGTGCGGCAGCGGCACGTTCCTCGCGGAAGCCGCGCAGATCGCGCTCGGCGTGGCACCCGGCGTCGAGCGCCGGTTCGGCTTCGAGAAACTCAAGCAATACGACATCACCGCATGGCAGGGGCTGAAGGTCCCGGCGCTGGACGCGAAGCGTGCGGCGCGCGGCAAACGCGGCGAAGCGCTCGGCGTGTACGGCAGCGACATCTCCGGCGACATGCTCGAGAAGGCACGTGCGAACCTCGAGCGCGCGGGCGTGCCGTCGGTGTGGCTCAAGCAGGTCGACGCGCGCGGGATGACGCCGCCCTGCGACGGCCCGGGCATCATCCTCGCGAACCCGCCGTACGGCGAGCGGATCGAGGTGCGCGGCCGCAGCGCGCGCGGCGAGGTGCGCGAGACGGGCCGCAACCGCGGCAACGACGACGCGTTCCGCCGCACCCACACCGACGCACCGGACAGCGAATTCTTCAACGCGCTCGGCGATGCGCTGAAGCAGCGCTTCACGGGCTGGCAGGCGTTCCTGCTGACGTCCGATCGTTCGCTGCCGGGCCAGCTGCGGCTGCGCGAATCGGCCAAGACGCCGCTGTTCAACGGCGCGCTCGAATGCCGGCTGTTCCGCTTCGACCTGATCGCCGGCAGCGTGAAGGCGCGCCCGGCCACGCCGGAAGGCGACGCGTAATCCGCATCATGGTCGCGACGGGGCCGCCGATACGGCCCCTGCGCGACAACCGGAACGACGCCGTTACCGCATCCGCGGCAACGGCGTCGTTCCGTTTCAATGCTTCGACTTCTCCCGGCGCCCCGTCGTGAACGGCAGCGCCTGCCCCGTCTCGAGCAGTGTCTTGCGGCTCGACGGCACGACCGGCCACCCGCCGCGAATCCCGCGATCCCTCTCCCATCTCCGAGCCCGGCACCAGCCCGTCGTGCGTGACGGTCGGCTTCACGACGCAGGTCACGCGCGATTCCCCACTCTCCCCCGACGGCATGCGCCACGTGACGACCAGCCGGTGCGGCGGATCGTTCCCGACCTCTACTGACAATACGGTGTCAGCAGACCGCGATCACACTGCAATCCCGGCGCAATGCAAGGCTGGTTTCCGCACCGAACCCGAACAACAACGCAACAAGGAACTCGTCATGACGTCCGCAACTGCAACTGCCACCGCCACTGCCACCCCCGAGCGCGCGATCGCGTGGTTCGACATTCCGTCCCTCGATTTCGACCGGGCGATCCGCTTCTACGAAACCGTGCTGCAAACGACGCTGCAGCGCGAAGTCATCGGCGGCGTGCCGATGGCCACGTTCGACCGCGACGCATCGAGCACGGGCGGCAGCATCGTGTTCGATCCGCAGCAGATCAAGCCGAGCGCGAACGGCGTACTCGTCTACCTGAACGCCGGCGAATCGGTCGTCGCGGCGCTCGAACGCGCGAAGCGCGCGGGCGGCGTCGTGCAGGGCTCCGTCGTCGAGCTGCCGAACAACTACGGCTACGTCGGCTACCTGATCGACACCGAAGGCAACCGCGTCGGCCTGCACTCGCCGAAATGCCACTGAGCGCAGCGGCCATCGGGCGCGCGCGGCGCTATCATCGCGAAGTCCCCATTGCCGTTGGAGCCGAGGTGCCGTCATGACGCGCCGTGCCGACCGCCTGTTCCAGATCGCCGAGCTGCTGCGCGGGCGTCGTCTCACGACCGCGCAGCAGCTGGCCGACTGGCTGTCGGTGTCGCCGCGCACGGTCTATCGCGACGTGCGCGACCTGCAACTGTCAGGGGTACCGATCGAAGGTGAAGCCGGCATCGGCTACCGGCTGAACCGCAACGCGAGCCTGCCGCCGCTCACGTTCACGGCCGAGGAGCTCGCGGCGCTCGCCGCCGGCGCACGCATGCTCGAAACCTGGGGCGGTGCGCGCTTCGCGAGCGGCGCACGCTCGGCGCTCGCGAAGATCGCGTCGGCGATGCCGGCCGACAAGCGCACGGCGCTCGACCGCCTGCCCGTGTTCGCGCCGTCGTTCCACATCGACGAGACGTTTTGCGCGAAGGTCGATGCGATCCACCAGGCCATCGATACGCGCCACGTCGTCAGCTTCGACTACCGCGACCGGCTCGGCGCGCATTCGCAACGCCGCGTGTGGCCGCTCGGGCTCGTCTACTGGGGCGGGCGCTGGACGATCGGCGCGTGGTGCGAGCTGCGCGGCGATTTCCGCACCTTCGACATCGCGCGGATGGGCGACATCGTCGTGCACGAGCAGTTTCCGGACATGGAAGGACGGCGGATCGCCGATTACATGCGGATCGCGGAAGCGCCGATGCGCTGATGCGGCACGGCGGCGGGCGCACCGCCGCCGTCCCTGTTCCGGGCCGCCCGCCGCCCGCCGTGCGGCGCCCGGCCCGCCTTTCCCTACGCGCCGAACACCACCGTGCGCTTCGGCCGCTCGTCGACGTGCAGCGAGAACACGTCGGGCCGCGCGTAATGCCCGACCACGTCGAAGTCGTAGCGCGCCCGCACGAGTTCGTCGGTATCGATACGCGCGGTCACGAGCCCGGCCGTGCCGATCAGCGGCTCCGTCAGCAGGTCGCCGAGCGGCCCGACGATCACGCTGCCGCCGCGGATCAGCGGCCGCTCCGGATCCCAGCCCGGCACGTCGATCCCGAGCGCGCGCGGCGACGGCTGCACCTGGCACGCGCTGACGACGAAGCAGCGCCCCTCGTGCGCGATATGCCGCATCGAGCTCTGCCACACGTCGCGCTCGTCGACGGTCGGCGCGCACCAGATCTGCACGCCTTTCGCGTACATCGCGCAGCGCAGCAGCGGCATGTGGTTCTCCCAGCAGACCGCGGCGCCCGCGCGGCCCGCGGCCGTCTCGACGACAGGCAGCGTCGAGCCGTCGCCCTGCCCCCAGATCAGCCGCTCGGTGCCGGTCGGCATCAGCTTGCGGTGCTTCGCGACGAGCCCCTCGCGCGGATCGAAGAACAGCGCCGTGCAATACAGCGTGCTGCCGCCGCGCTCGATCACGCCGACCACGAGGCTCGCGCCCGTGCGCTGCGACAGCGCGGCCAGCTCGTCGGTTTCCGGCCCCGGCACGTCGATCGCCTGCGCGGCGTAGCGCGCATACGCGTCGCGGCCCTCGGGCAACCGGTAGCCGAGCCGCGTGCCGAAGATCTCGCCTTTCGGATAGCCGCCGAGCACGGCCTCGGGCAGCACGACGAGCGACGCCCCGCTGTCGCGGATCGCGGTTTCGTAGCCGAGGATCGTGTCGAGCGTGGCGCGCGTGCCGTCGGGCGATGCGCCGATCTGCAGCGCGGCGATGACTGAAGTGGACATGAAGGCGTCTCCGGTGAATGGGGTAACGCCATCTTTATCGATATGATTTCATCGATCAAATCGATAGAACGATAAGTGTCATGAATACGGATGATATCGCCGGCCTCGACCTGAACCTGCTGAAAGTGTTCGAGGCGCTGTACGAGGAAGGCGGCGCGAGCCGCGCGGCGCTGCGGCTCGGCCTCACGCAGTCGGCGGTGAGCGCGGCGCTCGCGCGGCTGCGCGTGATCTATGCCGATCCGCTGTTCGTGCGCACCGGCCGCGGGCTCGCGCCGACGCCGCGCGCGGACGAACTGAAACCGATCCTGTCCGACGCGCTCGACCGTTGCCGCGAAAGCCTCGCGATCGCGGCCGACGGCGGCGACCGCATCGGCCGCACGATCTCGATCGGGCTGTCGGACGACTTCGAGATCGCGCTCGGCCGCGCGCTGATCGACGCCGTTGCACGGGAAGCCGCCGGCATCCGGCTGATCTTCCGGCAGACGCACAGCGGCATCGCCGGCGACGCGCTGCTGCGCCACGGCGTCGACCTCGCGATCGCATCGGGCGGCTTCTCGGCGAACGGGCTCAGCCGGCGCGCGGTCGCGACGGGCGGCTACGCGTGCCTGATCGACCCGGCCGCCCGCCCACGGCCGCCGCGCACGCTCACGCTCGCCGATTTCCTGCAGCGCGACCACCTGCTCGTGTCGTCGGGCGGCGTGATCGGGATCGTCGACGAGGCGCTGGCCACGCTCGGCCACAAGCGGCGCGTCGCGGCGTCGACCACGCATTTCGCCGCGTTGCCGTACCTGCTCGCCGGCTCCGACGCGGTGGCGACGATTCCCTCGCACGCGGCGCGCGCGATCGCGCGATCCACGCCGTTGCGCGCGCTCGCCTGCCCGGTCGACTTGCCGCACTACCCGGTCGAAATCGGCTGGCGCTCGAGCACGCAGCGCGACCCGGCGATCGTGCGCGTACGCGACACGATCGCCGCGTGCATCGCGAACCTCGTCGCACCATGAAAACGGCCCGGCCGGCTTGCGCCGGTCGGGCCTGTCCTTCGAGGCTGCCCGTGAATCGGGGCAGGCCGCCTGCGTTGCCGGCGCATGCGTCAGTCGACCGCCTTCACCATGTCCTCGATGACCTTTTTCGCATCGCCGAACACCATCATCGTCTTGTCCATGTAGAACAGGTCGTTGTCGAGGCCCGCGTAGCCGGCCGCCATCGACCGCTTGTTGACGATCACCGTGCGCGCCTTGTACGCCTCGATGATCGGCATCCCCGCGATCGGCGATGCCGGGTCGTTCTTCGCGGCCGGGTTCACCACGTCGTTCGCGCCGAGCACGAGCACGACGTCGACCTGGCCGAATTCGCCGTTGATGTCGTCCATCTCGAACACGATCTCGTACGGCACTTCCGCTTCCGCGAGCAGCACGTTCATGTGGCCCGGCATCCGCCCCGCGACCGGATGGATCGCGTACTTCACGTCGATGCCCTTCTCGACCAGCTTGTCGGTCAGTTCCTTCAGCGCGTGCTGCGCACGGGCGACGGCCAACCCGTAGCCCGGCACGATCACGACCGTTTCCGCGTTGCCGAGCATGAACGCCGCATCGTCGGCCGAACCCGATTTCACCGGCCGCTGCTCCTTCGCGCCCGCGGCACCGCCGGCCGCCGCCTCGCCGCCGAAGCCGCCGAGGATCACGTTGAAGAACGAGCGGTTCATTGCGCGGCACATGATGTACGACAGGATCGCGCCCGACGAGCCGACCAGCGACCCCGCGATGATCAGCATCGCGTTGTTCAGCGAGAAGCCGATGCCGGCCGCCGCCCAGCCGGAGTACGAGTTCAGCATCGACACGACCACCGGCATGTCCGCGCCGCCGATCGGGATGATGATCAGCACGCCGAGCGCGAACGCGATCGCCGTCATGATGATGAACGGCAGCCACGACTGCGTGATGAAGAACAGGATGCCGAAGCCGAGCATCCCGAGCGCGAGCATCAGGTTGAGCAGGTGCTGGCCCGCATACACGACCGGCGCGCCCTGGAACAGCCGGAACGTGTACCTGCCCGACAGCTTGCCGAACGCGATCACCGACCCGGAGAACGTGATCGCGCCGACGAACGTGCCGATGAACAGCTCGACGCGATTGCCGTACGGAATGAAGTCCGGCGCGACGGCGTCCTGCGGCACGAGCCCGAACGCTTCCGGCTCCGACACCACCGCGTACGCGATGCACACGGCCGCGAGACCGATCAGCGAGTGCATCGCCGCGACGAGCTCCGGCATCTTCGTCATCTCGACGCGCGCGGCGACGAACGCCCCCACGCCGCCGCCGGCGATCAGCGCGCCGAGCACCAGCGCGAGGCCGAGCGGCAGGTTCGCGCCGAGCCAGGCCGCCTGCCTGGCGATCAGCGCGATCGTCGTGAGGATCGCGACGGCCATCCCGGCCATCCCGAACAGGTTGCCGCGCCGCGCGCTCGTCGGGTTCGACAGGCCCTTCAGCGCCTGGATGAAACACACCGATGCGACGAGGTACAGCAGCGTGACGACGTTCATGCTCATCGCGCGCCCTCCTTGCCGCGCCCGGGCTGCCGGGGCGCCTTCTTGCGGAACATCTCGAGCATGCGCCTCGTCACGAGGAAGCCGCCGAACACGTTGACCGCCGCGAGCGCGACCGCGAGCGTGCCGAACACCTTGCCGGTCGCGCCGACGGTGAGCGCCGCCGCGAGCATCGCACCGACAATCACGATCGCCGAGATCGCGTTGGTCACGGCCATCAGCGGCGTATGCAGCGCCGGCGTGACGTTCCACACCACGTGGTAGCCGACGTACACCGCCAGCACGAAGATGATCACGTCGATCACCGTGTGATTGACGACTTCCATGGTCTCCTCCGTTATCGGCGCGTGACTTCGCCGTCGCGGCACAGGAGCGTCGCGGCGACGATGTCGTCGGTCAGGTCGATGTTCAGCGTGCCCTCCTTCGTGACGATCAGCTTCATGAAGTCGAGCAGGTTGCGCGCATACAGCGCCGATGCGTCCGAGGCGACCATCGACGCGAGATTCGTGTAGCCGGCGATCGTCACGCCGTGGTGCGCGATCACCTGGTCGGCGACCGTCAGCGGGCAGTTGCCGCTCTTGCGGCCGTCGAATTCCGGGCCGCGGCCGGCCGCGAGATCGACGAGCACCGAGCCCGGCTTCATCGACTGCACGGTTTCGACCGAGATCAAGGTCGGCGCCGGGCGCCCGGGAATCAGCGCGGTGGTGATCACGATGTCGGCCTGCTTCGCGCGCTCGTGCACGAGCGCGGCCTGGCGGCCGAGCCACGACGGCGGCATCGGGCGCGCGTAGCCGCCCACGCCCTGCGCAGCGTCGCGCTCCTCGTCGGTTTCGAACGGGACGTCGAGGAATTTCGCGCCGAGCGACTCGATCTGCTCCTTCACGGCCGGCCGCACGTCGGACGCCTCGATCACCGCGCCGAGGCGCTTCGCGGTCGCGATCGCCTGCAGGCCCGCGACGCCCGCGCCGAGGATCAGCACGCGCGCGGCCTTCACGGTGCCCGCGGCCGTCATCAGCATCGGAAAGAAGCGCGGATACAGCGCCGCGGCAACCAGCACGGCCTTGTAGCCCGCGATGTTCGCCTGCGACGACAGCACGTCGAGCCCCTGTGCGCGCGTCGTGCGCGGCGCGGCTTCGAGCGCGAAGCCCGTCACGCCGGCCGCGGCGAGCTTCGCCGCCTGCTCGCCGTTGAACGGATCGAGCATGCCGACCAGCACGGCGCCGCGCTTGAGCAACGGCAGCTCGGCGTCGGTGGGGGCCTGGACCTTCAGCACGATGTCGACGTCGAACGCGGCCGACTGGCCGGTCAGTTCGGCACCGGCGGCCGCATAGGCTGCGTCGGGATAACTGGCCGCGAGGCCGGCCCCTCTCGCGATACTGACCCGATGCCCGGCCGCCGCGTATTTCTTCACGGTTTCCGGCGTCGCGGCCACCCGCGCCTCGTTCGCCCGCGTTTCGGCAGGCACGCCAATATGCATCGTCAGTCCCTCCAGTCATCGCCGGCAGGTCGTTTCCGGCGATTTCCACCGCGCAACGAGCCGGGCAGCCGGACTACCGGCTCGCGAGCGACGGCACTCACGTTTCACTTTAGGCGAAAGCGGCGGCCGCACCCGCCTTTGCGCGCGATCGCGCGAGATCGACGCGTCAGCCTGGCCGGCGTGGCCGCGCACCGGCGCGACGGACGATTACGAGGGTCGGATTCGTCTGACCGAACGCCGGGCAGCGTTCGGGCGCAACCGGTAAAATGCCGAACCATGAAACCCGAAATCTGGACCCCGCATGTGACGGTCGCGGCGCTCGTCGAGCATGCCGGCCGCTTTCTCGTGATCGAGGAAGAAACCTCGTCGGGCCTGCGCATCAACCAGCCGGCAGGCCATCTCGAAGCCGGCGAAACGCTGGCCGACGCCGTGATCCGAGAGACGCTCGAGGAAACCGCGCACCCGTTCACGCCCGACGCGCTCGTCGGCGTCTATCTGGCGCACTACGACCGTCCCGGCACCGCCGGCGCGACCTACCTGCGCTTCACGTTCTGCGGCACGGCCGGCGAGCCGGTCGCGGGCCACGCGCTCGACGACGGCATCGTCCGCACGCTGTGGATGACCGCCGACGAACTGCGCGCGTGCAGCGAGCGCCATCGCTCGCCCGCGGTGATGCGCTGCGTCGACGATTACCTCGCCGGGCGGCGCATTCCGCTCGATTTCGTGCATACGCATTCGGTCGCGCCGCGCCCCGAAGCATTCGAACGTCAGGCGGTCAACAAATGAGCAAGCGCCGTGTAGTGGTGGGCATGTCGGGCGGCGTCGATTCGTCGGTGACCGCGTGGCTGCTGAAGGAACAGGGTTACGACGTGGTCGGCCTGTTCATGAAGAACTGGGAAGACGACGACGACGGCGAATACTGCTCGACGCGCCAGGACTGGATCGACGTCGTGTCGGTGGCCGACCTGATCGGCATCGACGTGGAAGCCGTCAACTTCGCGGCGGAATACAAGGATCGCGTGTTCGCCGAGTTCCTGCGCGAATACTCGGCCGGCCGCACGCCGAACCCCGACGTGCTGTGCAACGCCGAAATCAAGTTCAAGGCGTTCCTCGATCACGCGATGTCGCTCGACGCGGAAATGATCGCGACGGGCCACTATGCGCGCGTGCGCGAGCGCGACGGGCGTTTCGAGCTGCTGAAGGCCTTCGACCATACGAAAGACCAGTCGTACTTCCTGCACCGGCTGAACCAGGCGCAACTGTCGAAGACGATGTTCCCGCTCGGCGAGATCCCGAAGACGAAGGTGCGCGAGATCGCCGCGCAGATCGGGCTGCCGAACGCGAAGAAGAAGGATTCGACCGGCATCTGCTTCATCGGCGAACGGCCGTTCCGCGATTTCCTGAACCGCTATCTGCCGACCAAACCCGGCCCGATGAAGACGCCGGACAGCAAGGTCGTCGGCGAGCATATCGGCCTCGCGTTCTACACGTTCGGCCAGCGCAAGGGCATCGGCCTGGGCGGCAGCAAGAGCGGCAGCGGCGAACCGTGGTTCGTCGCCGCGAAGGACATCGCGTCGAACACGCTGTACGTCGTGCAGGGCCACGATCATCCGTGGCTGCTGTCGCGCGAGCTCGTTGCCGGCAACGTGAGCTGGGTCGCCGGCGAGCCGCCGGCCGAGGGCTTCGCGTGCGGCGCGAAGACGCGCTACCGGCAGACCGACGCGGCATGCGCCTTCGGCGCCGCCGTGCCCGGCCCGGCAGGCGAAGCACGCTTCTCACTCGCGTTCGACGACGCGCAGTGGGCCGTCACGCCCGGCCAGTCGGCCGTGCTGTACGACGGCGAGATCTGTCTCGGCGGCGGCATCATCGAAAGCGCGGCAACCGGCGACCGGCAGGCGCTCGACGCGCCGGCACTCGCGGCCGCACGCTGACGCGCCGCAGGCGCCGGCCGAAAGCGGCCGCGCCCGCTACCGCCCGCCTGTTCAGCGCATGTGCTGCACGGCCGCGTCGTAGCGCTCGCGCGCCGCGTCGAGTACCGGGAAATGGCGCTCGGCCCAGCGATCGAGCGCCACGAGCGTGTCCACCAGCGATTCCGCCACCGGCGTCAGCCGGTATTCGACATGCGATCGCCGCGCGGCGATCGCGATCCGTTCGATCAGCCCGTTGCGCTCCAGCTCGCGCAGCGTCTGCGTGAGCACCTTCTGCGAGATGCCGCCGATGCGCCGCAGCAGTTCGCCGTTGCGCAGCGGCCGCTCGGCCAGCGCCGGCAGGATCAGCAGCGTCCATTTGCCGGCGATCAGCGCGAGCGCGTCGCGTGCCGAACAGTCCGCCGCATAGACGTCGCCGGGAAATGCCATGGTTACCTCCGGGTGCGTGATTGCGCGGCCCCGCTGCCGCCGGCCATCATCGTCGCATACTCACGGAGCCCGCCATGCATGCGCTGATCGTCGTCGCCCATCCCGAACCGCAGTCGTTCAACGCGGCCCTCTCCCATGCGGCGGCCGATACGTGGCGCGCCGCCGGCCATACCGCGACCGTCGCGGACCTGTACGCCGACGGGTTCGACCCGAGCGAGGCGCCGCGCCATTACGCCGATCGGCTCGACACGGCACGCTTCGACGCGCAACGCGAGCAGCGCCACCACTGGGAGCGCGGCACGCTCGCGCCGGAGGTCGGGCATCACGTCGGGCTGCTGCAACAGGCCGACGCGCTGATCCTGCAGTTCCCGCTGTGGTGGTTCGGCGCGCCGGCGATCCTGAAGGGCTGGATGGATCGCGTGTTCGTCTACGGCGGCCTCTACAGCAGCCGCCGGCGCCATGACAGCGGCGTGTTGCACGGGCGCCGCGCGCTGCTGAGCGTGACGACCGGATCGTCGGCCGCCGCCTGCGCGCCCGACGGCCGCGAGGGCGACACGCGCCTGCTGCTGTGGCCGCTCATGCATGCGCTGCGCTACGTCGGCTTCGACGTGCTCGAACCGCACCTGATCCACGAGGTTCGCGGCGATCCGGCCGGCGACGCCGCGCGGCACCGCGACGCGCGCCTCGCGCAAGCGCTCGCGGACTACCGCGCGCGACTGCGCGCCTGGCACACGTGGCCGCGGGTGCCGTTCAACCGCGACACGGACTTCGAAGCCGGCGTCAGGCTGAAGCCCGACGCGCCCGCATACGGCCCGTTCATCCGTCACGCGCTCACCTGACGCGGCGGGCCGGCTCGGCAACGCGAGCTTCACGGGACCCGTAGTAGACTCTCGACCATCGTGGGCGCCGGCGGCGGCCAGGCACGGCTCGGGCACCCTGCCCGCCGGCCCGGCGCGACGCCGAGGGCGCCGACCTGCCGGCCGCCGCGCGACCGCTCGCGAGCGATGGCCATCCAGATAATTACGACGGAGTCCCCATGTTTTCCCGACGCTATCTCGCGATGTGGTGCGCGGTCCTGCTGTTCGTGGCCGTCGCGGCACTCGCCGCGCGGCACGCGATCGCGTGGCTGTGGATCCTGATTCCCGCCGCCCTCGTCGCGCTCGGCCTGTACGACCTGAAGCAGGACCGCCACGCGATCCTGCGCAACTACCCGCTCTGGGGCCACTTCCGCTTCCTGTTCGAATTCATCCGACCTGAAATCCGCCAGTATTTCGTCGAGGACGACACCGACGAAAAGCCGTTCTCGCGCGCGCAGCGCAGCCTCGTCTACCAGCGCGCGAAGAACGTCGCCGACAACCGCCCGTACGGCACCGAGCTGAACGTGAAGGCCGTCGCGCACGAATGGATCAGCCACTCGCTCGCGCCGACGAAGCTGCCGAACCATGATTTCCGTGTCCGCGTCGGCGCGAATCGCGCGCAACCGTACGACATTTCGATCTTCAACATCTCGGCGATGAGCTTCGGCTCGCTGTCCGCGAACGCGATCCGCTCGCTGAACCTCGGCGCGAAGAAAGGCGGGTTCGCGCATGACACGGGCGAAGGCTCGCTGTCGAAATACCACCGCGAGAACGGCGGCGACATCATCTGGGAAATCGCGTCCGGCTACTTCGGCTGCCGCAACGACGACGGCACCTTCAACCCCGACAAGTTCGCGAAGCAGGCCGCCGATCCGCAGGTCAAGATGATCGAGGTCAAGCTGTCGCAGGGCGCGAAGCCCGGCCACGGCGGCGTGCTGCCGGCCGCGAAGATCACGCCGGAGATCGCCGAGACGCGCGGCGTGCCGATGGGCAAGGACTGCATCTCGCCCGCGACGCACTCGGAATTCTCGACCCCGCGCGGGCTGCTCGAATTCGTCGAACGGCTGCGCACGCTGTCGGGCGGCAAGCCGACCGGCTTCAAGCTGTGCGTCGGCCATCCGTGGGAATTCTTCGGGATCGCGAAGGCGATGCTCGAGACCGGCATCGTGCCGGACTTCATCGTCGTCGACGGCGCGGAAGGCGGCACGGGCGCGGCGCCGCTCGAATTCACCGACCACGTCGGCGTGCCGCTGCAGGAAGGGCTGCTGCTCGTGCACAACACGCTCGTCGGGATCGGCGTGCGCGACCGCGTGAAGATCGGCGCGAGCGGCAAGATCATCACGGCGTTCGACGTCGCCCGCACGCTCGCGATCGGCGCGGACTGGGTGAACTCGGCGCGCGGCTTCATGTTCGCGGTCGGCTGCATCCAGGCGCAGACCTGCCACACGGGCCGCTGCCCGACCGGCGTCGCGACGCAGGACCCGGTGCGCCAGCGCGCGCTCGTCGTGCCCGACAAGGCCGACCGCGTGTACAACTTCCACCGCAACACACTGCACGCGCTGCAGGAGCTCGTGCAGGCGGCCGGCCTCGCGCATCCGTCGGAGCTGCGCGCGCATCACATCGTGCAGCGCATCGCGCCGCACGAGGTCCGGCTGATGTCGCAGCTGCTGAAGTACCTGAAGCCCGGCGCGCTGCTCGACGGCAACACCTGCGGCTTTACGCTGTACGACAAGTGGTGGCCGATTTCGCGCAGCGATTCGTTCACGCTCGGCGAGGCCGTCTACGCGTCGATCGAATGATGCAGGCGAGCGCCCCCGCCGCGGGGGCGGCCCGGCAAAAAGAAAAGCGCCCCGCGGGGCGCTTTTCTTTTGTCTGCCGAATGCGTGAATGCGTGTACGCGTCGCGCGCGGCTCAGTTCTGCGGCAGCGTGTCGGCGAACGACTGGCGCTGCAGCAGCTTCACGAAGTGCTTGTCGAGGTTCGGGTGGCGGTCGCGCCAGTTGAGCTCGGGCATCCGGAAGTCGAGATAGCCGAGCGCGCAGCCGAGTGCGATGTCGGCGAGCGTGTAATGATTACCGACGCACCACGTCTTGCCGCCGAGCCCTTGCGACATCGCGACGAGCGCGTCGTCGATCTTGCGCTGCTGGCGCGCGATCCAGCTCGCGCTGCGCTGCGCTTCGTCCCGCTGCGTGTATTCGAGACGAATCGCCACGGCCGCGTCGAGCACGCCGTCGCCCAGCGCTTCCCAGCAGCGCACTTCGACGCGCTCGCGCCCCGACGGCGGAATCAGCTTGCCGACCGGCGACAGCGTGTCGACGTATTCGCAGATCACGCGGGAATCGAACACCGCGGCACCATCCTCCATCACGAGGCACGGGACCTTGCCGAGCGGATTCGAAGCATGAATATCCGTCTCCGGCGCCCACACGTTCTCGAGCTCCAGCTTGTAGTCGATCTTCTTTTCAGCCAGCACGATCCGCGCCTTGCGGACGTACGGGCTGCTGAGCGAACCGATTAATTTCATCATCTGCCTTTTTAAGGGAACCGCCGAGAGTATACGTTGTCGCCGATCATAACCGGCCGGCGTCGCGCGACAGAAAATCGCCCGACCGGCCTGTGGATGGTTTGCAACAACCGTCACGCGGGCCGCCCGGCGCGGCTTCCCGCCCCCTCTCTCACGCGCGGCGTCACGCGGCGCTACAATCGCACGAATGAACGCGCCCCTCGATACCGCCATCGCCGTCGACGTCTACCGCCAGCGCCGTGAACGCGTGCTTGCCGCACTGCGTGCCGCCGGCGGCGGCGTCGCCATCGTCCCCACCGCGCCGGAACTGCTGCGCAACCGCGATACGGCCTACCCGTACCGGTACGACAGCTACTTCCATTACCTGACGGGCTTCACCGAGCCGGATGCCGTGCTCGTGCTGAACGCGGCCGCGCCGCACGGCGCGCCGGAGTCGATCCTGTTCTGCCGCGGCAAGAATGCCGACCGCGAGATCTGGGAAGGCTTCCACTACGGGCCCGAAGCCGCGCGCGATGCGTTCGGCTTCGACGCGGCGTTCGCGGTCGACGTGATCGATACGGAGATGCCGCGCCTGCTCGCCGACTCCGGCACCGTGCACTACCGGTTCGGCGCATCGGCCGACTTCGACCGCCGGCTCGCGGGCTGGATCGACGCGGTGCGCGCGCTGGCGCGCACGGGCGTCGCCGCACCGGACGCGATGCTCGACCTCACGCCGCTCCTCGACGACATGCGGCTCGTGAAGGACGAGCACGAGCTCGCGATCATGATGCGCGCCGCGCACATCTCCGCGCTCGCGCACCGCCGCGCGATGCAGGCGTGCCGCCCCGGCATCCGCGAATACGAACTCGAAGCCGAGCTGCTGTATGTGTTCCGCAAGCACGGCGCGCAGTCGCCCGCGTACGGCTCGATCGTCGCGGCCGGCGCGAACGCGTGCGTGCTGCACTACCCGGCCGGCAACGCAACCGCGAAGGACGGCGACCTGATCCTGATCGACGCCGCGTGCGAACTCGACGGCTACGCGTCGGACATCACGCGCACGTTTCCGGCCAACGGGCGCTTCTCGCCCGCGCAACGCACGCTGTACGACATCGTGCTCGCCGCCCAGCAGGCCGCGATCGACGCGACGCGCGCCGGCGTGCCGTTCGAAGCACCGCACGACGCCGCCGTGCGCGTGCTCGCGCAGGGGCTGCTCGACACCGGCATCATCCCGAAAACGCGCTTCTCGAACGTCGACGACGTGATCGCCGAGCGTGCGTACACGCGCTTCTACATGCACCGCACCGGCCACTGGATCGGCATGGACGTGCACGATTGCGGCGACTACCGCGAGCGGCTCGCCGAGCGCGACGGCAACGGCGCGCTGCCATGGCGCACGCTGAAGGCCGGCATGACGCTGACGGTCGAACCCGGCCTCTATGTGCGCGCCGCCGACGACGTGCCGCCCGAGTACTGGAACATCGGCATCCGCATCGAGGACGACGCGATCGTGCGCGAGCAGGGCTGCGAGCTGATCACGCGCGGCGTGCCCGTCGCGGCGGACGAGATCGAAGCGCTGATGCGCGCACTCGCATGACCGGCTGCCGCCGACCGTTACCTCCGTTTCACGAATCAAGATGACGACCGCCTCCTCCCCGGCCACGCCGGACTACGACCTCGCCATCGTCGGCGCGGGCCCCGTCGGGCTCGCGCTCGCCGGCTGGCTCGCGCGCCGCAGCGCCACGCAGCACGCATCGATCGCGCTGATCGATGCGCGTGAACCGGCCGCGAGCGCAAACGATCCGCGCGCGATCGCCGTGTCGCACGGCAGCCGCGTGCTGCTCGACACGCTCGCGTGGCCCGCCGACGCGACGCCGATCGAACACATCCACGTATCGCAGCGCGGCCATTTCGGCCGCACGCTGATCGACCGCGACGAACACGACCTCGCCGCGCTCGGTTATGTCGTGCGCTTCGGCTCGCTCGTGCAGGCGCTCGCCGGCGCCGTGCGCGGCACCCGCGTCGACTGGCTCACGTCGACCACCGCGCGCGAGCCGCAGCAGGATGCCGACGGCGTCACGCTGACGCTCGATGGCCCGCAAGGCGAGCGCACGCTGCGCGCACGCATCGTCATCAATGCCGAAGGCGGGCTGTTCCACGAACAGCGGGCCGATACCGGCAAGCATCGCCGCGACTACGGCCAGACCGCGATCGTCGGCACGGTCACGGTATCGGCGCCGCGCCCGAACGTCGCGTGGGAACGCTTCACGCACGAAGGCCCGCTCGCGCTGCTGCCGCTTGGCGGCCCGCGCCAGGCCGAGTATTCGCTCGTGTGGTGCTGCACGCCCGACGAAGCGGCGCGCCGCGCCGCGCTGCCCGACGACGCATTCCTGCGCGAGCTCGGCAGCGCGTTCGGCGAGCGCATGGGCGACTTCGTCGCGATCGCGGGCCGCGCGTCTTTCCCGCTCGGCCTGAACGCCGCGCAGACGCTCGTCAACGGCCGCGTCGCGATCGTCGGCAATGCCGCGCAAACCCTGCACCCCGTCGCGGGCCAGGGGCTCAACCTCGGGCTGCGCGATGCGCATACGCTCGTCGACACACTGTCCACGCAAGGCTTCGAAGCGACCGCGCTCGCCACCTTCAACGCGCGCCGCGCACTCGACCGGCGCTTCACGATCGGCGCGACCGACACGCTGGCACGCCTGTTCACGATCGACTCGGGCCCGCTCCCGCTGCTGCGCGGTGCCGCGCTCACCGCACTCGAGTTCGTGCCGCCGCTCAAGAAGGTGATCGCGCGCCAGATGATGTTCGGCCAGCGCAACTGACGCGCGGCGCGCACAGTCGCGCCACTCAAACCGGGTCAAATCGGCGGGGCATGGGAATACGGTAAAATGCGCGTTTCCGTCTGCCCTTTTCATGCCCGCGCCCGCCGCGGGCGGTGCCATTGCGATGCCCGTTATCGGCTCTCACGTATTGCGTAACAACCTGTTCGTCGCCCCGATGGCCGGCGTGACGGATCGTCCGTTCCGCCAGCTCTGCAAGCGGATGGGGGCCGGTTACGCCGTGTCCGAGATGGTCGCGTCCAACGCGCAGCTGTGGAAAAGCGCGAAGACGATGCGGCGCGCGAACCACGAAGGCGAGGTGGAGCCGATCGCGGTCCAGATCGCGGGCGCCGATCCGGCGATGATGGCCGAAGCGGCCCGCTACAACGTCGACAACGGCGCGCAGATCATCGACATCAACATGGGCTGCCCGGCGAAAAAGGTCTGCAACGTCGCGGCCGGCTCCGCGCTGCTGCAGAACGAGCCGCTCGTGCAGCGCATCGTCGAGGCGGTGGTCGCGGCGGTCGGCACGGGGCCCGATGCGGTGCCCGTCACGCTGAAGATCCGCACGGGCTGGGATCGCGAGCACAAGAACGCGATCACGGTCGCGCGCCTGGCCGAAGCCGCCGGCATTTCGATGCTCACCGTGCACGGCCGCACGCGCGCCGACCTGTACCGCGGCGACGCCGAATACGACACCATCGCGGCCGTGAAGGCGGCGGTGCGGATTCCGGTGGTCGCGAACGGCGACATCACGTCGCCCGCGAAGGCGAAGGCCGTGCTCGACGCGACCGGCGCCGATGCCCTGATGATCGGTCGCGCTGCGCAAGGTCGGCCATGGTTGTTCCGCGAAATCGATCATTTCCTGCAAACCGGCGAGCTGCTGCTCCCGCCGCGGATCGACGAGATTCAGCACGTGATGAACGAACACCTGGAAGACCACTACGCCTTCTATGGTGAATTCACGGGAGTCCGTACTGCGCGCAAGCACATCGGCTGGTACACTCGCGGCCTTTCCGGTGCCAACGGGTTCCGGCACAGGATGAACACGCTCGATTCCACCCGCGAGCAACTCGCCGCCGTCAATGCATTCTTCGAGGCGCAAAAGGCGCTGTCGGACCACCTCGTCTACGTCGACGACGAAGAGGAAAACGGCCAGGGCGAGTCGGACGACCATAACCAGTTAGCAGCATGAGCAAGCACAACATCGAACAATGTGTCCGCGAGAGCCTGGACGTGTATTTCCGGGATCTAGACGGCTCCAATCCGCACGACGTCTATGAAATGGTGATGTCCTGCGTCGAAAAGCCGATGCTCGAGGTCGTGCTCGTACAGGCAGGCGGCAACCAGTCGCTCGCCGCGGAGTACCTCGGCATCAATCGCAATACGCTGCGCAAGAAGCTGCAGCAGCACGGCCTGCTGTAGGCGGCCGTCCCGTCCCCGTTTCCCTGGCTATTGGTGGTTCCATCATGATCAAGCAAGCGCTCATTTCCGTTTCCGACAAGACCGGCATTGTCGACTTCGCGAAGTCGCTGTCCGACCTCGGCGTCAAGCTGCTGTCGACGGGCGGCACCGCGAAACTCCTCGCCGACGCCGGCCTGCCCGTGACCGAAGTGGCCGATTACACGGGCTTCCCGGAGATGCTCGATGGGCGCGTGAAGACGCTCCACCCGAAGGTGCACGGCGGCATCCTCGCCCGCCGCGACCTGCCCGAGCACATGCAGGCGCTGGAGCAGCACGGCATCCCGACGATCGACCTGCTCGTCGTGAACCTGTATCCGTTCGTCGCGACGATCGCGAAGGACGACTGCACGCTCGCCGACGCGATCGAGAACATCGACATCGGCGGCCCGACGATGCTGCGCTCGGCCGCGAAGAACCATCGCGACGTGACGGTCGTCGTCGATCCGGCCGACTACGCGGTCGTGCTCGATGAAATGAAGGCGAACGGCAATGCGGTGGGCTACGCGACCAACTTCCGCCTCGCGACGAAGGTGTTCGCGCACACCGCGCAATATGACGGCGCGATCACGAACTACCTGACGAGCCTGACCGACGAGCTGAAGCACGCCTCGCGCAGCACGTACCCGGCCACGCTGAACCTGGCGTTCGACAAGGTGCAGGACCTGCGCTACGGCGAGAACCCGCACCAGAGCGCGGCGTTCTACCGCGACCTCGCGACGCCGGCCGGCGCGCTGGCGAACTACCGCCAGCTGCAAGGCAAGGAACTGTCGTACAACAACATCGCGGATTCCGACGCGGCGTGGGAATGCGTGAAGACGTTCGACGCACCGGCCTGCGTGATCATCAAGCATGCGAACCCGTGCGGCGTTGCAGTTGGCAACGATTCGGCCGACGCGTACGCGAAGGCGTTCCAGACAGATCCGACGTCGGCCTTCGGCGGCATCATCGCGTTCAACCGCGAAGTCGACGAAGCGGCTGCCCAGGCCGTCGCGAAGCAGTTCGTCGAAGTGCTGATCGCCCCGTCGTTCTCCGACGCCGCGAAGCAGGTGTTCGCCGCGAAGCAGAACGTGCGCCTGCTCGAGATCGCGCTGGGCGACGGCCACAACGCATTCGACCTGAAGCGCGTGGGCGGCGGCCTGCTCGTGCAGTCGCTCGATTCGAAGAACGTGCAGCCGAGCGAGCTGCGCGTCGTCACGAAGCGCCAGCCGACCGCGAAGGAAATGGACGACCTGCTGTTCGCGTGGCGCGTCGCGAAGTACGTGAAGTCGAACGCGATCGTGTTCTGCGGCAACGGCATGACGCTCGGCGTCGGCGCCGGCCAGATGAGCCGCGTCGATTCCGCGCGCATCGCAAGCATCAAGGCGCAGAACGCGGGCCTGACGCTGGCCGGTTCGGCCGTCGCGTCGGATGCGTTCTTCCCGTTCCGCGACGGCCTCGACGTCGTCGTGGCGGCCGGCGCGACCTGCGTGATCCAGCCGGGCGGCTCGATGCGCGACGACGAAGTGATCGCCGCAGCCGACGAGCACGGCATCGCGATGATCCTGACGGGCGTGCGTCACTTCCGTCACTGATCGCGGCATGCGGCCCGCGCGGCCGCTGCACGACAACCCGGCGGCATTGCACCCGCCGGGTTTTTTATTGCGTTGCGCCGGCGCACGCGAACGTGCGGCCGGCGCCGCACACCATTCGTTGTAGTATCGCTGCATCACGCCATTCTCCTCACTCATGCGAATTCTCGGCATCGACCCCGGCCTGCGCGTCACCGGTTTCGGCATCATCGACGTCAGCGGCCACCGGCTCGCCTATGTCGCGAGCGGCGTGATCCGCACGCCGACCGCCGACCTGGCCACCCGGCTCGGCACGATCTTCCAGGGCGTCTCGACCATCGTGCGCGAGCACGCACCCGATCAGGCCGCGATCGAAAAGGTGTTCGTCAACGTGAACCCGCAGTCGACGCTGCTGCTCGGCCAGGCGCGCGGCGCCGCGATCTGCGGCCTCGTCGCGGGCGGCCTGCCCGTCGCCGAATACACGGCGCTGCAGCTCAAGCAGGCCGTGGTCGGCTACGGCCGCGCGACCAAGACGCAGATGCAGGAGATGGTCACGCGGCTGCTCAATCTCTCCGGACAGCCGGGCTCCGACGCGGCCGACGCGCTCGGCATGGCGATCTGCCACGCGCACGGCGGCGACACGCTCAACACGCTCGGCGGCCTCGCGCCGGCGCTCGCGAAGAAAGGGCTGCGCGTACGGCGCGGGCGGCTGGTCGGCTGACCTCGCGCGTGCCGGCGTGCGGTCCGCCGGATCGACCGTGTCGACCGTTTCGACCGCACGCGGCACACCCACGACACCCGTTGCCCCGGCCTGACGGCCGATCCCGTCGGCATTGCGCCGCACGTGCGCTACACTCGCGCTTTATTCCTCGCATCCCGCCCTCCATGATCGGTCGCATCGCCGGCATCCTGCTCGAAAAGAACCCGCCTCACCTGCTCGTCGACTGCAACGGCGTCGGCTACGAAATCGACGTGCCGATGAGCACCTTCTACAACCTGCCGCAAACGGGCGAGCGCGTCGTGCTGCTCACGCAGCAGATCGTCCGCGAGGACGCGCACCTGCTGTACGGCTTCCTGACGCCTCAAGAGCGCACGACCTTCCGCGAACTGCTGAAGATCACCGGCATCGGCGCGCGCATGGCGCTCGCCGTGCTGTCCGGCATGAGCGTGCAGGAACTCGCGCAGGCCGTGACGATGCAGGACGCCGCACGCCTCACGCGCCTGCCCGGCATCGGCAAGAAGACGGCCGAACGCCTGCTGCTCGAACTGAAGGGCAAGCTCGGCGCCGATCTCGGCGCGCTCGCCGGCGCCGCGTCGCCGTCCGACCACGCAACCGACATCCTCAACGCGCTGCTTGCGCTCGGCTATTCCGAAAAGGAAGGCCTGGCCGCGATCAAGAACGTGCCGGCCGGCACCGGTGTATCCGAAGGCATCAAGCTCGCACTGAAGGCGTTGTCGAAGGCGTAACGCGCGTTCAATCCGGCCGTCGAAACCAGTGTCGCGCGGCGCGGCATCGCGCGCCAGTCGGCCTTTCGGCCAGGTGGGCGGGAGTGCGGCGCGCGGTACAATGGCCGCATGATTGAAACCGACAAACTCGCCACCGAGCAGCGGATCATCGCCGCCACGCCCGCCTCGTCGCACGAGGAGGTGTTCGAACGTGCGCTGCGGCCGCGCCAGCTCGACGACTACGTCGGCCAGGAAAAGGTGCGCGGCCAGCTCGAGATCTTCATCGAAGCCGCCAAGCGCCGCTCCGAGCCGCTCGACCACGTGCTGCTGTTCGGGCCGCCGGGCCTCGGCAAGACGACGCTCGCGCACATCATCGCGCGGGAGATGGGCGTGAACCTGCGCCAGACGTCCGGCCCCGTGCTCGAGCGCGCGGGCGATCTCGCCGCGCTGCTGACGAACCTCGAGGCGAACGACGTGCTGTTCATCGACGAAATCCACCGGCTGTCGCCGGTCGTCGAGGAAATCCTGTATCCGGCACTCGAGGATTACCAGATCGACATCATGATCGGCGAAGGCCCGGCCGCGCGCAGCGTGAAGCTCGACCTGCAGCCGTTCACGCTGGTCGGCGCCACCACCCGCGCCGGGATGCTGACCAACCCGCTGCGCGACCGTTTCGGGATCGTCGCACGCCTCGAGTTCTACGACGCCGATCAACTGTCGCGCATCGTGCGGCGCTCGGCATCGCTGCTGAACGCGCAGATCGATCCGAACGGCGCGCTGGAAATCGCGAAGCGCTCGCGCGGCACGCCGCGGATTGCGAACCGGCTGCTGCGACGCGTGCGCGACTTCGCGGAAGTGAAGGCCGACGGCCAGATCACCGCGGCCGTCGCCGATGCCGCGCTCGCGATGCTCGACGTCGATCCGGTCGGCTTCGACCTGATGGACCGCAAGCTGCTCGAGGCGATCCTGTACAAGTTCGACGGCGGCCCGGTCGGTATCGACAACCTCGCGGCGGCGATCGGCGAAGAGCGCGACACGATCGAGGACGTACTCGAGCCCTACCTGATCCAGCAGGGCTTCCTGCAGCGCACGCCGCGCGGGCGCGTCGCGACGCTGCTCACGTATCGCCACTTCGGGCTTTCCGTGCCCGACGCCGGCCGCACCGAACGCGGCGAGTGGGATACCCCCGACGGGAAGTAACCCGTCGCCCGAGCCGCACCCGCCATGACGACGCCGCCCAGCCGCCACACCGCCGCACCCGCACCGGGCCCGCGCTGGGCCGAGCCGATCCGCAAGCGGCTCGTGGCCGGCGTCACGCACCTGACGGCGGGCGGCGGCGGCCCGTCGCTCGACCTCTCCTCTCCGCCCGGAGACCCGGGGCTGTTCGGCCCCGACGCCGTCTGCTGGCGCGTGCATGCCGACTTCACGTCGATGATGACAGGCGGCATCGCCGCACTGCTGCTGCAGGCGCTCCATCCGCTCGCCCTCGCGGGCGTCTGGGATCACTCGTCGTTTCGCACCGACATCCTGGGTCGCTTGCGGCGCACCGCCACGTTCATCACCGGTACGACCTTCGGCAGTCGCGCGGACGCACTCGCACTGATCGAGCGCGTGAAATCGATCCACGCGCACATATCGGGCACCGCACCGGACGGCCGGCCGTATCGCGCCGACGATCCGGCGTTGCTGACCTGGGTGCACGTCGCGGAAGTATCGAGTTTCCTCGCCGCGCATCTGCGCTACGTGAATCCGGCGCTGCCGGGCGAATTGCAGGATCGCTACTACGCCGAGACGGCACTGGTCGCCGAACTGCTCGGCGCACACGAGGTTCCCCGTTCGCGTGCCGAGGTGGCCGCGTATCTCGCACGCATGCAGCCCGAACTCGAGGCCGGGCCGCGTACGTTCGACGTGATGTCCATCCTGCTGAACGTGCCGGTCGCGAAGCCGGTGCTGCGGCCGGCCGCGTCACTGGTGATGCATGCCGGAATCGACCTGCTGCCGCCGTGGGCGCAGCGCATGCTCGGCGTGTCGACGTTCGCGCCGCTGCGGCGCGCGGTGGTCCGGCCCGGCATACGGGTCGTCGCGCCCGTGCTGCGCTGGGCGCTCGTGAACGGCGCGTCAAAGCGTGCGCGCCGCCGCGCGACGGCAGCACCGCCCGACGGCGCCTCGTCCACCTGACGATCCGCTGCTTCCCGTCATTTCAATTTGCTGTCAAATACCTGTGACAAGCTGACGGGCTTGCACCCGCGCACGGTCGCACGCGCCGTCCGTCCCGCCTGTCCGTGACCCGCACGGTGTTCCGCCAATCCGACCGACACCCGATACCCGCGATGCCACGCCTGCCGATCCGTTTCGCCCTCGCCGCCAGCCTGTCCGCCGTCCTCGCCCTCGGCGCCTGTGGAGGCGACGATGTCGCCGCCGTCGCGCGTTCGGACGCGCAAACGCCGTCCGGCGGCACCCCGACCGCGCCTGCCCCGGCGCCGCCCGCCACCGTCACGCCGCAACCGGGCAAGTGGAAGGCTGCCCGTGCGGGCGACCTGATCGACGTGACGCTCGGCGACCTCCATCCGACGCAGGGTGCAATCGGTTACGACCAGATCTACTACAAGCTCGGCCGCTACGAACTGCAGCCCGACAAGAAATTCGACGACTTCTGTGCGGACGAAGGCCTCGGCGGTGTCGCTTCGGCGGGCTACACGGCCAGGTCGGTGCTGCGCGATCCCGCCAGCTACGCGTGCAAGACGACCGACGCGAACGCCCGCGACCGGTCGGTGCTGAACCCGGTCGTGATCGGCCCGAACGGCGATGCGCTGTACCTGACCGACGGCCACCACGGCCTGTCGACCTACTACGAGACGCCCGACGGCGGCCCGGCGCTGCACGTGCACGTCGTCGTCAAGGACAACCTCAGCGACTACTCGGGCGACGCGTTCTGGCAGCAGATGCAGAGCCGCGGTTATCTGCGCCTCAAGAACGGTGAAGGCAAGCCGATCACGGCCGCCCAACTGCCGACCGGGCTCGGCCTGAAACTCGGGATGACGAACGACCGCTACCGCTCGCTCGTCTATTTCACGCGCGACATCGCCTACAGCAAGCCCCCACAAGCCACCGACTACCTCGAGTTCTACTGGGCCGACTGGCTGCGCGCGCAACCGGGCACGTTCTCGCTCGACGGCTACGACCTGACGCGCGCCGGCGCAACCGATCCCGATCCGGCAAAGGCCGACACGGGCTACCTGAACGCGGTCTGGAATGCGTCTGCGCGCATGGTCGCGGCCACGGACCCCGTGATCGACGGCAAGACGGGCGCCGACCTCGGGCGCGCGGACGCGATCAACGGCGGGAAGAAATACAACAAGGGGGAATTCGACAAGCTGCGCCAGCCGATCGCGGCGGACAAGCCCGGCAAGATCGCGTACGCGCTCGACTACAAGACCCGCCACGCGCTGCCGCAGTAAGCGGCGAGCGCCACGCAGGAAGGAAGCCCCGGCCGGCCATGGCGGACGGGGCCTGCCGGTTCAGAGCACCTTGCGGTACCCGTCGTCGTCGCTTGCGGCGTCGAGGTGCGAGACGTCGGCCCACTGCACGACCTGCGCGCGGCCATCCACGTAATCGACGACGTTGATGCTCGTGTTGAGCAGCTGATAATTGCGGGGCGCCGACAGTTCGATGCCGTTTGCAAACCGGTACACGCTGTCGAGCACGCCGCCGTGCGCGACACACGCGATCCGGCCGCCCGGGTGCGCGGCCACGATCGGCTCGAGCGCGTGCAGCACGCGGTGATAGAACTCGCGCTGCGACTCGCCGCCTTCCGGCGCGAAACCCGGATCGCGCGTCTGCCACGCCGCGTATGCGTCCGGAAACAACGCCTCGATCTCGGTACTGTCGTGCCCCTGGAATGCGCCGTACGAGCGTTCCCGCAGCCCCTCCCGCAGCAGCAGCGGCAACCCGAGCGCATCGGCGAAGGGCTGCGCGGTCTGTTGCGCGCGCATCAGGTCGCTCGAATAAACCGCGTCGATCCGTGCACCGTCACGCGCGTCGCGTGCGAGCCGCGCGGCCAGCTTTTGGGCCTGCGCGAGCCCCGTGTCGGCCAGCGGGATGTCGATATGACCCTGGATGCGCTTGATGCGGTTCCAGGCCGTCTCGCCATGGCGGATGAAAAGAATCTGCGTGGTGGCCATCGCGGGGCGTCTCCGGCAAAGAATCAGGGCCGCACTTGCAGCCAGAATGTCACGGGGCCGTCGTTGACGAGCGACACCTGCATGTCGGCGCCGAACTCGCCCGTCTCGACGACCGGATGGCGCGCACGCGCGGCCGCGACGAAATAGTCGAAGAGCCGCGCGCCTTCGTCGGGCGGCGCGGCCGGCGTGAAGCTCGGACGCAGCCCGCTGTTGGTATCGGCCGCCAGCGTGAACTGCGACACGAGCAGCAGGCCGCCTGCGCGGCCCTCGCCGTCGATATTCGACACCGGCAGGTTCATCTTGCCGGCGGCATCGCTGAACACGCGGTAGCCGAGCATTTTCGCGAGCAGCTTGTCGGCCGCTGCATCGGTGTCGCCGCGCTCCGCGCAGACGAGCGCGAGCAGGCCCGCGCCGATCTCGCCCGTCGTGCGGTCGCCGACGCGCACGTCGGCGCGCTTCACGCGCTGGATCAGCGCGATCATGCGGTCAGCGTGACGCGCGCGAAGCGGCGCTTGCCGACCTGAACGACGAACTCGCCGGCTTCGACCTTCAGGCCCTTGTCCGACACGGTCGCGCCGTCGATCTTCACGCCGCCCTGCTCGATATTGCGCAGCGCTTCGCTCGTCGACGGCACGAGGCCCGCCTGCTTCAGCAGCTGGCCGATCGCGAGCGGTGCGCCCGCGAGCGTGACCGACGGGATGTCGTCCGGCACGCCGCCCTTCGCGCGGTGGTTGAAGTCCTCGAGCGCACGTTCGGCGTCGGCCTGCGAGTGGAACCGCGCGACGATTTCCTGCGCGAGCAGCACCTTGAAGTCGCGCGGGTTGCGGCCGCCTTCGGCCTCGCGCTTGAAGCCGGCGATCTCGTCGAGGCCGCGGAACGACAGCAGTTCGAAGTAACGCCACATCAGCGTGTCCGAGATGCTCATCAGCTTGCCGAACATGTCGGTCGGCTTCTCGCTGATGCCGACGTAGTTGCCCTTCGACTTCGACATCTTCTCGACGCCGTCGAGGCCTTCGAGCAGCGGCATCGTGAGAATGCACTGCTGTTCCTGGCCGTACTGCTTCTGCAGCTCGCGGCCGACCAGCAGGTTGAACTTCTGGTCGGTGCCGCCCAGCTCGAGATCGGCGTTCAGCGCGACCGAATCGTAGCCTTGCATCAGCGGGTACAGGAATTCGTGGATCGAGATCGGCACGCCGCCCTGGAAGCGCTTCGTGAAATCCTCGCGTTCGAGGATCCGCGCAACCGTGTAGCGCGATGCGAGCTTGATCATCCCGTCCGCGCCGAGCGGCATCGACCATTCGCTGTTGTAGCGGATCTCGGTCTTCGCGCGATCGAGCACGAGCGCGGCCTGCTCGAAATAGGTCTTCGCGTTCGACTCGATCTGCTCGCGCGTGAGCGGCGGGCGCGTCGCGTTGCGGCCCGACGGATCGCCGATCAGCGACGTGAAATCGCCGATCAGGAAGATCACCGTGTGGCCGAGGTCCTGCAGCTGACGCATCTTGTTCAGCACGACGGTGTGGCCGATGTGGATGTCGGGTGCGGTCGGGTCGAGGCCGAGCTTGATGCGAAGCGGCGTGCCCGTGGCCGCGCTGCGCGCGAGCTTCTGCGCGAACTCTTCCTCGATCAGCAGTTCGTCGACGCCGCGCTTCGTGACGGCGAGCGCATGCCGGACTTCGTCGGTGATCGGGAAAACAGGCTTGGAACTGGGTTCGGTGCTCATCGGTGCCAGGAAGAATGTCGCAAAAACAGGGATTTTCCCATAACTTGCGCGCCCATCGCTTAACGGCGCGCCGCGTTGCGCGGATAATCGGGCGCAAGGCGCGCGGCACCGGCCCGCGCCGCACGATCCAGGAGAACCCAACGTGCCGCAACGACAGCCGCAAAACGCCCATCCGGCCGACGGCATCTACTTCGGGCTGATGTCGGGAACCAGCATGGATGGCGTCGATGGCGTCGCCGTGCGTTTCGAGGCCGGCAAGGCGCCGGTCGTGCTCACGGAAGCGTTCGTCGGCTTCGCGCAATCGCTGCGCGACGTGCTGTTCGCGCTGCAGCAGCCCGGCGACGACGAGATCGACCGCGAATCGCTCGCCGCGAACGCGCTGGTCGCGCGCTATGCGGTGTGCTGCCACGAATTGCAGCGCACGGCCGGGCTGTCGCGCGACGAGATCCGCGCGATCGGCGTGCACGGCCAGACCGTGCGCCATCGCCCCGAGCGCGGTTATACGCGGCAGATCAACAACCCGGCACTGCTCGCCGAGCTGGCCCAGGTCGACGTGATCGCCGATTTCCGCAGCCGCGACGTCGCGGCAGGCGGCCACGGGGCACCGCTCGCGCCGGCCTTCCATGCAACGGTGTTCGGCGCAGCGGGCGAGACGCGCGTCGTTTGCAATCTCGGCGGGATCAGCAACATCACGATCCTGCCCGGCGAAGGCGGCGACGTGCGCGGTTTCGACTGCGGCCCCGCGAATGCGCTGCTCGACGAATGGGCGACCCGCCATCTCGGCAAGCCGTACGACGACGGCGGCAAGTTCGCGGCGCGCGGCACCGTCCATGCAGCGCTGCTCGACGCGCTGCTCGACGAGCCCTATTTCGCCGCACCGCCGCCGAAAAGCACCGGGCGCGACCTGTTCAATCCCGCCTGGCTCGACGCGAAGCTCACCACGTTCTCACACGTCGCGCCGCAGGACGTGCAGGCCACCCTCACCGCGCTCACTGCCGTTTCGGTCGCGCGCGAGATCGCACAGCATGCAGCGGGCTGCAAGGCCGTGTTCGTATGCGGCGGCGGCGCACGCAATCCGGTGCTGCTCGATGCGCTCCGGCACGCGCTGCGCGAGGCCGGCGTGCCGGCCACGGTCGATACGACGGCGGCACTCGGCGTGCCGCCTCAGCAGGTCGAGGCACTCGCGTTCGCGTGGCTCGCGTACCGTTTCACCGCGCGCCAGCCCGGCAATCTCGCGACGGTCACCGGTGCGGCCGGCAACCGCGTGCTCGGCGCGCTCTATCCGCGCTGACGCGACGCCGGCCGCGCGGCGAGCGCCGCATGGAAAACGGGCACAAAAAACGGGGCATGATGCCCCGTTTTTCATTCCGGCGAACCGGCGTGGATCTGTCGTGCGCTCAGACCGAGAACGACGAGCCGCACCCGCAGGTGGTGGTCGCGTTCGGGTTCTTGATCACGAACTGGGCGCCGTTGAGGTCGTCCTTGTAGTCGATCTCGGCGCCGACCAGGTACTGGTAGCTCATCGAGTCGATCAGGAGCTGGACGCCGTTCTTGTTCATCACGGTGTCGTCCTCGTTGACTTCCTCGTCGAACGTGAAGCCGTACTGGAAGCCGGAGCAGCCACCGCCCTGCACGAACACGCGCAGCTTCAGGTCGGGATTGCCCTCTTCGTCGATCAGTTGCTTGACCTTGTCGGCTGCGGCGTCGGTGAAGACGAACGGAACCGGCATTTCGGCCGTCGTTGCTGCGGATTCGGTAACAGCGTTCATTGCGAACTCTCCAAAAAGCTTTAGCCGCTATTGTAGGGCCGATCAGAAGATCGTGCTGAAGTCCATGAAATCAATAGGTTCTTGTCGATTTCATCAAACACGCATGCGCAGGCCGCGGCAGCACGCGCCTGGAAACGGGCATAAAAAAACCGCCAGCGCAAAAGCTGGCGGTTTTTCCGGCGGACGCCGCCCGGAAGCGGCGCGGCCATGAAGCGGAATTAACGCTTCGAGAACTGCTTGGCGCGGCGTGCCTTGCGCAGACCGACCTTCTTACGCTCGACTTCACGTGCATCGCGCGTGACGAAGCCTGCGTTCGACAGCGACGGCTTCAGCGTCGCATCGTAGTCGATCAGTGCACGGGTGATGCCGTGGCGCACTGCACCTGCCTGACCCGTTTCGCCGCCGCCGTTCACGTTCACCTTGATGTCGAACGTCTGGCCGTGGTTCGTGAGTTCCAGCGGTTGACGCACGATCATCAGCGACGTTTCGCGCGAGAAGTAGTCAGCGATGGGCTTGCCGTTGACGATGATGTCGCCCTTGCCAGCCTTGATGAAGACACGTGCGACTGCGCTCTTGCGGCGGCCCGTACCGTAGTTCCAGTTACCGATCATGTGGGTCCCCTTAGATCTCGAGCGCCTTCGGCTGTTGAGCCGAGTGCGGATGCGTCGCTTCTGCGTAGACCTTCAGCTTCTTGATCATCGCGTAACCGAGCGGGCCCTTCGGCAGCATGCCCTTGACCGCCTTCTCGAGCGCGCGGCCCGGGAAGCGTTCCTGCATCTTGCCGAACGTCGTTTCATAGATACCGCCCGGGTAGCCCGAGTGACGGTAGTACTTCTTGTCCAGAGTCTTGTTGCCCGTGACCTTCAACTTGCTCGCGTTGATGATGATGATGAAATCACCAGTGTCGACGTGCGGGGTGAACTCAGGCTTGTGCTTGCCGCGCAGACGGCGTGCCACTTCGCTGGCAACACGGCCGAGAACCTTATCCGTCGCGTCAATCACGTACCATTCGCGCGTCACCTCATGGGCTTTTGCGGAAAACGTCTTCATGATCGATCCAAAAAAATTGCTTTGCCCGATGTGTTCTTCCTGCTTGTCTGTGTGCGCTTCGAGGCGCGGTGCAGGCTCTCCCTGTTCTTTTTCCGTGGGCATGAATGCGGAAAAGCCCTGAATTATAAAGGAAATACCGCAACGCGGTCAAAGGGAATCCGCTCCCCGTGTCCACAGCGGCCGAAATGGGCCAAAATCCGGTCGTGCCCCGACAAGCCAGGCGAACCGAGCGCCCGGGGAGGCACCCATCGACACGCGGCACATGACCTTGCCGCGCCAGACCGGCCGAACACGGAAAACAACAAACAAGCATGATGAATCAACGACTTACACCCTTCCTCGCGGCCGTGATGCTGGCCGCCGCAGCACCTGCCGTCGCCGCCCGCGCCGACTGCGAAGCCAAGCTCGAAGCCCTCGATACACGCCTTGCCGAAGCCCGTGCCGCGCATGCCGAGGATCGCGTCGCCCGCCTGCGCGCGGTGCGCGAACGCGTCCGCCACTTCTGCGCACGCGGGCACGGCCATGCATCGGCCGTCCATGCGCCGGCGCCCGATGCGCGCCCGCGCGGCACGCCGCCCGACGCGACCTCGCAACCTGCCGCAAGGCAACCCGCGTAACCCTGTCGGTGCGCGCAAACCGCGCGCCGATGTTTGCATGGGACGAAAAAAAGCCCGAACGGCTGGTTCGGGCTTAATCCACCATAGGAGGAGGGTGGAGGAGACATTCGGAGGTTGCCGCAGCGCGACAACCAATGAGGCTCATTATACGAACGCGTCGTCGACTCCACAAGAAAATTTGCATTGCGAAATCAAACGCCACAATATGAAATTTAATGCGGCGCGTTTGAATCACGACTTTTCTCTTTGAAATCAATGGCCTGATTCCGGAAAGCACGATCAGGAGCCGCCCTCGTCTAGAGCAAAACCCCTAAGTCCCGAGGGGAATTGGCTGTCCGGGGCGCCGCTCGCGCGGTGCCCGCGTTGCGCGTCGTGCACCGCATCAGCCGGTCGTTGCGCCGCGGGCTACAATGCCGGATCGAATCCGAATCAGGCAACGCTGGAGTGCAAGCATGGAATGCAAAGTAAGCTGGATGGGTCAGGACGGCATGGCGTTTTCCGCCGAGACCGGCAGCGGCCACCTCGTCGCGATGGACGGCGCGCCCGAAGGCGGCGGTCACAACCTCGCGCCGCGCCCGATGGAGATGGTGCTGCTCGGCACCGGCGGCTGCACGGCCTATGACGTCGTGCTGATTCTGAAGAAGAGCCGCCAGGAAGTCAGCGGCTGCTCGGTCACACTGAAGGCCGAACGCGCGAGCGAAGACCCGAAGGTGTTCACGAAAGTGCACTTCCACTTCACCGTCACCGGCCGCAACCTGAACCCGGCCACGGTCGAACGCGCGATCAACCTGTCGCACGACAAGTATTGCTCCGCGTCGATCATGATCGCGAAGACGGCCGAACTCACGCATTCGTTCGACATCGTCGCCGGCTGACCGCACGGCGAGCACACATGAAAAAAGGGCCGGCGCTCCATTGGGAGACGCCGGCCCTTTCGCATTCGAACGGCAAAGCAGGCCGATAAGCCGGATTCTGTGCACGCTGCGCGCCGAAGCACGCAACGCGTGGCAGCCATTCCTCTAGGCGCGCCATTGCTGACGCGCTCAAGCTTCCTACCCGCAGACGAGACGGGGGCCCCGTCCTGCATCCGAAGACGCGCGCCTGCCTACTTGGAATTGCTCCGGGTGGAGGTTACCGTGCCGGCGAACGTCGCCGTCGCCGCGGTGCGCTCTTACCGCACCGTTTCACCCTTACCTGATCCCGGCTTGCGCCGGGCCATCGGCGGTTTGCTTTCTGTTGCCCTGTTCCGCGTGTCGCCACGGATGGCCGTTAGCCATCACCCTGCCCTGTGGAGTCCGGACTTTCCTCGCCCCCGCGCGCCCGAAGGCGGCGAGGCCGCGACTGCCTGGCCTGCTTTGCGACGCGCATTCTAGCACTGCGCGCCGCCGCCGGCAGCGCGCGAGCGGCGGCCGCTGCGAAATACGGCCGGATCGTCGTAGAACGCGGGCTCGACATTCGCATCGCACCAGCCCGGCACGCCGAGCACCGGAAGCGGCGCGAAATCGCGGCTCGTCAGCGCGCGCGTCGCGAGTTCCGCGGCGACACGGGCGTCGACATGCGCAATGCGTTGCGTGTCGGGCCACGAAAAATAGTCGGCGCCCACTTCGACGATCCACGTGTGCGCGGTGCAGGATTTGTAAGGCGCGACGAGTTTCTCGAGCAGCGCATGGCCGACCAGCCGCGCCTCGCAGCGCGTGCCCCACGCATCGCGCGCGGCGACCAGCAGCCGCGGCCAGTCGAACCCGCGCAGCGCGTCGGCGAGCGCACGGTCGGCCGTCACGAACAACGCGGCGTTCTCGTCGAACAGCGTGAGCGCGTCGCGCAACGTGCCGCGCACGGGGCCGACCCCGCCCGCCGCGTCGATCGCCGCGGCCTGGCGCGCGTTCAGTGCGGCCTTGACGCGCGGATACGCGAACCAGACGAGCGCGTTGAAGAAGTCGTGCAGATTGTGGCGGGTCGGGACACCGCCCGTCTCCGCGATATGGGTCTCGTACGCGACGCCGGGCGGCAATGCTGCCTGCGGCACGAACCGCAGCGGCCGGCCACGGCCGCTGGTGCGCGGGCCGTCGGGCCCGGTATCGCCCAGGGTGCCGTTCAGCGCGTCGAGCAGCGCGGCCTCGCCCGCCCTCGCGGCCGCCTGTACAACGCGGCCGGGGCCCGCGTACGGCGCGAGCCACGGCACGGACCAGTCGATCCGCGCAAAATCCGCCGCCCCGCTACCGGCCGCCTGGCCAGGTTCGCGCGGCGGCGCGAAGGTCACGCCAGTTTCCAGCCGATCGTCTCGCCGCCGCGCAGCGGCACGACGGGCGTATCGCCCGCGAAGATCTCGCGCGGCAACTCCCACGCCTCGCGACGCAGCGTGACCGTCTCGGCGCTGCGCGGCAGCCCGTAGAAATCGGCGCCGAAGAAGCTCGCGAAACCTTCCAGCTTGTCGAGCGCACCGGCGTGGTCGAACGCTTCCGCATACAGTTCGAGCGCATGCAGCGCCGTATAGCAACCCGCGCAGCCGCACGCGGTTTCCTTCGCGTCGCGCGCATGCGGCGCGCTGTCGGTTCCGAGGAAGAAGCGCGGGTTGCCCGACGTCGCGGCCTCGACCAGCGCGACGCGATGCGTCTCGCGCTTCAGCACCGGCAGGCAGTAGTAATGCGGGCGAATCCCGCCGACGAACAGCGCATTGCGGTTGTACAGCAGGTGATGCGCGGTGATCGTCGCGCCGAGCAGGCCGGGCGCCGCATCGGCGTCGCGCACGTAGTCGGCCGCGTCCTTCGTCGTGATGTGTTCGAACACGACCTTCAGGCCCGGGAAATCGCGGCGCAGCGGCGTCATCACGCGGTCGATGAAGACCTTCTCGCGGTCGAACAGGTCGATCGATGCGTCGGTCACCTCGCCGTGCACGAGCAGCGGCATGCCGGTTTCCTGCATCGCCTCGAGCGTCTTCGCGCATTTCGCGAGATCGGTGACACCGTGGTCGGAATTCGTCGTCGCACCGGCCGGATACAGCTTCACGCCGTGCACGAAGCCGCTTTCGCGCGCGCGGCGGATCTCGTCGGGCGGCGTGTTGTCGGTCAGGTACAGCGTCATCAGCGGTTCGAACGTCATCCCGGCCGGCAGCGCGGCGAGGATGCGCTCGCGATAGGCCTGCGCCTGCGCGGTGGTCGTCACCGGCGGCTTCAGGTTCGGCATGACGATCGCGCGGCCGAACTGGCGCGCGGTGTGCGGCAGCACGGCGGCCAGCATGTCGCCGTCTCGCAGGTGCAGGTGCCAGTCGTCGGGACGGGCGAGCGAGAGCGTCGCCGGGGAGGAAGCGTTCGAGGCAGTCATAGGAGGCGTCGTGAGGAACGTGCTTGCCGTTGGCGGGGCCGGAACACGCGTGCGCGGGCCGACTGACGGCAAACCGCAACACGGGGCCTTTGGCCAGCGGAATCCGCTTTTTACCGCTCAGGGCTCGGTGATATGCTAGAAGCCGCATTGTACCGGGGTTCGCCCGGTTCGTTACCCCCCGCCTGAGCCTGCTGCCCCAAGTAAAATGTGCCAACTCTTAGGAATGAACTGCGCCGCGCCGACGGACGTCACATTCTCCTTCACAGGTTTCGCGGCCCGGGGCGGGCTCACCGATCACCATGCCGACGGCTGGGGCATCGCGTTCTTCGAGGACAAGGCCTGCCGCCTGTTCATCGATCACCAGGCATCGGCCACGTCGCCGATCGCCGAAATGGTGAAGCGCTACCCGATCAAGTCCAAGAACACCATCGCGCACATCCGCAAGGCGACGCAAGGCCACATCCTGCTCGAGAACAGCCATCCGTTCATGCGCGAGCTGTGGGGCCGGCACTGGATCTTCGCGCATAACGGCGACCTCCAGGACTACGCACCGGACATGGACGGCAGCGTCTATCATCCGGTCGGCACGACCGACAGCGAACAGGCGTTCTGCGTGCTGATGCAGGGGCTGCGCGAAGCGTTTCCCGGCGCGCAGCCGCCGTTGCCCGAACTGTTCGAGCGCGTCGGCGAGCTGACACGCGGCATCACCGATCACGGCGTGTTCAATTTCCTGATGTCGAATGGCCAGGCGCTGTTCGCGCACTGCTCGACGCGGCTGCACTACCTCGTGCGGCGCTGGCCGTTCTCGACCGCGCATCTCGTCGACGAAGACCTGTCGATCGACTTCGCGAAGTACACGACGCCCGAGGATCGCGTCGCGGTGATCGCGACGCAACCGCTCACCGACAACGAAGTCTGGACCGCGTTCGAGCCGGGCGAACTGATCATGTTCCAGTGCGGCGACGTCGCCGCGCGGATGCGGATCCCGGTGCCCGAACGCGTGCTCGAGAAGCTGCGCAATCCGGCGCTCGACGCATCGGCATCGGCGCCGCGTGACACACGCGAGGCGCTCGCCACCGCCACCGACGTCGATTCCGACGACGCGATCGACTTCTGAGCCCCGCGCGCCAGCGCCCTTCCCCTGTCAGCCACTGTCCGGCAAGTCGACGGCTCGCCGCCGGGTCATATCGCTCGCCGGGTGCCGATTCCGGTTCATCCGGGCCAGATTCCCGTATATCGAAGCGAAGCAGCACAACATTCGCCCGATTCGATTCGTTTCAATATAAAACGATCCAGGCGAGAAAATAATAAATCACTCAATCGGAATGCAGATAATCCGGAAACCGCATTTTAACGTATCGACCTGACGCAAACCGTGCGCCACCCCACTGATCCCGCGATCACGAACCCGCACGCAAATAATCGGGCGAATCCTTACCCCACAAGGCTTTCAGTTCGATTCATCACACAATCAAAAAATACCGAACGAAAGCGGCACTATTGCCGCATTTGTTAGCTTCCCGACAATTCACCTCCTTCCCGATCAGTAGAGTCCGCTCATCCTCGGTGTAACGAATCGCGAATGACGGAGATACGGCCACGGACGCCACACATCCATTCACGCCATTCCCCACCGCGGATTGCGATTTCACCGCACCGCGGTGAAAACCACATCAAAACAAGAGAGAGGGGCTTGTCGTGAATCACTCATTTCGATCGATATGGAGCGAGACCACCGGCTGCTGGGTCGCGGTTGCGGAAACGGCGCGGGCGCGCGGCAAGCGGTCGGGCAGCCCATCCGGTGCAGGCCTTCGCGCCGCCCACGCGGCAGCGCGCCGGACGCCGCTTCGCGCCGCGGCACTCGGTGCCGTGCTGGCCATGCTGTCGGCAAGCTCCGCGTACGCATCGACGTGCGGTAGCGGCGCGGCCGTCGCGAGCGGCGGTACCTGCGCGCTCGGCAGCTTCAGCCCGACCGTCAATGACAACCTCGCCGGCGCCACGACCGTGTCGGGCGGCGACCGCGTCGGCCTGACAGGCGCATGGACCGGCGCAACCGGCGACATGGGCTACACGCCGATGCCGTTCGCCAACACGCCCATCATTTCAGGCAATCCGGATCAGCCGCTGGTGTCGCTCGGCGGCAAGACGCAGAGCGTCGGCACCCCCGACTCGATCACGGGCGGCCATACGTCCGTCGCCACTTACGACTCGACCGCGTTCGTCGCGTCGAACGCGGGCTCGACCGTCGTGCAGGTCTATCACGACGTGAACGGCGACCAGTACGTGAACACGCGCATCGGCACGGTCGCGAATTCGGGCGGCACGCTCGACGTATCGATCGGCAATCCCGCGAACGCGCCCGCGGCGACCGGCAACGCGATCACGATCGCGGCCAAGCAGACCGACCTGACCTACGCGGACGGCACCGGCTCGACACCGAGCGTCATCAACTGGAATTCGCGGAACCAGGTCTGGTTCATCACCGGCGACTATCTGGCAAGCGGCGGCCCCGTCGGCCGCATCGAGCTCGACGTGCCGACCTACGCGGGCACCTTCACCGCGTTCGACGGCAGCAAGTGGACCGTCACCGACGCTGCGTCGCTCGCCGCGTACAACAACTTTCTCGTGCGTTCGGTCCAGAACGGCGCACTCGGCTCGCAGGCAGCCTACGACAATGCGTTCGGCCAGGCCGTGACGTTCGCCACGCAAACCTTCGAGTATGCGAACAACGTGTCGCCCGACGACAAGAACGCGCTCCCCAGAAACTATCCGTCGGCGATGCACGGCACGGGCGCGAACGCGACGCTGCACATCGGCAAGGACGGCCAGATCGACTTCCGCGGCGCCAATACGATCGACGCGAGCGCGGCCGTCGTCGCGGAAAACGGCGCGCACTTCGTCAACGACGGGCGCCTGTCGGGCGACTTCACCCTGGTGCGCCTGTTGAGCGGCGCGAGCGGCGTCAACAACGGCGTGATTTCGTCCGGTTACACGTCGGGCGACAATGTCGGCACGGGCGGCACCGCACCGCCCGACAATTTCGGCCTCGATACGTACGTCGAAGGCAGCGGCGTGTATGCCAACGGTACGGGCACCACGTTCGTCAACAACGGCGTGATGAACGTCGGTGCGTGGAATCTCGACCACAACCGGCTCGACCTGCAGAACTACGCGATCGCCGCGACCGACGGCGCGAACGCATCGAACGCCGGCACGATCAACGTCGGCGTCAACGCGACGACGCTCGACAGCCAGGTGATCGGCGGCCTCGTCGCCGGCGGCAGCTTCACGAACGAAGCCGGCGGCACGATCTATCTCGGCCGCGCGGCCCAGTACGATGCCGGCACGCCGGAGGCCGCGAACGACGTCGCGCTGTCCACGCACGCATACGGCATCCTGCTCGGCCCGTCGGGCACCGCGAACAACCTCGGCACGATCGTGATCGGTTCGCAGACGCAGAACGGCGCCGCCATGGCGAGCATCAACTCGTCGTCCGGCACGCTGACCAACGCGGGCTCGATCGTCGTCAACGGTGCCGCGCCCGGCACGCCGCTCGCCAACGTCGGCATGCTCGCGGCCAACACGGCGGCGACCGTGACCAACACCGGCACCATCACGCTGAATGGCGTAAACGGCATCGGCATCATGGTCGTCGGAACCGGCACGAACGCGACGGCCGCGACCTCGACCGGCACGATCAACGTGGCCGGCGGCCTCGATCCCGCATCGGGCACACGAAACTACGGCGTGTGGGCCGAGGGGCCGCACGCGAAAGCCACGCTCGACGGCGCACTCAACCTGACGGGCACCGGCGCGATCGGCGTGCACGCGCGCTCGGGCGCGACGATCGACGTCGGCGCCAACGCGGTGCCGGCGTTCATGTCGGGCACCAGCCAGATCGGCTTCTATGCCTATGGCGCCGGCTCGAAGATCAACGTCGCCGCGCAGCACCTGAGCGTCGACACCGACGATTCGACGCTGTTCCGAGTCGCGGGCGGCGCTGCCTACACGGGCGCGTCGGCAGCCGGAACGCTGACGACCGACGTCAACGGCCGGCGCGCGCACGGCGTGCTCGCGACCGACGCCGGCACCGTGCTGTCGACCGGTAACGCGATCTACAACGTCAACGGCGCGAGCGGGATCGCGATCGGCGTCGAGGGCGGCGCGCAAGGCACGATCGACGCGGGCGCGACGATCAACCTGAATGCCGCAGGCGCGATCGCGGGCGTCGTCGACGGCCAGGCGCACGACCTCGCCGGCGCCAATGCCGGCGCGCCGGTCGCGACGACGCTGACCAACGACGCGGCCGTTACGTCGTCGACCGCGGGCGTGACGGGCTTCGTCGCGCAGAACCTCGGCACGCTCGAGAACCGCGACTCGGTGCTGCTGACGGGCGCCGGCTCGACGGGCGTCGTGGTCGGCACGCTCGGCACGGTGAACAACGCGTCGACGATCCGCGTATCGAACGGCACCGGTGCGCTCGTGCAGGGCGCGTCGGCCACGCTGGCCAACGCGGGTTCGATCGAAGCCGATGACGGCGTCGCGGGCGTGCGTCTGACGGGTGCCGGCGCATCGGTCGCGCTGTCGGGCACCGGCACCGTGATCGCGAACGGCAGCGCCGACGGCGTGCTGATCGACTCGACCGTATCGGGCGGCGGGATCGCGGCCGGTGCGACGTCGATCGCGGCCGGCGGCTCGGGCAGCGGGATTCACAACCTCGGCACGAATACGACGATCGCGCTGTCCGGCACACAGGTCACGACGACCGGCGGCGGCGCGAACGGCATCGTGTCGACGGGCGGTGGCGCGCGCATCGCGGCCGATGCGGCGACGGTCGTGCGCACCGCCGGCAGCAACGCGCTCGGCGTCCACGTGACGGGCGCGGATTCGACGCTCGCGGCGACCGGCACGACCGTCGCGACGACGGGTGCCGGCGCACACGCGATCGTCATGGATGGCGGTGCGACGGCCCTGCTGTCGGCCGCGAAGATCGCCGCATCGGGCAGCCTGGCCGACGGCATCGTCGCACGCAACGGTGGCCGCATCGGCGATACGGGCTCGACGATCGCCAGTGCCGCCGGCAACGGTGCAACCGCCGACAGCGGCGGCGTGCTCGCACTGACCGGCACGACGCTCAAGGGCGCGGCGGCCGGCGTGCTGACGTCCGATACGCTCGCAAACGGCGCGACGAGTTCGGTGCTCGTCGACGGCGGCAGCGTGACGTCCGCGACCGGCCCGGCCTTCGCCGCCCGCGGCGGCACGGCCGACATCGCGGTGCGCAACGGTACGGTCGTGACGGCCGGCAACGGTACGCTGCTCGACCTGTCGAACGGCACCAACGCCACCTTCACCGCCTCGGCCGTGAACCTGGCCGGCGACATCGTCTCGGACGCCTCGAGCACCGGCAACGTGCTCCTCGCGAACGGCACGACACTGACCGGCAAGATCGACCCGGTCGCACTGACCGTCGACCCCACCAGCACGTGGCGCATGACGGGCAGCTCCGTGCTGAGCAGCCTGAACAACGCGGGCCTGGTCGGATTCGCCGCGCCGACCGGTTCGCCGACGCTCGCGGGCAGCTACAAGACGCTGACGACCGGCAGCTACGTCGGCAACGGCGGCACGATCGCGCTCAACACGTTCCTCGGCGCCGACGCATCGCCGACCGACCGGGTGATCGTGAACGGCGGCACGGCAAGCGGCACGACGGGCCTGAAGATCGCCAACACGGCCGGCACCGGCGCGCAGACGAAGGGCGACGGGATTCCGGTGGTCGTCACGACCAACGGCGGCACGACCACTGCATCGGCATTCCAGCTCGCCGGGCCCGTGCAGGCGGGCGCGTACGAATACCGGCTCTATCGCGGCGGGCAAGGCGACGCGAACGGCTGGTACCTGCGCTCGCAACTCGATCCGTCGGACCCGGGCGACCCGATCCACCCGTCCGGTGGCGGCGACGGCGGCGGGAACGGGAACGGCAACGGCAGCGGCGGCACGCTCGCGTATCGCCCCGGGGTCGCCGGCTACGCGCTCACGCCGCTGCTGAACGCCGACTACGGCTTCTCGACGCTCGGCAAGCTGCACGAGCGCGTCGGCGACATCGCCAACCTCGACAAGCAGCAGCCCGGCAATCGCGACGGCGTGTGGGGGCGCATAGGCGGCCAGAGCCTCGACGCGAACGCGGGCCGCTTCGCGGCCGACGAGCGCACCTTCTTCGCGCAGTTCGGCAAGGACTGGACGCTCGACCAGGCGCCGAACGGCGCCGGCAGCACGCATGCGGGCGTGACGGCCAGCATCGGCGTGTCGAACGCGAGCTTCAGCGACATGGCGCGCGCCGATACGGCCAACCTGTCGACGTCGACGGGCTCGGTCGAGATGCACGCGCAGAGCGTCGGCGGCTACTGGACGAAGTACCTGTCCGACGGCACGTACTTCGACAGCGTCGGGCAGGTCACGCACTACGGCAACCGCTATCGCGACAGCTACGGCAACGAGGCGTCGCAAAACGGCTTCGGCGTCGCGCTGTCGCAGGAAGTCGGCAAACCCTTCGCGATCGGCGGCCTGCCGGTCGCGGTCGAGCCGCAGGCGCAGCTGATGTACCAGTACCTGAAGCTGAACGGGTTCAACGACAACGTATCGGCGGTATCGGGTACGACGACGAACGCGCTGCGCGGCCGCGTCGGGGTGCGCATCTTCCGGCCGAACCTGCAGTCCGGTTCGGGCGGCAGCGCTGCCACGCCGTACTTCACGGCCGACGTGCTGCACGACTTCCTGTCGCCGGGCCAGACCGTCGTCGGCGGCACGCCGTTCGCGACGCATCTCGGCCGCACGTGGTACGAACTCGGCGTCGGCGTGACCGCGAGCTTCGGCAAGTCTGGCGAGCTGTACGCGAACGCGAAGATCGCGCGCAACATCGGCGGCGACTATCGGCGCGGCATCGTCGGGCAGGTCGGCTACCGCTACAGCTGGTAACGCCAGCGAACGGCGGACAGCGGACGAAAAAAAACCGCCCGGCGCTCGGCCGGGCGGTGTTCGCATCGACGCGCGTGACCCGCGCGAACGCTCAGTGCAGGATCTTCGCGAGGAAGTCCTTCGCGCGTTCCGATTTCGGATTCGAGAAGAAATCGTCCTTGCGGTCGTCCTCGACGATCGCGCCCTTGTCCATGAAGATCACGCGATGCGCGACCTTCTTCGCGAAGCCCATCTCGTGCGTGACGACCATCATCGTCATCCCTTCCTGCGCGAGTTCGACCATCACGTCGAGCACTTCGTTGATCATCTCGGGGTCGAGCGCGGACGTCGGTTCGTCGAACAGCATCGCGATCGGATCCATCGACAGCGCGCGCGCGATCGCGACACGCTGCTGCTGGCCGCCCGACAACTGGCCCGGGAACTTGTGCGCGTGCGCCTTCAGGCCGACGCGGTCGAGCAGCTTCAGGCCCTTCTCGTTCGCCTCGTCCTTGCCGCGGCCGAGCACCTTGATCTGCGCGAGCGTCAGGTTCTCGGTGATCGACAGGTGCGGGAACAGCTCGAAATGCTGGAACACCATCCCGACCTTCGAGCGCAGCTTCGACAGGTTCGTCTTCTTGTCGCCGACCGACTGGCCGTTCACGAGGATCTCGCCCTGCTGGAACGGCTCGAGACCGTTCACGGTCTTGATCAGCGTCGACTTGCCCGAGCCCGACGGGCCGCACACGACGACCACTTCGCCTTTCTTGACCTCGGTCGTGCAGTCGGTGAGGACCTGAAACTGGCCGTACCACTTCGAAACGTTCTTGATGGAAATCATCTTGTGACCTTTTTCTGGAGACCCTTGACGAGAGCAGACGCCAACGAGCAAATCACGAAATAGCATGCGCCGGCGAACAGGACCATCTCGACGGTCGTGCCGTCGCGATCGCCGATGTTGGCGGCCGTGCGGAAGAAGTCCGCGAGGCTGATCACGTACACGAGCGACGTATCCTGGAACAGGACGATCGCCTGCGTGAGCAGCAGCGGCACCATCGCGCGGAACGCCTGCGGCAGGATCACGAGGCGCATCGCCTGCGCGTAGTTCATGCCGAGCGCGAACGCGGCGTTCACCTGCCCGCGCGGCACCGCCTGGATACCGGCGCGGATGATCTCGGAATAATACGCGGCTTCGAACAGCGAGAACGCGACCATCGCCGATGCAAGCCGGATGTCGATCGTCGGCGACAGCCCGAGCACGCCCTGCAGCACCTGCGGCACGATCAGGAAGAACCACAGCAGCACCATCACGAGCGGGATCGAGCGGAACACCGTCACGTACGCCTTCGCGAACCACGCGAGCGGCTTCACGCCGGACAGCCGCAGCAGCGCCAGCAGCGTGCCCCAGACGATGCCGACGACGATCGCGATCAGCGTGATCTTGAACGTGACGATCGCGCCCGTCCACAGCGTCGGTATCGCGCCGGGAATACTACTCCAGTCGAACTGATGCATCACTTGCCTCCGATATAGCCGGGCAGCCGCGTGCGGCCTTCGATCCAGCGCATGAACGCCATCACGACGAGGTTGATGATCACGTAGGCGAGCGTCACCGCGATGAAGGATTCATACGTCTGCGCGGTGTAGTCGACGAGCTGGCGCGCTTGCGCGGACAGGTCGAGCAGGCCGATCGTCGACGCGACCGCGGAGTTCTTGAAGATGTTCAGGAATTCCGACGTGAGCGGCGGCACGATGATCCGGTACGCGACGGGCAGCAGCACATAGCGGTACGTCTGCCATTGCGTGAAGCCCATCGCGAGGCCGGCGGCGCGCTGGCCCTTCGGCAGCGCGTTGATCCCCGAGCGCACCTGTTCGCACACGCGCGCGCCCGTGAACAGGCCGAGACAGATGATCGAAGCGGTGAAGAACTGCGTGGTGGGCGGCAACTGCTTGATCCAGGTACCGATCGACGCGGGCAGCAGCTCGGGTATCACGAGATACCAGACGAAGAACTGCACGATCAGCGGAATGTTCCGGAAGATCGACACGTACACGGTGCCGATCGCGGACAGCCATTTGTTCGGCACGGTGCGCAGTACGCCGAACAGCGACCCGACGATCAGCGCGATGACCCAGGCGACGAGCGACACTTCGATCGTCACCCAGAAACCGGACATCAGCCATCCGAAATAAGTCGTCGGCTCGCCGGTCGACACGGGGCTCAGGAAGATGCCCCAGTTCCAGTGGTAAGACATGGGCAAGACTCCAGCAAAAAGAGACGGAAGAAGCGTGGCCTCTTCCGTCTCATTAGCGTCATTTCTGCATCAACGGCCGTGCGGTCAGTCGAGCGCCTTGTCGTTCGGGTTCGCGTACAGCTTCTTCATCGAATCGGACAGCGGGAAGTTCAGGTTCAGCCCCTTCGGCGGGATCGGGTTCTCGAACCACTTCGCGTAGATCTTCGCGGCTTCGCCCGACTTCTCGACTTGCGAGATCGCGTCGTCGACGACCTTCTTGAAGTCCGCATCGCCCTTGCGCATCATGCAGCCGTACGCTTCTTCCGATTGCGGCGTGCCGACGATCACCCACTCGCCCGGCTGCTTCGCCTTCGCGCGCTCGCCTGCGAGCAGCGCGTCATCCATCATGAACGCGACCGCGCGGCCCGATTCCAGCGTGTTGAAGGAATCGCCGTGATCCTTCGCGCTGATGATGTTCATGCCGAGTTGCTTGTCGTTGTTCATCTTGCGCAGCAGGCGCTCCGACGTCGTGCCGGCAGTCGTCACGACCGTCTTGCCCTTCAGGTCGGCGAAATCCTTGACGCCCGAATCCTTCTTCGTCATCAGGCGCGTGCCGATCACGAAGATCGTGTCGGAGAACGCGGCCTGCTGCTGACGCTCGGTGTTGTTGGTCGTCGAGCCGCACTCGATGTCCACCGTGCCGTTCTGCACGAGCGGGATGCGGTTCTGCGACGTGACCGGGATGTTCTTGACCTGCAGGTTCGGCAGGTTCAGCTTCTTCTTCACCGCGTCGACCACCTTCAGCTGGAATTCGCGCGAATAGCCGACAACCTGCTGGTTCTGGTCGTAGTAGGAGAACGGAATCGACGATTCGCGGTGGCCCAGCGAGATCACGCCCGTGTCCTTGATCTTCTTCAGCGTGCCCGTCTCCTGAGCATGCGCGCCGCTTGCGAACGCGCAAAGCGCCGCGACCATCAGGACTGCCTTTTGGTATTTCATTTTGGTCATCTCCTTGGCTAAAACCCGCGCCAGTGTATCAAAGTAATATTTTTGAAAGTACTGTTGTTTACCGCACGTCGCAGCGCCCCTGACAAAGCCTTCCTCCCGGCTCCAGGCGCCCCGAATGCGCGCGCGGGCGATGCCGGATTCGGCACCGCCCGCGAGGGTTCATATCCGCAACCGGGTGGATTGCGTCATGAATGGATCATAGTCAATGATCAGGGACGCCCGGTCAGGGGTAGAGGCCACGCATTTCGCGCGCCATCAGGATGCGCTTGCACGCCACGATGAACGCCGCCGTACGCACCGACACCTTGTGCTCTTCCGCGACCGCCCACACGCCGGAGAACGCTTCGCGCATCACGCGCTCGAGACGGTGGTTGATCTCGTCTTCCGTCCAGAAGAAGCTCGAGAAATCCTGCACCCACTCGAAGTACGACACGGTCACGCCGCCCGCATTCGCGATCACGTCGGGGATCACGAGCACGCCGTTCGCGGTCAGGATGTCGTCCGCCGCCGTCGTCGTCGGGCCGTTCGCGCCTTCGACGATGATCTTCGTGCGGATCTTCGCTGCGTTCTTCTCGGTGATCTGGTTTTCCAGTGCCGCCGGGATCAGGATGTCGGTTTCGACCGTCCAGAACTCGTCGTTCGGCATCGGCTCCGCGCCTTCGAAGCCCGCGACGCCGCCCGTGCGGGCAACGTGGTCGAGCAGCTTGTTCGAATCGAGGCCGGCCGGCTGGTAGATCGTGCCCGTGTGATCCTGCACCGCGATCACCTTCGAACCCGCTTCCTGGAACAGCTTCGCCGCGATGCCGCCGACGTTGCCGAAGCCCTGCACCGCGATGCGTGCGCCTTCGATTTCCAGGCCTTTCTTCTTCGCCGCTTCGGAGCCGACGACGAACACGCCGCGGCCCGTTGCTTCCTTGCGGCCGAGCGAACCGCCGAGCGCGATCGGCTTGCCGGTCACGACGCCGGTCGACGTCTGGCCCTGGTTCATCGAGTACGTGTCCATCATCCACGCCATCACCTGTTCGTTGGTGTTGACGTCCGGTGCCGGAATGTCGGTGTTCGGGCCGATGATGATGCCGATTTCGCTGGTGTAGCGGCGCGTGACGCGCTCGAGCTCACCACGCGACAGCTTGCGCGGGTCGACGCGGATGCCGCCCTTCGCGCCGCCGTACGGCACGTTCACTGCTGCGTTCTTCACGGACATCCATGCCGACAGCGCCATCACTTCCGACAGCGTCACGTCCTGGTGGTAGCGCACGCCGCCCTTGCCCGGGCCGCGCGACACGTTGTGCTGCACGCGATAGCCTTCGAAGTGCGCGACGGTACCGTTGTCGAGCTCGATGGGGCAGTCGACGATCAGGATACGCTTCGGACGCTTCAGCGTTTCGAGCCAGCGCGACAGCGAGCCGAGGTACGGTGCGACGCGATCGACCTGCTGAAGGTAGTTGCCCCACGGGCCGAGATCGTCGGCGTGCAGGTAGGACGGGATGGACTGCTGTTGCGAAGACATGGATGCTCCAACGTTCAACGAAGTGCGCACATTGTCGAAAAACCCGTTTTTTTTATCCAATGCCGTTTGCTTATTCGATTATGCGTTTCTTGCATGATCGCGATTTTTCGCAAATCTGCGGTCGATTTGCGCAAGAACGCCCGCGATCGGCCGTGCATCGCGTGCTCGAGAAATCGTGTTGCGCGGGCGCGGGCCGGCCGCCGGGAAGGTGCCCGACAGGCGCCGCAAGCCCGACGACAGCCGGCCGGGCCGGACGATCGACGGTTAACCGCCCACGGTTAACCGGCGGATTCGCGCAGTTCGTCGCGCACGACGTCCCACAGCGCACGCACGAGCTTCTGTCGTGGATCGTCGCCCTGCAGCGCGAGCTTGTCGCAGTACAGCCGGATCTCCATCGTCAGCGTGAACGGATGTGCGCCGCCGCGCACCGACCGGTCGAGCCGGATCAGGCGGCCGCCCGCCACCGCATCCTCGACCGCGCTGTGCGGCAAGAACGCGACGCCGTGGCCCGCGAGCGCCATCGCCTTCAGCCCTTCGGCCATGTCGGTTTCATAGACGCGATCGAGGAACAGCGGCGTCGACGCATTCGCGACGATGACCTCCGTCATCCGGCCGAGATACGCGTTCGGCGTATATGACAGGTACGGCACGCGCGCGTCGGCCGTGCCGGGCAGCGTATAGCGCGGCCGCCCCGCGCGGCCCGGCGCCGAGAACGGGCTGATCGGCTCGCTGCCGAGGATCAGCATGTCGTAGCGCGCCGGGTCGAGCGCGACGGGGTGGCTCGGGTGGTGGTAGCCCATCACGAGATCGCAGCCGCCCTCGACGAGCGACAGCACCGCATCGTGCACGTTCAGCGCGCGCAGCCGCGTGTGAACCTGGCCCATCTTCGCCTCGATCCGCTGCAGCCAGCGCGGGAAATACGTGAGCGACAGCGTGTGCGGCACCGCGAACTCGATCGTCGGCACCGGCGCGCCGACGTGGCCGCGCAGCAGCGTGCGCGCCTCGTGCGCCTGCGACAGCATCGTCAGCGCCTGCTCGTAGAAGATCTGCCCGGCCTGCGTCAGCCGCGTCGGATAGACCGAACGATCGATCAATTCGGTCGCGAGCCATGCCTCGAGCGCCTGGATGCGCCGCGAAAACGCCGGCTGCGACACGTGCCGCAGCTCGGCGGATCGGCTAAAGCTGCGCGTTTCCGCGAGCGAAACGAAGTCTTCGAGCCATTTCAGTTCCATGTAGGCGGGCGCGGCGGGCGGCGGTCGGGAAGAAGCCTGCATTCTACCGGCGGGCGGGCCCGGCCGGCGGCCGCGCAAGCGGCCCGGCGCGCTGCCGGATGCGGGCGCCGGCATGGCGTCGGCACGCGGCGGCGGCGGCTCGCCGGGCGCGGCCGGAATCGTCCCGCGCCGATGGTAAAATGCCGGATTCTCCCTCCTCGCTCGACCCGGCCCTCAAAGCCCGCCCGATCATGTCCGACACTCGTCCCGATACGCTTTTCGCCCTCACCGCGCTCTCGCCCATCGACGGCCGCTACGCCAGCAAGACCGAAGCGCTGCGCGACTGGCTCTCCGAAGCCGCCTTCATGCGCCACCGCGTCACCGTCGAGGTGCACTGGCTGATCGCGCTGTCGCGCGCCGGCTTCGCGGAAGTCCCGCGCTTCTCGGAAGCCTCCGAGCAGTTCCTGCTGCAGCTCGCCGAGCGCTTCACCGCCCACGACGCCGCGCGCATCAAGGAAATCGAGCGCGTGACGAACCACGACGTGAAGGCCGTCGAATACTGGCTGAAGGAATCGGTGAAGGGCCAGGAAGAACTCGAAAAGGCCAGCGAATTCATCCACTTCGCGTGCACGTCCGAGGACATCAACAACACGTCGCACGGGATGATGCTCGCCGGTGCGCGCACGCACGTGATCGTGCCGGCGCTGCGCACGGTCCACCAGCGCCTCGTCGCGCTCGCGCACGCGCTGGCCGACCAGCCGATGCTGTCGCGCACGCACGGCCAGCCGGCCAGCCCGACGACGCTCGGCAAGGAGCTCGCGAACGTCGCGGCCCGTCTCGACCGCGCGATCGCGCGCATCGAGAAGGTCGAGATCCTCGGCAAGATGAACGGCGCGGTCGGCAACTTCAACGCGCACCTGTCCGCGTATCCGGAATTCGACTGGGAAGCGTTCTCGCGCGACGTGATCGAAAACCGCCTGAAGCTCACGTTCAACCCGTACACGATCCAGATCGAGCCGCACGACTACATGGCCGAGCTGTTCGACGCCGTGGCACGGGCGAACACGATCCTGCTCGACCTCGACCGCGACGTGTGGGGCTACATCTCGGTCGGCTACTTCAAGCAGAAGACGAAGGCCGGCGAGATCGGCTCGTCGACGATGCCGCACAAGGTCAACCCGATCGATTTCGAGAACTCGGAAGGCAACCTCGGCCTCGCGAACGCGACACTGCGCCACCTCGCCGACAAGCTGCCGGTGTCGCGCTGGCAGCGCGACCTGACCGACTCGACGGTACTGCGCAACATGGGCGTCGCGCTCGGCTACTCGCTGCTCGCATACGACTCGCTGATCCGCGGCCTCGACAAGCTCGAAGTGAATCCGCAGCGCCTGAACGAAGATCTCGACAACTGCTGGGAAGTGCTCGCCGAGCCGGTGCAGACGGTGATGCGCCGCTACGGCATCGAGAACCCGTACGAGCAGCTGAAGGAACTGACGCGCGGCAAGGGCATCACGCGCGAAGCGCTGCAGGAATTCGTCGGCACGCTCGCAATCCCGCAGGACGCGAAGGATCGCCTGCTCGCGATGACGCCTGCGTCGTACATCGGCAAGGCCGTCGAACTCGCGAAGCGGATCGCGTAAGCGCCCGTCTCCGTACGTAAAAAAAAGCCCGATGCGAGCAATCGCATCGGGCTTTTTCATTGCGTGCCGCGTCCGCTCAGAACGAAATCATCCGCCCCGGATTGAGCGCGCTCATCACGCTCATCGCAGCCTTCGCCGCCGGGATCGCGATCGGCGACAACTGGCGGCCAAGCGGAATCGCGCGATGGTCGATGCCGGTCAGCATCGAGAAATCGTCGTTGCGTCCGACGAAATCGTCGCAGATCGCCTTGCCGATCCGCACCGTCTGCGCGACGCCGTGGCCGCTCCAGCCCTGCACCATGTACATCGGCACGCGGCCGTCGGTCTTGCGGCTGTCGGTCGCGCCGTTCAGCGTGAAGTCGCTGACGCCGCTCCAGCAATAATCGAGCGCGAACTGGCCGTCGACCTGCGGGAACACCGTGTTCAGCCGCGTCAGCAGATACGCGTTGACGTCGGGCTGCGCCCAGCACGTGCCGGTGCCCTGCCCGCCGAACAGCAGGCGGTTGCCGCGTACCGGCCGGTAGTAGTCGATCTGGAACTGCGTGTCGTACACGGGCATGCCGGCCGGCATCAGCGTCGCGACGTCGACGTCGAGCGGCGCCGTCACGCTCACATAGGTAAAGAACGGCACGGTCGTCGCGGCGCCGTCGTCGAGCAGCCGGAACGTCGTGTTGTGCAGCGCGAGCACGACGCCCTTGCGTGCGGTGATCGTGCCGCCCGGCGTCGTCGCGACGACGCCCGCGGGCGTCTCGTCGAGCTCGAGTACCTCGGTGCCTTCGTACAGCGTGCCGCCGTTAAGGCGGAAACCGTGGACGAGCCCGCGCACCAGTGCGAGCGGATGGATCTGCCCGCCGATCGCATCGATCGCCGCGCCGTGGTACAGCCCCGAACGCACGTATTCGTCGTGCAGCTGATGGCGGCCGACGAGCGTCACGCCCGCGTCGCCGAGATGACGGCGCGCATCCGCGCCGTCCAGCAGCGCACTCATGTGGCCGGGGTGGACGGCCGCCGTGATGTGCCCGCGTTTGCGGTCGAGTTCGAGCGCGTAACGCGCACCGATCGTATCGATCAGGTCCATCGATTCGGTCGACGCGAAGCGCCACAGCCGCTTCGCGTCGTCGTGCGACAGGTGGTCGATCATGTCGGCCGCTTCCCAGCGCGCGAGGCCGGGCGTCAGTTGCCCACCGTTGCGCCCCGATGCGGCCGAGCCGACGTGGTGCTTGTCGACGAGGATCGTGTCGACGCCCGCTTCGGCGAGATGCAGTGCGGCCGATGCGCCGAGCAGACCCGCGCCGATCACGAGCACGTCGCATACCGCGTCGTGCGCGAGCGGCGCGGTGTTTTCATGACGCGACAGCGACGCCTCGTACCAGTTCGCCGGGCGCTCGCCGTCGTGGCGGGCCGGATCGCACCAGTTCCAGTTGTCTTTTTCGATGTTCAGTTGCGTTTGCTCGAAACGCGATTCGCCCTGGATCAGGGGTTGATTGTTGAAAGTCATGATTGCACTTGCATGGTCTTGGGCCGCCTGTCGAAGAGCCTTCTGGCTTTGCGTGTGGGGCAGCCGGTTCCACATGGGTGTCAACGAGAAAAGGGGCGCGATGGCCCGTGTTGACGGCGGGCACGCTCGTGCCGCCTGGATCCCGGACTGTGCGAAAGCACGTATTGAAAGGTGCCGGGACACCCAATTTCTACATCGCAGAAATAATTCTACAGTGTAGAATCAGCTTTCGTCAAGTTTACAGCCGGGCACACCGGCCCGTATCGATGAAAGACAAACCCGCCCAGGGCCCGCGCGGCCTCGACAAGGATGCGATCGTCGCGGCAGCGCTCGCGCTGCTCGAAGACGTCGGCGAAGCCGCGTTCAGCGTGCGCAAGCTCGCGCAGTCGGTCGGCTGCGACCCGATGAGCGTGCTGTACCACTTCAAGTCGAAGGAAGGCCTGAGCCGCGCGATCGCGAACGCGCTGTCGCGCTCGCTCGTGCCGGTCGACGCCACACTGCCGTGGCGCGAACGGCTGCGAGACCTCGCGCGCCAGTACCGCGCGCTCGCGCTGCGCTACCCGGCCGCGTTCGCACTGCTGCAGCGGCACATGAGTACCGGGCCGGCCGATCTCGCGCACATCGAGGCCGTGCATCGCGCGCTGGCCGACGCCGGCATCCCGCGCGCGGCGCTGCCATCGGTTTGCGTCGGCTGGTATGCGAGCGTGATCGGGCTTGCCGCGGCCGAAGCCGGCGGCCTCACGCGCGCCGCGAACGACGTCGAGCTCGCGGAAATGGAGGCGCTGTCGGACGCCGCGCATCCGCTCGTCAAGGCGGCCGCCCCGCTCTACGCGCAGCTCGATCCGGCAGCCGTGCACGACACGATGCTCGACGTACTGCTCGACGGCATCGCGAAGCAGGCGCCCACGGCCTGACCGGCCCGCCGGCCACCAACGCAAAAGGCGCCCCTCGGGGCGCCTTTTGCGTGATGAATGCCGCGAACCGCGCTCAGTGCTGCTGCGCGATGCCGATCTTCAGCATGACCTGATCGACGATCTGTTCGGGCGTCAGCTCGATGCTGACCTCGATCGCTTCGTCCGGGCCCGGTTCCTCGAGCGTGTCGAGCTGGCTCTTCAGCAGCGACGGATCGAAGAAATGGCCGGTGCGGCTCTTCAGGCGCTCGTGCAACACCTCGAACGAACCCTTCAGATACACGAACCGCACGTCGGTGTCGGTGCCGCGCAGCACGTCGCGGTACGACCGCTTCAGCGACGAGCACGTGAACACGGCCGTCTCGCCCGCGCGCTGCTTTTCCTCGATGGCCGCGCGGATCGTGCGCAGCCACGGCCAGCGGTCGTCGTCGGTCAGCGGAATGCCGTGGTGCATCTTTTCCTTGTTCGCCGCGCTGTGAAACGCGTCGCCGTCGGTATAGCTGCACGACAGGCGTTCCGCCAGCATTTCGCCGATTCGCGATTTGCCCGCGCCCGACACGCCCATTGCGATCAGAATCATTGACTACCCCTTGTTACAAAACCATGCTCAGCAGCAGCGTGAAGCTCAGGCCGAGAATCGAGATGATCGTTTCGAGCAGCGTCCAGGTCTTGAACGTCTGGCCGACCGTCATCCCGAAATATTCCTTGATCAGCCAGAAGCCGCCGTCGTTCACGTGCGAGAAGATCAGCGAGCCCGAGCCCGTTGCGAGCACCAGCAGTTCCGGACGGACCGCCGCCCCCGATGCCGCCGCGATCGGCGCGACGATGCCGCAGGCCGTCGTCATCGCGACCGTTGCCGAGCCCGTGGCCAGACGAATCAGCGCGGCGACGAACCAGCCGAGCAGCAGCGGCGACAGGTGCGCCTGCGTGGCCGTTGCGACGATCTGCTGCGAGATCCCGCTATCACGCAGGATACCGCCAAAGCCGCCGCCCGCGCCGACGATCAGCGTGATCCCGGCGATCGGCGCCAGGCACTCGCCGCAGAACTTCTGGATCTGGTCGCGGTTGAAGCCCTGCAGCTTGCCGAACGTGAAGAAGCTCACGAGCACGGCGATCAGCAGCGCGACGTCCGAGTTGCCGGCAAAGCGCAGCAGGTTGTTCGGCAGCGTCTTCGGCGCGAACAGCAGGTCGGCCCAGCTGCCGACCAGCATCAGGATCACTGGCAGCAGGATCGTGAACAGCGTGATGCCGAAGCCCGGCAGTTCGCGCTTCTTGCCTTCGGTGTGCGTGTCGACGAATTGCGCGGCGAGCGGGTTGTTCTCCGGCAGCTTCACGAACTTCGAGATCGTCAGCGCGAACAGCGGGCCCGCGACGATCGCGGTCGGCACGCCGACGATCAGGCCGAATGCGATCGTCTTGCCGATATCGGCGCCGTACTGCTGGACCGCGAGCAGCGCGGCCGGGTGCGGCGGGATCAGCCCGTGCACGACCGACAGGCCGGCCACCATCGGCAGGCCGACGACGAGCAGCGACTTGCCGGTGCGCTTCGCGACGTTGAACGCGATCGGGATCAGCAGCACGAAGCCGACTTCGAAGAACACCGGCAGGCCGACGATGATCGCGACGAACATCATCGCCCAGTGGATGTTCTTTTCACCGAACCAGTCGATCAGCGTGGTCGCGATCCGTTCGGCGCCGCCCGATTCGGCCATCATCTTGCCGAGCATCGTGCCGAGGCCGACGACGATCGCGATGTGGCCGAGCGTATTGCCGTTGCCCGTCTCGAACGACTTGACGATCTTGTCCATCGGCATCCCGACCACCAGGCCGAGGCCGAGCGACACGATGATGAGCACCAGGAACGGATAGATCTTGAACCGCGCGATCATCACGATCAACGCCACGATCGCGATCACGGTATAGATGAGCAGCATGCTGCCTTGGACAGCCCCCATGTGGACTCCTCCTTGGGATTATTCGAACCGGGCGATCGTTGCGAGTATGCCCGGCTATGCAGGTCTCCGAAACAGCGGGGAGACCCCCACCGTCAGGACGCTGAATTTTACTTATCTTTACGGTTCGCGGATAGAACCGGTTCCATCAGCAAAAACCCTCGGTAAAACAAGCACTAAGCGCTTGTCTTCCGAGGGTCAAACCATCATTCCGTACAAGTCTTAACGGGGAAGCTGGCTCGCGGCTTGCGCGAGACGCGTGACTTCGGCCCAGTCCTGCGCGGCGAGCGCGGCCTTCGGCGTGAGCCACGAGCCGCCGACGCACACCACGTTCGGCAGCTTCAGGAAATTCGGGGCGGTTTCGACCGTGATGCCGCCGGTCGGGCAGAACTTCAGCGCCGGGAACGGGCCGTGGAACGCCTGCAGCATCGGCACGCCGCCCGCTTGTTGAGCGGGGAAGAACTTCACGATCTCGTAGCCGAATTCGAGTGCCTGGATGATGTCGCTCGGCGTCATCACGCCCGGCAGCAGCGGCAGGCCCGCGTCGAGCGACGCGAGGTGCAGCTCTTTCGTCAGCCCCGGCGACACGCCGAACTTCGCGCCCGCGCGCTTCGCCTGCTCGCAATGCTCGGGCTTCGTGATCGTGCCGACGCCGACGACGATGTCGTCCGCGAGCTGGCTCGCGCGCTGGATCGCTTCCAGGCCGGCCGGCGTGCGCAGCGTGATCTCGAGTACCTTCACGCCGCCCGCGTGCAACGCGCGCGACACGTGTTCACCCTGCTCGACCGAGTCGAATGCGAGCACCGGGATGACCGGGCCCAGCTTCACGATTTCAGCAATCGTCTTCATTGAATTGGCTCCTTGAAATTCATGCGGCGACGTGGGCGGCCGATTCGCCGACCAGCGCGCCGAATACCGATGCGCCCTGCTCGGCCGGCGCCGCGGCCGCGCGGAACACGCCGAACAGTTCACGCCCGAAACCGACCTCGTTCTCGGCCTGGTGCAGCGGCTGCGCGACCGGGCGCGCCTGCCACTCGGCGGCGTCGACCTCGATGTCGAGCACGCCGGCTTCGGCGTCGATCACGAGCGTATCGCCCGTCTTCACCTTGCCGAGCGGGCCGGCCAGCAGCGCTTCCGGCGACACGTGGATCACGGCCGGCACCTTGCCCGACGCACCCGACATGCGGCCGTCGGTGACGAGCGCGACGTGGAAGCCCTGATCCTGCAGCACGCCGAGCAGCGGCGTCAAACGGTGCAGCTCGGGCATCCCGTTCGCGCGCGCGCCCTGGAAGCGCACGACCGCGACGAAATCGCGCTTCAGCTCGCCGCGATCGAAGGCTTCCTGCACGGCTTCCTGCGAATCGAACACGATCGCGGGCGCCGTCACCTTGCGGTGCTCGGGCGCGACCGCCGAAATCTTGATGACGCCGCGGCCGAGCCGGCCCTGCATCAGGCGCAGGCCGCCGTCCGGCTGGAACGGGTCGCGGATGCCGCGCAGCACCTTCGTGTCGTGGCTCTCGGCCGCGCCGTCGACCCACGTCAGCTTGCCGTCGATCAGCTTCGGCTCCTTCGTGTAGTGCGACAGGCCCTTGCCCGCGACGGTCGTCACGTCTTCATGCAGCAACCCGCCTTCGAGCAGGTTGCGCACCAGGAAGGCCACGCCGCCCGCCGCGTGGAAGTGGTTCACGTCGGCCTTGCCGTTCGGGTAGATCTTCGCGAGCAGCGGCACGACGGCCGACAGTTCGTCGAAGTCGTTCCAGTCGATCAGGATGCCGGCCGCGCGTGCGATCGCGACGAGGTGCAGCGTGTGGTTGGTCGAGCCGCCCGTCGCGAGCAGCGCGACGATCCCGTTGACGATCGCCTTCTCGTCGATCACATGGCCGATCGGCGTGTAGTGGCCGCGTTCGACGGTCAGGTCGAGCACGCGGCGCGCGGCCTCGGCCGTCAGCGCGGTGCGCAGCGGCGTGTGCGGATGAACGAATGCCGAGCCCGGCAGGTGGAGCCCCATCAGCTCCATCAGCATCTGGTTGCTGTTCGCGGTGCCGTAGAACGTGCAGGTGCCGTGGCCGTGATACGCGGCCGATTCGGCTTCGAGCAGCGCGTCGCGGCCGACCTGGCCGGTCGCGAACTGCTGGCGGATCTTCGCCTTGTCGTCGTTCGACAGGCCGCTCGTCATCGGGCCGGCCGGCACGAAGATCGTCGGCAGGTGGCCGAACTGCAGCGCGCCGATCAGCAGGCCCGGCACGATCTTGTCGCAGATGCCGAGGCAGAGCGCCGCGTCGAACATGTTGTGCGTGAGCGCGATCGCCGTGCCCATCGCGATTGCCTCGCGCGAGAACAGCGACAGCTCCATCCCCGGGTTGCCCTGCGTGACGCCGTCGCACATCGCCGGCACGCCGCCCGCGAACTGCGCGACGCCGCCGTTCTCGCGCGCGGCCGCCTTGATGATGTCGGGGAAATCCTTGTACGGCGCGTGCGCGGACAGCATCTCGTTGTACGAGGACACGATGCCGATGTTCGGCTCGCGGATCGCCTTGATCGAGAACTTGTCGTTGCCCTCGAGGCCCGCGAAACCGTGCGCGAGGTTCGCGCACGACAGTGCGCCGCGTGCCGGGAACTTGCCCTGCGCGCCGTCGATGCGCTGCAGATAGGCGGAACGGGTCGATTGGCTGCGGGCGATCACGCGTTCGGTGACCTTCGCCAGAGTGGGGTGCAGCGATGTCATGCTGGGCGCTCCTGTATGCCGGCCGACACCGGCGGTTGGAATCGTGGGAACGATCGAGTGCGTCGAACGAACGAAGCCAGTCTAGTAGAAAAACTACAAGCGCGCAATGTCGATCCGCATGCGCGCAACCCTTATTCCCGCCACCAGCAAGGCTTTACCTAGTGAAAACCCTAATCATCGGTATCCCACGCGCCATGAAATGCCGACAAATCAGCTAGTAATTTGATGTAGATTTTCTACAATTCGATTGCGATACACTCGCTCATCCGAACCCGATTTCTGCCTGCCCGTCCCATGCTGCCCCGCATTGAAGCGATCCGCGCCGAGTTGCGCCCGTCCGAGCGCAAGCTCGCCGACTACATCCTCGCCGCGCCGCGCGAGGTGCTCGACCTCGCGATGACCGAGCTGTCGACGCGCGCGGGCGTCAGCCAGCCGACGATCGCGCGGTTCTGCCAGGCGCTCGGCTGCAGCGGTTTCCGCGAATTCAAGATCCGGCTCGCGCAGAGCGTCGCGCCGGGCGTGTCGTCGGTCTATCGCGACGTCGAGCCCGACGAACCGGCGCCCGGCATCATCGGCAAGGTGTTCGACCGTACGATCGGCGCGCTGATCGAGGTGCGCAACAGCCTGTCGGCCGGCAGCGTCGCCGAAGCGATCGCGCTGCTGTCGAACGCATCGCGGATCGAGTTCTACGGCGCCGGCGGCTCCGGCATCGCCGCGCAGGACATCCAGCACAAGTTCTTCCGGCTCGGCGTGCCGAGCGTCGCGTATTCGGACCCGCACACGTTCTCGATGTCGTCGGCGCTGCTCGGGCCGCACGACGTCGTCGTCGCGATCTCGAACACCGGCCGCACGCGCGACATCGTCGACGCCGCGCGCTCCGCGCTCGCGTGCGGCGCGAAAGTCGTCGCGATCACGCAGAGCCATTCGCCGCTCGCGAAGCTCGCGACGGTGAGCCTCGCGTCGAACGTCGCGGAGGAAACCGACGTGTTCTCGCCGATGACGTCGCGGATGTCGCATCTCGCGATCGGCGACATCCTCGCGGTCGGCGTCGCGCTGTCGCGCGGCCCCGCGCTCATGGAACGGGTCGGCCGCGCGAAGGAGGCGATCACGCGCCGCCGGATCGACGACGGCACGAAGGATTGAGCAGGCGGCAGGCAGCGCGCGCGTAAACGACGAACGGCGCCCCGAGGGGCGCCGTTGCGCAGGGTTCCGCACCGGCAACCGCGCCGGCCGCGCCGCTCAAAACGGCTTGATCACGACCAGCGCGACCGCCGCGAGCATGCCGAGCACCGGCAGCTCGTTGAACACGCGATACCACTTGTCGGTGCGGCGGTTCTCGCCACGCTCGAACACCCGCAGCAGGTGCCCGCAATAGGCGTGATAGACGATGAGCAGCAGCACGACCGTCACCTTCGCGTGGATCCAGCCCTGCCCCTGCCCGATGCCGATCGAAAGCCACAGCCACAACCCGCAGGCCAGCGCCGGCACCGCGATCATCGTCATGAAGCGGAACAGCTTGCGCGCCATCAGCAACAGGCGCCGCACGGCGGCCGGATCGGTTTCCATCGCCAGGTTCACGTAGATGCGCGGCAGGTAGAAGAGCCCCGCGAACCACGCGGCGATCAGTACGATATGGAACGTCTTGACCCAGAGCATCGCCATCGGTTGTGTGCCTCGCTTGTTATTGGCGGCCTTCGCCGTGCCCGAGCACGACGTACTTCAGCGACGTCAGCCCCTCCAGGCCGACGGGGCCGCGTGCATGCAGCTTGTCGTTCGAGATGCCGATTTCCGCGCCGAGGCCGAATTCGAAACCGTCCGCGAAACGCGTCGACGCGTTGACCATCACGCTCGCCGAATCGACTTCGCGCAGGAACCGCATCGCGCGGTCGTGATCCTCGGTGACGATCGCATCCGTGTGATGCGAGCCGTAATGGTTGATGTGCTCGATCGCGGCGTCGAGGCCGTCGACGACCTTGATCGCGAGCACCGGCGCGAGATACTCGGTGTGCCAGTCTTCCTCGGTGGCATCGATGAGCGGGCCGACGCCCGCATCGGCGAGCACCGCGCGCGCGGCCGCATCGACGCGCAGCTCGACCTGCTTGTCGCGATACAGTTTGCCGAGCGGCGGCAGCAGCTTCGCCGCGACACCGCTCGCGACGAGCAGCGTCTCCATCGTGTTGCAGGTGCCGTAGCGGTGCGTCTTCGCGTTGTCGCAGACGGTCAGCGCCTTGCCGAGGTCGGCGCGATCGTCGACGTACACGTGGCAAATGCCGTCGAGGTGCTTGATCATCGGCACGCGCGCCTCGTTGATCAGGCGCTCGATCAGGCTCTTGCCGCCGCGCGGCACGATCACGTCGACGTATTCGGTCATCGTGATCAGCTTGCCGACCGCCGCGCGATCGGCCGTCGCGACGACCTGCACCGCATCCTGCGGCAGGCCGGCGGCTTCGAGCCCTTCGCCGATCAGCTTCGCGAGCGCCGCGTTCGATTCGAGCGCTTCGGAGCCGCCGCGCAGAATCGTCGCGTTGCCCGACTTCAGGCACAGCGCGGCCGCGTCGATCGTCACGTTCGGGCGCGATTCGTAGATGATGCCGATCACGCCGAGCGGCACCCGCATCTGGCCCACCTGGATTCCGCTCGGGCGGTACTTGAGGTTGCCGATCTCGCCGATCGGATCGGCCAGCGACGCAACCTGGCGCAAGCCCTCGACCATCGTCTTCAGCGCCTTGTCCGACAGCGTCAGGCGATCGACGAACGCTGCATCGAGCCCCTTTTCACGGGCACGGGCGACGTCGCGGGCATTCGCGTCCTTCAGTGCCTGCGCGTCGCGTTCGATCGCGCGAGCCACGGCGTCGAGTGCCGCGTTCTTCGCGGCCGTGCTGGCGCGCGCCATCGCGCGGGAAGCGTGCCGGGCGCGACGGCCCAGGTCGGTCATGTACTGATCGATATCCATCGTGTGACTCGAGAAGCGCGCCGCGCTGGGCGGCATGAATTCGTGGGGAAGCGTGGACGGCGGCCGGAGAGCCGCGCCCGTGATCGAAACATTGTATGCGGGTTGCGCAGCGCGCGCTGAAGGCCCGGACGGGACTTAGCGTCGCACGCGGCCCGCGGTCGGCGGTCGCTCGCCGCGGGCACCGGCCACCGTCATCGCGAGCTGGAACAGCCCGTCCCACGGATCGGGCGGCGGCTCGTCCTGCGTGCGCCGGCCCGGCACGACGGCCGTGAGCCCCTTGACCTGCCGGTCGAGCTTCGCGGCAAACGCGAGTGCCTTCTCGAGCACGGCTTCCGACACACGGTTCAGCGCGGGGCCGATCAGCCGCTCGCGCGGCCCCCACACGCGGTTCTCGCGCAGCAGCGTCGCCAGCGGCTTGCCGGCCGTCGTGCCGCGCTTGATCCGCAGCAGCGTGCGTAGTTCCTCGACGACGGCCCACATCACCAGCACGATCGCCTCGCCCTCGCCCTTCAGCCCGTCGATCATCCGTGCGAGCCGCGCGGCGTCGCCGGCGAGCATCGCTTCGTTCAGCTTGAAGACGTCGTAACGCGCGACGTTCAGCACCGCGTCGTGCACCTGTTCGAACGACAGCGCGCCCTGCGGATACAGCAGCCCGAGCTTCTGGATTTCCTGGTGCGCGGCGAGCAGGTTGCCTTCGACGCGCTCGGCGATGAACTGCAGCGCGCGCCGCCCGTCCTCGCCGGGCGCGGCGCGCTGGCCCTGCATCGCGAGACGCTGGCCGATCCAGTTCGGCAGCTGCGCGCGGTCGACCGGATCGATCTTCAGCGCGACGCCACCGTTCTGCAGCGCGGTAAACCAGGCGGATTTCTGCGTGGCCGCGTCGAGGCGCGGCAACGTGACGAGCATCAGCGCGTCGGGGTTGGGCGTGGCCGCGAGCGTCTTCAGTGCGTCGGCGCCTTCCTTGCCGGGCTTGCCCGACGGAATGCGCAGCTCGATCAGCTGGCGCTCGCCGAACAGCGACATCGCCTGGGTCGCGCCGAGCAGCACGCTCCAGTCGAAACCGCGCTCGACCGTATGCACCGAACGCTCGGTGAAGCCGGCCGCACGCGCGGCCGCACGAATGCGGTCGCACGCCTCCTGCGCGAGCAGCGGCTCGTCGCCGTACACGGTATAGAGCCCGGCCAACCCCTTCGCGAGGTGCGGCTCCAGTGCATCAAGTCGCAATTGCATCGGTGCGTATGCCGTCGATCAGAGCGGCGGCGGCGGCAACGGCGCGCGCGGCGCGACGCCCGGCACCACGTCTTCCGGCGCCGGCGTCAGCGAGTGGACGATCGCGAGACGCCGCATCAGCTGGTCGACCGCGTCGTTCTGCATGTCGCCGTACAGGATGTCGGCTTCCTGCGCCTTCGCGTTCGTGTACTGGTCGCTGTACGTCATCGCGCGATTCAGCGCGATCGCGCTCGGCGGGATCAGCACGGTGCCGTCCTTGCTCGTGAGCGTGTAGCTCAGCGTATAGAACAGTGCGTATTCCTGCGCCGAGCCGAACTTGTTGAGCGTCAGCGTATTCTGCCCGCGCGACTCCCACATGCGCAGCACGGCGTCTGCGTCGTCCGCCGACTTGACGATCTTCGTGTCGCTGCCGGCCTCGACGAGGCGCACGAAGCGCGCCTCGACCGGCGCCGGCGCGCCGACGATCAGCAGGTGCTTGAACGCGTAGTCCTGCTGGCCGCGCAACTGGAAGCCGCATGCCGACAGCGCGACCGCGCTGCCGACGGCGAGCATCAAAAACGATCTGCGGATCACCTTCGCTCCTTCTGGGTACGTCCGACGGCCGGCGGCCGTCAGACGACGATGTTCACGAGGCGGCCCGGCACGACGACGATCTTCTTCGCCGGCTTGCCGTCGCTGAACTTCGCGAACGCTTCGTCGGCCACCGCCGCAGCTTCGATCGCCTCGCGGCTCGCGTCCTTCGCGACCTTCAGCGCGCCGCGCACCTTGCCGTTCACCTGCAGCACGAGTTCGATCTCGGCCTGCTCGAGCGCGGCCTCGTCGACCTTCGGCCACGGTGCGTCGAGCAGCGGGCCGAATTCGTCCGCATAGCCGAGCGCCTTCCACAGCTCGAACGTGACGTGCGGCACGACCGGGTACAGCACGCGCAACAGCACGCCGTACGTTTCGCGCAGCACGCCGGGCGTCGCGCCCTTCGCGCCGTCGATCGCGTTCAGCATCTTCATCGCGGCCGACACGACCGTGTTGTATTGCAGGCGCTGGTAATCGAAATCGGCCTGCTTCAGCACGCTGTAGATTTCGCGGCGCAGCGCCTTGTCGGCTTCGCCGAGCGCGGCCGCATCGAAGCCCGCGCGCGCGGCGAGCGCTTCACGGTTCGTCGCACCGAAGCTCCACACGCGGCGCAGGAAGCGGCTCGCGCCCTCGACGCCCGCACCCGACCACTCGAGCTGCTGCTCGGGCGGCGCGGCGAACATCGTGAACAGGCGCGCGGTATCGGCACCGTACTGGTCGATCAGCACCTGCGGATCGACACCGTTGTTCTTCGACTTCGACATCTTCTCGATGCCGCCGAGCACGACCGGCTGGCCGTCCGTATTCAGCGTCGCGCCGACCGGGCGGCCCTTGTCGTCGTGCGTGACCGTCACGTCGGCCGGGTTGTACCAGGTCTTCTTGCCGGAAGCGTCTTCACGGTAGAACGTCTCGTTCAGCACCATCCCCTGCGTGAGCAGGTTCTTCGCCGGCTCGCCGAACTTCACGAGGCCGAGGTCGCGCATCACCTTGGTCCAGAAGCGCGAATACAGCAGGTGCAGGATCGCGTGCTCGATGCCGCCGATGTATTGATCCATCGGCATCCAGTAATCGGTGCGCGCGTCGACCATGGTCTCGGCGTCCGGCGCCGTGTAGCGCGAGAAGTACCACGACGAATCGACGAAGGTGTCCATCGTGTCGGTTTCGCGCTTCGCGGCCGCGCCGCACTTCGGGCACGAACAGTTCAGGAACGCTTCCGACTTCGCGAGCGGGTTGCCCGAGCCGTCCGGCACGAGGTCTTCCGGCAGCACGACGGGCAGATCCTGCTCGGGCACCGGCACGTCGCCGCACGACGGGCAGTGGATGATCGGGATCGGCGTGCCCCAGTAGCGCTGGCGCGATACGCCCCAGTCGCGCAGGCGCCACGTGACCTGCTTGTCGCCGAAACCGCCGGCGTTCAGGTCGGCCGCGACCGCGTCGACGGCTTCCGTGTAGCGCAGGCCGTCGTACTTGCCGCTGTTCACGCAGACCGCGGTTTCCTTGTCGCCGTACCACTCCTGCCATGCGTCGAGCGAGTACTGCTGGCCTTCGGCCGAGATCACCTGCCTGATCGGCAGGTCGTATTTCTTCGCGAACGCGAAATCGCGCTCGTCGTGGCCCGGCACGCCCATCACCGCGCCTTCGCCATAGCTCATCAGCACGTAGTTGCCGATCCACACCTCGACCGGCTCGCCGGTCAGCGGGTGCGTGACCGAGAAGCCCGTCGCGACGCCCTTCTTCTCCATCGTCGCGACGTCGGCCTCGGCGACACCGCCGCGCTTGCATTCGTCGATGAACGAGAGCAGCTCGGGCTTGTCCTGCGCGAGGCGCGTGGCCAGCGGATGCTCGGCCGCGATCGCGCAGAACGTGACGCCCATGATGGTATCGGCGCGCGTCGTGAACACGCGCAGCAGCTTCTTCTCGCCGTCGAGTTCGTACGGGAAGCCGAAGTTTACGCCGAAGCTCTTGCCGATCCAGTTCTGCTGCATGATCTTCACGCGCTCGGGCCAGCCGAGGCCGTCGAGGTCGTTCAGCAGCTCATCCGCGTACTGCGTGATGCGCAGGTAGTACATCGGGATCTCGCGCTTCTCGACGAGCGCGCCCGAGCGCCAGCCGCGGCCGTCGATCACCTGCTCGTTCGCGAGCACGGTCTGGTCGACCGGGTCCCAGTTCACGGTGCCCGTCTTCTTGTACGCGATGCCCTTCTCGAGCATCTTCAGGAACAGCCACTGGTTCCACTTGTAGTAGTCCGGCTTGCACGTCGCGATCTCGCGCGACCAGTCGATCGCGAGGCCCATCGACTGCATCTGGCCCTTCATGTAGTCGATGTTGTCGTAGGTCCACTTCGCGGGCGGCACGCCGTTCGCCATCGCGGCGTTCTCGGCCGGCATCCCGAACGCGTCCCAGCCCATCGGCATCAGCGTGTTGTAGCCGTTCATCCGCAGATAGCGGTACATCACGTCGTTGATCGTGTAGTTGCGCACGTGACCCATGTGCAGCTTGCCGGACGGGTACGGCAGCATCGACACGCAGTAGAACTTCGGCTTCTGCGAATCTTCCTGCGTCTTGTAGGCATCGGCTGCGCGCCAGTCGCCCTGGGCGGCGGCTTCGACGTCGGCGGGTACGTATCTCTCGTGCATGGTGTGGTTCGGACTAGGCTTTAAGCGGCGCGACGGCGCGCGCAGGAGTGGATCGAAAATCGTGCTTGCCCGGCGGACCGGCAGGTTCGCTGTTGCCGGACCTGTTCACGGTTTCCGGGAATTTTCCGGGCAACCCGCAGCATGCCCGGGTAGCCTGGAAAATTCCGGGTTACCTGAAAAGAGCCTGCCAACCGGGAAAAACGTTGATTATACCGCCCGCGCCGGCCCATTCGACCGGTCTTGCGGCGGGCGGCCCGATCCCGCGCCAGGGGCGGGCCCGCCGGAGCCGCTCAGCGGTTGGCCGGCACGGCAGGCGCCGCCGCGGAACCGCCCGCCTGCGGCGGCACGTCGGTCACGAAGCCGATCCGCGTGAGGCCGGCGGCCTGCGCGGCGCCCATCACCTGCGCAATCACGTCGTAGCGGGTCGCGCGCGACGCTCGCAGCCGCAGCTCGGGCGGCGCGCCGCCCGCGGCGGCGGCCCGGAAGCGCGCGGGCAGCGCGTCGAGCGCCACCTGCGTGTCGTCCCAGTACAGCTTGCCCGCGTCGTCGATCGACAAGGTGACGGATTGCGGCGTGTCGCGCGCGACGCTGGCCGCGACCTTCGGCAGGTCGAGCCGGATCGCGTGCGTCATCAGCGGCGCGGTGATGATGAAAATGACGAGCAGCACCAGCATCACGTCGATCAGCGGCGTCATGTTGATCTCCGCCATCGGCGCGGACGTCTTGTGGTGCTCGAGCCCGCCGAATGCCATGGTCGCTCCTCCGGAATGGGCGCGTCAGGCTTCCTGCGCGCAGACGAACACGTGCAGGTCGCGCGCGAAACCGTCGAGCTCCTCGGCGAGCTGCCGCACGAGCCGCCCGAGGATGTTGTAGGCCAGTACCGCGGGAATCGCGACCACGAGCCCGAACGCGGTCATGATCAGCGCCTCGCCGACCGGCCCCGCGACGCTCTCGATCTGCGCCTGCCCGCTCGCGGCGATGCTGCCGAGCGCGTGATAGATGCCCCACACGGTGCCGAGCAGCCCGACGAACGGCGCGGTGCTGCCGATCGACGCGAGCAGCACCTGGCCGAATTCGAGGCGCCGCTGCGAGCGCAGCATCGCGTGCCGCAACGCACGCAGCACGCGTTCGCCGCGCTCGACGCGCGCGGCCAGCGCGGCCGGGTCGTGATCGTCGGCCGCATCGCGCGCGGCTTCGGCGAGCGGCACGAACACGCGCTCGCGATCGGCGCCGGCGAGCGCGGTTATGCCCGCGTCGAGCGACGGCGCGCGCCAGAACGCGGCGAGCGCGCGCGGCCCCTGCCGCTTCGCGCGGACCAGCAGCCAGGCTTTCATGAGGAGGAAGCACCAGCTGGCGACGGACATCGCCAGCAGCACATAAGCGACGGCATGCGTGATCGCATCGCCGCTTTCGAGGTAGTGGACAACGCCGGTGGGTATCGCCATCGGAGTTTCCCCGTGGGGTCAGCGCAGGCCGAGCACGTCCTGCATGTCGAACAGGCCGGCGCCGCGCGCCGACAGGAAGCGGACCGCGCGCAGCGCGCCCTGCGCATACGACACGCGGCTCGACGACTTGTGCGTGATCTCGATGCGCTCGCCGATCCCGGCGAACAGCACGGTGTGATCGCCGACGATGTCGCCGCCGCGCACCGCCGCGAAGCCGATCGACGACGGATCGCGTTCGCCCGTCACGCCGTGGCGGCCGTACACCGCGCAATCGTCGAGCGAGCGCCCGAGCGCGCCGGCGACCGCTTCGCCCATCATCAGCGCGGTGCCCGACGGCGCGTCGACCTTGTGGCGGTGATGCGCCTCGATGATCTCGATGTCGTAGCCGTGCGAGAAGTGCTTCGCCGCGAATTCGAGCAGCTTCAGCGTGACGTTCACGCCGACGCTCATGTTCGCCGCGAACACGATGCCGATCTTGCCCGCAGCGGCCTGCAGCCCGGCCTTCTGCTCGGCGGTGAAGCCGGTCGTGCCGATCACGAGCTTCACGTCGTGGCGCAGCGCGGCCTCGATATGGGCCATCGTGCCTTCCGGACGCGTGAAGTCGATCAGGTAGTCGGCCTGCGCGAACACGGCGTCGAGATCGGCGGTCAGCCTGACCCCGGTTTCCTTGCCGAGGAACGCGCCGGCGTCCTGGCCGAGGAACGGCGAATCGGCGCGGTCGAGCGCGCCGACGAGCTGCGCGTCGGAATCGTTGAGAACGGCTTCGATCAGCATCCGGCCCATACGGCCCGATGCGCCGGCAATCGCAATCTTCATGGCTTTCTACACGACAGGTCTAAAGGCGGGCGGCGCATGCCGCCCTGTTTCCGCGCGCGGGCTTATTGCGCCGGCGCGGTGAGCGGCTGGTTCTGCAGCGTGTCGGAACCTTGCGGGCCGACCGGCGGCGACGCCTCGTTCGACGCGTTCGGCGGCGGCGGACGATGGAACTGGAACTGCGGCTGGATCGCCGGAACCGCGCCCGGCGGCTGGCCGCCCGGCACCGGCGCACCGCCGGAAGCCTGTGTGGACGGCGTGAACCGCCGCGCGGCCGAGCCCTGGCCCGACACCTGGTTGGTCGCGCGGTTCGCCGCGCGGGCGGCCTGCGCGTTCGCATCCTGGTCGACCACCGCGCCGGACGCCGGCACGGTGGACGGGCTCGCGACGGTCTCCGGCGCCGGCGCGCTCGCCGCCTGCGCGGCGCTCGCGGCGGCGGCAGCCTCGGCGGCCTTCTTCGCCGCTGCGGCCGCCTTCGCCTTCTTGCCGCCACGGTCGCCGTCGATGTCGGCCAGCAGGTCGAGCTCCGAAGGCAGGTTGTCCGCCCCCGTCCAGCCCGCGACGCGATCGCCCGAGAACGTCACGACGAGATCACGCTGCTGGACGACCGCCGTCGAGCCGCGCTTGAAGTAGAAGAGGTAATCCCAGCGGTCGGCGTGGAACATGTCCGCCAGCAGCGGGGTGCCGAGCAGCGCGCGTACCTGCTCGCGCGACATGCCGACCTGCAGCTGCGAGGCTTTCTCCTGCGACACGAAGTTGCCTTGCACGACGGTGATCCGGTAGGGGGTGATGCTCTGCGCGATGCGCTGCGTCACGCTGTCGTAAGACGAACAACCAGCCAGCGCGGCAACGGCGGCGGCAGCGATGATGACACTCCGCATGCGGCTCCTCTGAAAGTGCGAAAGAGATTCTGGAATCATTTCCCTCACCGTGCAGGCCCGCGTCGCAGGCCGCGCGTGTTTCTGGAACGGCGAAAAGCCGGTAACATTGAAGCCCTGCATTGTACTCTAGGGATGCCTAGCCATGACCAATCCGACGGATCTCAAGAATATCGGGCTAAAGGCCACCCTACCGCGCCTCAAGATTCTCGAGATCTTCCAGCAAAGCCCGGTGCGCCATCTGACCGCAGAAGACGTCTACCGGAACCTGCTCAACGAGCAGCTCGACATCGGGCTTGCCACCGTCTACCGCGTGCTGACGCAGTTCGAGCAGGCCGGCCTGCTGTCGCGCAGCAACTTCGAATCCGGCAAGGCCGTGTTCGAACTGAACGAAGGCTCGCACCACGACCACCTCGTGTGCCTCGATTGCGGCCGGGTCGAGGAATTCTTCGACGCCGAGATCGAAAGCCGCCAGCAGGCGATCGCGAAGGAGCGCGGCTTCCGGCTCCAGGAGCACTCGCTCGCGATGTACGGTTCCTGCACGACCGAGAACTGCCCGCACCGCAAGCACTGAAATCCAGCCGCGCGCGCGGCGCATGCAGGACGGCCCGGACGGCGATTCGCCTTCCGGGCCGTCTTCTTTTCGGGATACGCAGGAGGCGCCCGCCCGGGGAAACCGGCGGCGCACCGCCGCCCCACGGGCGGGCCCGCCCAGGCTTTCGCACACCCTTCGCGTTGCCTGCCCGGGCGGCCCCGGGTGACATCAGGCCGCCGGAGGGGCCGGCCTGCCCGCCTTCGTCATGCCGCGCCCGCGCAGGCCGGTTCGAACTCCAGCGCCCATGCGCACTCGAGCGGGATTTCGTCGCAGTTCGGCTGCGGGCCGCCGCGATCGACGATCACGAAATCGCTGACCGCATCCAGCGCGAGCAGCGGATGGTGCCAGACGCCCTTCGCATAGTTCACGCCCTGCCAGCCTTCCGCGAGGAACGCGCGCATTGCGTCGGGCCGGAACTCGCCGGCCGGCGCGACGACGATCGCGTAACGCGACACCGCCGCGAGCGGGATGAACGCCTGGCTGCCATGCGGATGGCGCTCCATCAGCGTGACCGCAACCGGCAGCGCACGCGGCTGCGCGCGGAACACACTGACGAGCGGGCGGCCGCCGTCCGCGCACACGTCGATCGTCGCGAGATCGTGGAAGCGCTCGGTCGTGCCGCCGTTGATCGGAAAATGGCGCGCGCCTTCGAGCGCGATCACGTCGCCGAACGGCGCGAACGCTTCGCGGGTCAGGCGCTCGACGCGCAGGATGCGGGATCCGCTCATGCCGTTGCCCTCCTTCAAGCCGGCTCGCCCCACAGACGCAGGCGCGACACGCCGCCGTCCGGGAAGATGTTGAAACGCACGTGCGTGACGGGGCCGAGCGCCGCAAGCTGGTCAAACGTGTGGACGTGGTCCATCGACAGCTTCTGCTCGCCGAGCAGTTCGGCCCAGAACATCGCCTGCGTGACGAGCGAGTCGTCGGTGCCGCCCGCCACCCTCGCGGCCTGCAGCGAGCAGCGGTCGGGGAAATTGCCCTTGAAGAACGCGGTATCGACCTCGACGCGCCGGATGATGCCCGGCCGCGCGAGCGCGACGATCGCCCAGTCGTTGCCGGGCTCGCGGCGGCGCCGCGTTTCCCAGCCGTCGCCCATGTTCGCGCCGCGCCCCGGCATCAGCATCTGCGATGCCGGGCCGAAGTGCTGGTTGTTCGCGGCCACCAGGTAGCCGCCGTTCTCGATCGCCGCGAGATCGACGAGCTCGCCGGCCGGCACCTGGCGCCAGTCGCGCTGCGGCTGGCCGTACACGCGCAGCCGCGCGAGGCCGCCGTCCGGGTACAGGTTCACGCGCAGGTGCGTATAAGGCTGCGCATCGTCGACGCTCACGTAGTGATGCGAATTGCCCTGCAGCGTCGTCGCCGGGACGATCGTGCGCCATTCGGCGTTGTCGGACGGCGTGTCGCCTTCCGCGACGCACGCGTCGATCGATGCGGCCGGCGGGAAGTTGCCGGTGAAATGGCTCGTGTCGAGGTCGACGCCGTGAATCACGCCCGGCCGCGCGAGCCGCACCACGCAGAAGTCGTGGCCGGTCGTGCGCTTGCGGCGCGTTTCCCAGCCGTCCATCCACTTGCCGTGGTCGTCGTACTTGCCGGGAATGAACACGGCCGGCTCGGGATTCAGCATGCGCTCCTTCGGCGCGAAGAACTCGTCGCTGGCAAAGAGCGCCTGCGCCCCGAGGCGCGGGTCGGCGAGGTTCATGTAACGCCGCGTAAACGCCGGCGCATCCGGATCGAGGATGGGGGCTGCCATGTCGTCTCCTGTAGTTTGATGAAGGGCCGGCGCATCGAGGCGCCGGCCACATGAATGCCAGGTGCGCGGGGCGGCCCGGGGCAAGGCCGCCCGCGCGGGGTCGCGCTCAGAGCGCGTGAGCCTGATCGCCGGCGACCGGCGCCGTGCGGTCTTCCTCTTCGGCCGGCACGTAGCGCAGCTCGCGGTTCAGCACGCGCTTCGCGCGGGCCCGGTCGATGTCGTTCTCCCACACCGCGACGACCACCGTCGCGACGCAGTTGCCGATCAGGTTGGTCAGCGCACGGGCGATGCCGACGAACCAGTCGACCGGCAGGATCAGCACGAGGCCGAGCACGGGAATCGCGGGGATCGCCGACAGCGTCGCCGCGAGGATCACGATCGCCGAGCCCGGGATCCCGTGCGCGCCCTTCGACGTGACGAGCGACACGAGCAGCACGACGATCAGGTCGTGCGTCGACAGCGGCGTGTTGGTGGCCTGCGCGATGAACAGCACGGCGAGCGTCAGGTAGATCGAGAAGCCGTCGAGGTTGAACGAATAGCCGGTCGGGATCACGAGGCCGACCGTCGAATCCTTCACGCCCATGTATTCGAGCTTGCGCATCACCTGCGGCAGCACCGCGTCCGACGACGCCGTGCCGAGCACGATCGACAGTTCCTCGCGCAGGTAGCGGATCAGCTTGAACACCGAGAAGCCCGCGAGCCGCATCACCACGCCGAGCACGACCGTGACGAACACGAAGCAGCTCAGGTAGAACACCGCGACCAGGTAACCAAGCTGCTTGAGCGACGCGACGCCGTACTTGCCGGTCGTGAACGCGATCGCGCCGAGCACGCCGAGCGGCGCGAGCTTGATGATGAAGCCGATGATCCGGAAGAACACGTGCGACAGCTCCTCGATCAGCGAGTTGACGCGTTGCGCCTTGTCGCCGAGCAGCGACAGCGCGGAACCGAACAGCACCGCGAACACGAGGATCTGCAGGATGTCGCCCTTCGCGAACGCGTCGATCGCGGTCTCGGGGATGATCTTCATCAGGTAGCCGGCCGTGTCCTTCAGGCTCTCGGCGTTCTTCGCGTACGACGCGAGCGACGACGCGTCGAGCGAGCGCAGGTCGATGTTCATCCCGACGCCCGGGCGCGTGACCCACGCGAGCACGAGGCCGATGCCGAGCGCGAGCGTCGTCATCACCTCGAAGTAGATGACGGCCTTCAGGCCGACCCGGCCGACCTTCTTCAGGTCGCCCGCGTTCGCCATCCCGCTGACCACGACGCAGAACACGATCGGCCCGATCACCATCTTGATGAGCTTCAGGAAGCCGTCGCCGAGCGGTCGCAGCGACTCGGCAAAATGCGGGAAGAACGCGCCTAGCGCGATCCCCAGGATCAATGCGACGACTACCCGGCCAAACAGCGAATTGAGGAATTTCGACACGGCGCTCTCCCGATCCAACGGTTGCAGTTTCGTCTGTTCATACTGGTAAGACCAGTGATGTTATGGTCGATAGTAGGAAGCCGATATAGTGGCGTCAAGGACGGACAAAATAGGGATTTCCCACCCCCTCCCCACCCGCCTGACACGCACCGGACAGGGGCAGATCGTGGCTTTCCCGTAGGGCGTCCATGCACCGCCTGCGTGCGGATTACAATGCCGGTCAGACCGGCCAAAGTTCACCTCATGAAAAACGTTCCGCATACCGTGACCGACGCCGCCATCGCGACGATCCGCGACCGGATCGAGGCAGGCGTGTATCCGGTCGGCAGCCTGCTGCCGGCCCAGCGCCAGCTCTCCGAGGAGCTGGAGATCAGCCGCGCGTCGCTGCGCGAGGCGCTGTCGACGCTCGAGGCGCTCGGGATGCTGCGCATCCGCGCGGGCAAGGGCGTGTATGTCGAAAGCGCGCAGGCCACGGCCGCCCATGCGTGGCGGTTCGCCGAGCAGTCGTCGCCGCCCGATACCTACCAGATGCGCTACGCGCTCGAAGGATTCGCCGCGCGAATGGCCGCGCACGTCGTCACCGACGACGACATCGCGTGGTTCGAGGACAATCTCGCCGACCTGCACGTCGCGCTCACCGAAAGCGAGCTCGACGCGGCATCGCAGCTCGACTTCGACTTCCACATGCGGATCATCCATCTCGCGGGCAACGCGGCGATCGAATCGATCCTGCGCAGCAGCGCCGACATCATGAAGGAAAGCCAGCGCATGCCGTTCTACCGGCGCGAGCTGCTGCTGTCGACGTGGACCGAGCACCGCGCGATCGTCGACGCGCTGATCGCACGCGATGCGGCCGCCGCGGGCACCGCGATCGAAACGCACATCGCGAACGCCGCGCAGCGCGCGGGCATCTTCTTCCCGACACCGCGCACCTGACGGCCCGGGCGGCCGCGCGCCGCGCGCGCCGCCCCGTCGTACCGGTCAACCTCCCGACGGATCCCGATACGCGAGCGCACGCTCGATGAACGCGCGCGCCGCGACGCTGCGGTACGCGCCCTTGCGTGTCAGCAGCGCCGCCGTGCGCGCGGGCAGCGGCGGATCGATCTCCAGCGCGCACAGGTCGGCACTCTCGCGCGCGACCGCGTCGGGCAGCACCGTCGCGAGCCGGCCGCACCGCACGAGCTCCAGCACCGCGCTGACCGTATTCGTCTCGATCGCGATCTTCGGCCTCGCGCCGTGCTCGATGAAATAGCGGTCGATGCTCTCGCGCGTCGCGAACGCGCGGCTCAGCAGCACCAGCGGCTCGCCGCCGAGCTCGGCCGGCGTCAGCGCGCGGCGCCGCCGCGCAAGACGGTGCGTGCGGCCCGTCACGAGCGCGAGCGGCTCGTCCCACAGCGGCAGTGCGTCGACGTCCGGCGCCCGCGGCGGCATGAACGCGAAGCCCGCGTCGAGCCGGTCGTCGGCGAGCAGCGCCTCGATGCGTTCCTGCGGCATCGCGTCGATCGTCAGCGCGACGTTCGGATAGTCGGCATGGAACGCGTCGATCAGCGAGCCGCTCAGGTAGGCCGCGAAGGTCGGCATCATCGCGAGCCGCAACGACCCGCCGCCGAGGCCGGCGACGTCGTGCAGCGCGCGCTGCCCCGTATCGAGTTCGTGCAGCGCGGCGCGCGCGTGGCGCGCATAGACCTCGCCGAACTCGGTGAGCTGCACCGTGCGGCCCGAGCGGTCGAACAGCTGCACGCCGAGCGTTTCCTCGAGCTGGCGGACCTGCTGCGACAGCGTCGGCTGCGACACGTGCAGCGCGTCGGCCGCGCGCGTGAAACTGCGCTGCTCGGCGACGGCCAGGAAATAGCGGATGTGGCGGAGTAGCATGGCGGCCGACGTATTGGTTTTACCAATGAAGAGCATAACGATCCAGTCTTGGACGCTATGGTTCGATTCCCGCATCATACGCACATCCGTTCCGGCGCATCGCACCTGCTTTGCGCATCGGAACGGCCCGCCCGGGCCCGCCTGCCTGCGCCCGCCGCACGACGATCCGCCGCCCGCCCGATCCGGGCCCGGCCGCGATCCGCCCGGCGCGCATCGGTTCACCGCCGATCCGTTGATGCCGGCCCCGATTTCCGTCACCCCGCGCAGCCGACAGCCCCCGTGCCGCCGGCCGGCGCCGCTGTTTTTCGCGACCATGGAACCGCATCAAGACAACCATCCTCCCCTGACCCGCGGCATGACGCTGCTGTTCGCGTGCGCGTGCGGCATCGTCATCGGCAACATCTATTACGCGCAGCCGCTGCTCGCCGCGATCGCGCACAGCTTCGGCCGCGCGCCGACCGAACTCGGCTATCTCGTCACGCTGACGCAGCTCGGTTATGCGGCGAGCCTGCTGCTGATCGTCCCGCTCGGCGACGCGGTCAACCGCCACACGCTGATCGTGCGGCTGCTGATGCTCAACGTCGTCGCGCTGGCCGCGGTCACGTTCAGCACGAACTTCACGATGTTCGTCGTCGCGAACGTCGCGGTCGGCTTCGTCACCTGTTCGACGCAGCTGCTGGTGCCGTTCGCGGCGTCGCTCGCCGACGCGCGCTCGCGCGGCCGCGCGGTCGGCACCGTGATGAGCGGGCTGCTGCTCGGCATCCTGCTCGCGCGCGTCGCGGCCGGTGCGATCGCCGACGGGTTCGGCTGGCGGGCCGTGTACGGCATCGCCGCGGTGATGGTGCTCGCGCTGACGGCCGTGCTCGCCGTGAAGCTGCCGAAGGATCGCCGCGACGCGCGCCTCGACTATGCGGCGCTGATGAAGTCGCTCGTCGCGCTGGTGCGCGCGCAACCGCTGATCGCGCTGCGCTCCGCCTACGGCGCGCTCGTGTTCGCGTGCTTCAGCCTGCTGTGGACGGGCCTCACGTTCCTGCTGAGCCAGCCGCCGTACAGCTATTCCGAAGGGCAGATCGGCCTGTTCGGCGTCGTCGGCGCGGTAGGCGCGCTCGCGGCGACGTCGGCCGGCCGGCTGGTCGATCGCGGACACGGCAATGCCGCGACGGGCTTGTTCGCGGCGGCCGTGCTCGCGTCGTTCGCGCTGATCGCGACCGGCGCGCACTCGCTGGCGGCGCTGATCGCGGGCATCCTGCTGCTCGACGTCGGCGTGCAGGGCGTCCACATCTCGAACCAGAGCGTGATCTATGCGCTGGCCGGCAACGCGCGCAGCCGCGTGACGACGATCTACCTGACAAGCTACTTCATCGGCGGCGCGCTCGGGTCGTTCGCGGCGAGCGTCGCGTACGGCATCGACGGCTGGCGCGGCGTGTGCATCGCGGGCGCGGCGCTCGCGGGCGTGCTGGTCGTGTTGTGGCTCGCGTCGCAGCGCGCCGGCGCGCGGCAGGTCACGCAGTAATTCAGCGGGGCGTTTTCTCGTCACCATGAAAAAGGGCACGCCCCGCGAAGCGCGGGCGTGCCCTTTTCACGATCGCGTCGAGACAGTCGCGCCAGTGCGTGACCGTCACGCAGCTTCGTCGACGAAATCGATCAGCACCTTCATCGCACGCTGCCGGTCGCCGGCCAGTTCGAACGCGAGGTTCGCGTCGCGCATCGGGAACACGCGCGTGACGGCCGGCCGCAGGTCGACGCGCCCCGCGTTGATGAGCTGCACCGCGAGCGCGAATTCCGCGTGAAAGCGGAACGAACCGCAAATCGACAGCTCCTTCGCGACCACGACGTTCTGCGGCAGGCTGACGTCGCCGCCGAGCCCGAGCTGCACGACGACCCCGCGCGGACGCATCACGTCCAGCCCGTCGCGCAGCGCGCGCGCATTGCCCGAACACTCGATCATCACGTCGAACGTGCCCTTGCCGGCGCTGTAGCGCTCGACCCATCCGGCGTCGGCCGCCGCGTTGATCGTGCGGTCGGCGCCGAGCGCGCTCGCCACTTCCAGCGGCGCCTCGACGACGTCAGTCGCGACGATCTCCGCCGCGCCGTGCACGCGCGCCGCCGCGACGGCGAGCACGCCGATCGGCCCGCAGCCCGACACGAGCACGCGCTTGCCGATCAGCGGGCCCGCGCGCGACACCGCATGCAGCCCGACCGCGAACGGTTCGGCGAGCGCCGCGAGCGACATCGGCACGTGATCGGCAACCTTCACGCACTGCACCGCGTCGCACACGAGCGCGTTGCGGAATGCGCCCTGCACGTGCGGCATCCGCATCGCGCTGCCGTAGAAGCGCATGTCGAGGCACTGGTTCGGCAGCCCTTCGAGGCAGTAGCGGCACGCACCGCACGGCCGGCTCGGATTGACCGCGACGCGATCGCCGACCTTCACCGACGTCACGTCCGGCGCGACTTCCGCGACCGTGCCGGCGACCTCGTGGCCGAGCACCATCGGCTGCTGCAGCCGGATCGCACCGAAGCCGCCGTGCCGGAAGTAATGGAGATCGGAGCCGCAGATGCCGCCCATCGCGACCTCGACGCGCACCTGACCCGGGCCGATCTCGCCCGCGTCCTGTTCTTCCACCCGCAGGTCGTTCGGCCCGTGGATCACGACACACATGCAACGCATACGCATGACAGCCTCCTCAGACGACCGGCGTGACCAGCGGCGCGCCGGCGAAGTGCTCGGCAAGGTTGTCGCGCACCAGCCAGCCCATCGCCTGGCGCGTCTCGATCGTGCCGCTCGCATGGTGCGGCTGCAGCAGCACGTTCGGCAACGCGAGGAAACGCGGGTCGATGCGCGGCTCGTTCCAGAACACGTCGAGCGCCGCACCGGCGATCGCACCGCGCTCGAGCGCGTCGAGCAGCGCGGGTTCGTCGACGGTCGTGCCGCGCGACACGTTCACCAGATAGCCTTGCGGCCCGAGCGCGTCGAGCACGGCGGCGCCGACGAGGTGACGCGTCGCCGGCCCGCCCGCGAGCGTGACGATCAGCAGGTCGCACCAGCCGGCCAGCTCGGCGAGGTCGCCGAAGAAGCGGTGCGGGCTGTCCGCGCGCGGCGCGACGTCGAAGTAACCGAGCTCGACGTCGAAGCCCGACAGCCGGCGCGCGATCGTCGAGCCGATCCGGCCGAAGCCGACCACGCCGACGCGCTTGCCGTACAGCCGCGTGACGAGCGGCATGTCGCCGTCGCGCCAGGCGCCGGAACGCACGTACGCGTCGCCGGCGCCGATGCGGCGCATCATCGCGAGCGCGAGCCCGACGCCGAGGTCGGCCACGTCGCCGGTCAGCACGTCGGGCGTGTTCGTCACGCGGATGCCGCGCTCGCGCGCGGCGGCCAAGTCGATCGCATCGGTGCCGACGCCGTAGCACGCGATGATCTCGAGCTTCGGCAGCGCGGCGATCAGCGCGGCATTCGCGCCGAGATCGCCGCGCGTCGCGATCGCGCGCACGCCGGCGCCGTGTTCGGCGAGGAACGCCGCGCGGTCGGCGGCTTCCCACAGCCGGTGGACGTCATAGCCTGCCGACAGCCATGCGTCGTCCCACGGCTGGTAAGGGCCCGTCATCAGCAGTTCGGGCCGCTGGGTCGATTCGTGCGCCATCTGCGCTTGCTCCTGTCGAGATAAGTTGAATGCGAAGGCAGGCCGGGCCGCGTCAGCCGCCCGACCCGTTCATGCGTGCCGCGCGAGCGCATCGGCGCCCGGGGCCTGCGCCACCTGTGCCGCGTCGAGCGGATCGTCGAGATCGCGGTTCAGCGTTTCGGGCATCCGCGACGTCGTGAACAGCGTGATCAGCGTCAGCAGCACCAGGTACGCGGCGATCGGCACCCAGGCGCGCACGCCGGCCGCGTGATCGCCGCCGTGCAGCGCGATCACGGTCGCGATGATCGTCGCGCCGACGAGCGGCGCAATCCCGCCCGCGAGCACAGCCGACACTTCGCGCGAGAACGACACGCCCATGTAGCGATGCCGCGCGCCGAACAGTTCGGGCAGCAGCGCGGCCTGCGCGCCGAGCATCCCCCAGTTCGCGAAGCCCTGCGCGACCGAGATCGCGATCACGCTCGCGACCACGTTCCCCTGGCTGAAGATCCACCACACCGGGAACGCGAGCGCGAGCTGCAGCCACGCGAACGTGCGATACACGCGCACGCGGCCGAAGCGGTCGCTGAGCCGGCCCGCCAGCGGCACCGTACACGCGCCGACGGTCGCCGCGCACACCAGCGCGAGCGCGCCGATCGGCCCCTTCATGCCGATCACGCCCGCGAGATAGCTGACGGCGAGTGCCTGGTAGATCGACGAGCCGCCGTTCTCGGCCATCCGCAGGCCGATGCCGATCAGCAGCGAGCGCTTCGAATGCTGCACGGCGCTCTTCAGCGGATTCGCCAATACCTGCGCACGCTTCTCGAGCCGCACGAAGGTCGGCGACTCGTGCAGCCGCACGCGCATGTAGATCCCGACCGCGACGATCACCGCGCTGAACAGGAACGGCACGCGCCAGCCCCAGCCGTCGGTGACGCGGTCGAGGTTCGCGAGCAGCAGGAAATAGACCGCGGCCGCCAGCACCGTGCCGAGCTGGATGCCCAGGAACGGCAGCGACGCATAGAAGCCGCGCTTGCCGGGCGGCGCGTATTCGGTCATCAGCACCGCGGCGCCGGCCTGCTCGGCTCCGGCACCGAGGCCCTGCAGGATGCGCAGCAGCACGAGCAGCCCGGGGGCCCAGTAGCCCGCCGTTTCGAAGGTCGGCAGTACGCCGATCAGCGTGCTCGCGACGCCCATCAGCAGCACCGTCGCCGTCAGCACGAACTTGCGGCCGATCCGGTCGCCGAGCACGCCGAACACGACCCCGCCGAGCGGGCGCACCGCAAAGCCGACGAAGTAGGTGCCGAAGCTCGCGATCAGCCGCGTCTCGGCGGTCTGCGCGGGAAAGAACAGCGGCCCAAAAACCAGCGCCGATGCGAGCGTGTACAACGCGAAATCGTAGTATTCGAGCGCGCTGCCGAGCGAGCAGGTCCATGCCGCGCGGTTGAGCTGCTTCGCGTCGACGCCGCGGCGCTCGACGGTCTCGCCCGGCGCACCGGACCCTGCATCGTGCCGCGCGGGCGGCGGGGAAATGCGATCCATCGTTGTCTCCTGTCTCCTGCCTTCCGTTCCGGAACCCGGCGCGTACCGCGACCGGGACATCGGCCCGCTCGTGCGGCGGGCTCTTCTGGGAATTCGGATGCCGGCCGCGGCCGGCGCAACGGCGCTGCGCGCATGGCGCGCTCGCGCCGCCGCTCAGACGGCGCTGGTCAGGCCGCCGTCGACGAACAGCGTCTGGCCGTTCACGAAATCGGACGCGGCCGATGCGAGGAAGATCGCCGCCCCGCACAGCTCGTCGACGCGCCCCCAGCGGCCGGCCGGCGTGCGCTTGCACAGCCAGTCCGAGAACGCGGCGTCGTCGACCAGCGCGCGGTTGAGTTCGGTTTCGAAATAGCCGGGCGCGAGGCCGTTCGCCTGGATGCCGTGGCGCGCCCAGTCGGCGCACATCCCTTTGGTCAGCATCCGCACCGCGCCCTTGGTCGCGGCATACGGCGCGATCGTCGGCCGCGCGAGCTCGCTCTGCACCGAGCAGATGTTGATGATCTTCCCGCGGCCGCGCGCGATCATGTGCCGCGCCACCGCCTGCGCGACGTTGAACACGCCGTCGAGGTTCACGCGCATCAGCGCCTGCCAGTCGTCGGGTTCGAATGCGTCGAGCGGCGCGCGGCGCTGGATGCCGGCGTTGTTCACGAGGATGTCGATTGCGCCGACGCGCGCCTCGAAATCGTCGATCGCCGCACGCACCTGCGCGTGCTCGGCGACGTCGAATACCGCGTAGTCGGCCGTGAAGCCTTCCTCGCGCAGATGCCGCACGAGCGTCGCGGCCTTCTCCTCATTGCGATCGTTGATGACGATCGCCGCGCCGGCTTCGGCCAGCCCGCGGGCAAGCGTCAGCCCGATCCCGCGTCCGGAACCGGTAATCAGTGCGCGGCGGCCGTCGAGTCGGAACCGTTCAAGCGCGTGGGTCATGCGTGTCTCCTCGTGCCAGTCGAGCCGGCGGCCCATCGCGGCCGGTCTCGCGTTGACGGTATCTTCGGCCGCCGGCCGGGCACCGCGCCAATGGTCTTTTTTGATCCGGTTATCATGAAATCTGATTACCGCTCACGCCTGCCCGCCGCCCATGGAACTCAAGCAATTGCGCGCCTTCGTCACGCTCGCGGAAGAACTGCATTTCGGGCGCGCCGCGCAGCGCCTGTTCATCGTGCAGCCCGCGCTGAGCATGCAGATCAAGGCGCTCGAGGAAGAACTCGGCGCACGCCTGTTCGAGCGCGACCGCCACAAGGTCGAACTGAGCGATACCGGGCGCGTGTTCCTGCCCGAGGCGCGTGCCACGCTGCAGCAGGCCGCGCGCGCGGAACAGATGGCGCGGCTGTCGAGCCGCGGCGAAATCGGCACGCTGCGGATAGCGTTCGTGTCGTCGGTGCTGCCCGCGCTGCTGCCGGCCGTGCTGCGCACGATGCGCGAGCGTTATCCGCTGATCACGCTCGAACTGAAGGACATGCCGACGCCCGACCAGGTCGCCGCGCTGCGCGACCGGCGGATCGATTTCGGGATGATCCGGCTGCCGGCCGCGTATGCGGGCATCGACACGCGCGTGGTGCTCGAGGAAGGCTTCGTCGTCGCGCTGCCGCTCGACCATCCGCTCGCCGCGCACGACGCCATCCCGCCGGCCGCGCTGCGCGGCCAGCCCGCGTTCGTGCTCGCGCGCCGCTACGCGCCGGGCTTTCACGACGACATGCTGCTCGCGCTGAGCCGCGCGGGCACGACGCTCGAGATCGCACAGGAGTTCGGGGAGTTCACGACGATGCTCGCGCTCGTCGCGGCGGGGATGGGAATCGGGCTGATGCCGGCGGAGGCTGCCAGCGCGCTGCCGCCGAACGTGCTCGCGCGGCCGCTCGACCTGGCAGGGCACCGCACCGGTATCGGCCTCGCGTGGACCGATCTCGACAGCCCACTGAAGCGTGCGTTCGTCGACGCGCTCGAACACGTGACGGCGAACGCCGGGCAATAAAAAACCCGGCCGGAAAACCGGGCCGGGCTCGTTCGCCACGCCGGCCGCCTTGCGGCGGCCGCGCAACGTACGGGATTACTTCGCGTTCGCGAATGCGACAGCCGTATCCAGCATGCGGTTCGAGAAACCCCACTCGTTGTCGTACCAGCTCGACACCTTCACGAGGCGGCCCGACACCTTGGTCAGCGTTGCGTCGAACGTCGACGAAGCCGGGTTGTGGTTGAAGTCGATCGACACCAGCGGTGCGTCGTTGTAGCCGAGGATGCCCTTCAGCGCGCCTTCCGATGCTTCCTTCATGATCGCGTTGACTTCCTCGACCGTCGTGTCGCGCTTCGCGATGAACGACAGGTCGACGATCGACACGTTGATCGTCGGGACGCGGATCGCGTAACCGTCGAGCTTGCCGTTCAGTTCCGGCAGCACGAGGCCGACGGCCGAAGCGGCGCCCGTCTTCGTCGGGATCTGGCTGTGGGTAGCCGAACGCGCGCGGCGGAGGTCTTCGTGATAGACGTCCGTCAGCACCTGGTCGTTGGTGTAAGCGTGGATCGTCGTCATCAGGCCGGTTTCGAGGCCGATCTTGTCGTTCAGCGGCTTGACGAGCGGCGCGAGGCAGTTCGTCGTGCACGATGCGTTCGAGATGACGGTGTGCTCGGCCTTCAGCACGTCGTGGTTCACGCCGTAGACGATCGTCGCGTCGACGTCCTTGCCGCCCGGTGCCGAGATGATGACCTTCTTCGCGCCGCCCTTCAGGTGCGCGCTCGCCTTTTCCTTCGTCGTGAAGAAGCCCGTGCATTCCATCACGACGTCGACGCCCAGCTCGCCCCACGGCAGTTCTGCCGGGTTGCGGTTCGCCAGCACGCGGATCTTGTCGCCGTTCACGACGAGGTAATCGCCGTCGACCGACACTTCGCCCGGGAACTTGCCGTGCGCGGTGTCGTACTGGGTCAGGTGCGCGTTGGTCTTCGCATCGCCCAGGTCGTTGATCGCGACGATCTCGAGATCGTGCTTCTTGCCGTTTTCATAGAACGCGCGCAGCGTGTTGCGGCCGATACGGCCGTAGCCGTTGATTGCGACGCGAATCGTCATGGTCTATCTCCTGATGGCTGAAAAAATTCGTTTCGTGCAGCTTCACGTGCGACGCGCGCGAGGGGCGGCGCGCGTCGCGTATGTCTTTAGGCCAGCACGGCCTTGGCGGTCTCGACGACGTGCTCGACGGTGAAGCCGAAGTACTTGAACAGTACGCCGGCCGGTGCCGATTCGCCGAACGTGTCGATCCCGACGACGCCGCCTTCGAGGCCGACGTACTTGTGCCAGAACGCGGTCACGCCCGCTTCGATCGCGACACGGCGCACGCCGTGCGGCAGCACGCGTTCACGGTATTCGGCGTCCTGGCGGTCGAACACGTTGGTCGACGGCATCGACACGACGCGTGCCGCGATGCCTTGCTGCGCGAGCGGCTCGACGGCCTTCATCGCGAGTTCGACTTCCGAGCCCGTCGCGATCAGGATGATCTTGCGCGCGACGATCTCTTCGTCCCAGTCCTTCAGCACGTAGCCGCCCTTGTCGATGTTCGCGATCTGCGCATCGGTACGCGGGTTGAATGCCAGGTTCTGGCGGCTGAAGATCAGGCTCGACGGACGGTCGGCGGCGACCGCGTGGGTCCACGCGACGGCCGTCTCGACCGTGTCGGCCGGACGCCACACGTCGTGGTTCGGGATCAGGCGCAGGCTCGACACGTGCTCGATCGACTGGTGCGTCGGACCGTCTTCGCCGAGGCCGATCGAATCGTGCGTGAACACGAAGATCGACGGCACCTTCATCAGCGCGGCCACGCGCAGCGCGTTGCGGCTGTAGTCGGAGAACGTCAGGAACGTGCCGCCGAACGGCTTGTGGCCGCCGTGCAGCGCGAGGCCGTTGATCGCGGCGCTCATGCCGAATTCGCGCACGCCGTAGTTGATGTGGTTGCCCAGCACGACGCCCGGGCCTTCCGGATTCGCGCGGACGGCCTTCGACGCCTTCCAGTTGGTCAGGTTCGAGCCGGTCAGGTCGGCCGAGCCGCCGAGCAGCTCCGGCAGCGCGGCAGCCAGCCCTTCGATCGCCTGCTGCGACGCCTTGCGGGTCGCAACCGTCTCGGCGCGCTCGTTCGCGCCGGCGATGATCGCCGCGGCCTTTTCAGCCCAGTCGGCCGGCAGCTTGTTGGCCATCCGGCGCTCGAATTCGGCGGCTTCTGCCGGGAACTTCGCGCGATAGGCGGCGAACGTCGCGTCCCATTCGGTTTCGGCGCGCTTGCCCGCTTCCTTCGCATCCCATGCCGCGTAGACTTCCTGCGGGATCACGAACGGCTCCCACTTCCAGCCGAGCGCTTCGCGCGTCTTCGCGATTTCTTCCGCGCCGAGCGCCGCGCCGTGCACGTCGTGGCCGCCGGCCTTGGTCGCCGCGCCCTGGCCGATCACCGTCTTGCAGCAGATCAGCGTCGGCTTGTCCGACAGCTTCGCCTTCGCGATGGCCGCGTCGACCGCGTCGACGTCATGGCCGTTCACGTTCGGGATCACGTTCCAGCCGTAGGCTTCGAAGCGCTTCGGGGTGTCGTCGTGGAACCAGTTCACGACGTCGCCGTCGATCGAGATGCCGTTGTCGTCGTACAGCGCGATCAGCTTGTTCAGCTTCAGCGTGCCGGCGAGCGAGCAGGCTTCGTGCGAGATGCCTTCCATCAGGCAGCCGTCGCCGAGGAACACGTACGTGTGGTGATCGACGATCTTCGCGCCGTCACGGTTGAACTCGTCGGCCATCAGCGCTTCGCCGAGCGCCATGCCGACCGCGTTCGCGAGACCCTGGCCGAGCGGGCCGGTGGTCGTCTCGACGCCCGGCGTGATGCCGTATTCCGGGTGGCCCGGCGTCTTCGAGTGCAGCTGGCGGAAGTTCTTCAGCTCTTCCATCGGCAGGTCGTAGCCGGTCAGGTGCAGCAGCGAGTACAGCAGCATCGAGCCATGGCCGTTCGACAGCACGAAGCGGTCGCGGTCCGCCCAGTGCGGGTTCGTCGGGTTGTGCTTCAGGTGGCGCGACCAGAGCGCGACGCCGATTTCGGCCATGCCCATCGGCATGCCGGGGTGGCCGGAGTTCGCTTGCTGGACGGCGTCCATCGCGAGCGCGCGGATCGCGTTGGCCATCAGGGTGGTGGAGGCGGGAGACGAAGTCGTCATGTCGAGTCCGGAGAACGAGTCGAGGAAACGGGGCACGGCGGCATCCGGAAGCTCGGGCGTCGATCGTTCCCGGCGCGCGGTGCGGCGCCTGACGGACGCGAAGCGGACGGAGCCTACGGACGAGGCTGCAAAGCTCGTCATTTTAACAGATGGCCTGACATTTCCCTTGTCGGCGCGTAGTGTTCCGGCACGGTTTTCCGTCAAACCGCCCGCCTCCTATAATTCAGACGTCGGAACTCCCTGCCCTGGCGGCCCGCCCGTGAGCACGACCCTTCTCTTTCATCCCACGCCCGACGCCGCGTACGGCTTCCCGAACGCCCGTCGGCTCGCGCACGTCGCGTCGCCGCACCAGCAGATCGAAGTCTGGGAAACGCCGCAGCTCGGCCGCCTGTTTACGCTCGACGGCCGGCCGATGACGTCGGTCGGCGACGAATACGTGTATCACGAGTGCATGACGCACCCGGCCGCGCTCGCGCATCCGTGCCCGAGGAAGGCGCTCGTGCTCGGCGGCGGCGACGGCGGCGCGGCGCGCCAGTTGCTCAAGCACGCATGCATCGAGCGGATCGTCGTCGCGGAGCTCGACGACGAGGTGGTCGGCATGGCACGTCGTTATCTCGACGACGTACACCAGGGCGCGCTCGACGATCCGCGCGTCGAGGTCGTGATCGGCGACGCCGCGCATTTCGTCACGTCGACCGTCGAGCACTTCGATCTCGTCGTGTTCGACCTCACGCCGCCCGATTCGCCGGCGGCCGGCCTCTATACGCGCGAGTTCTACGCGCGACTCAAGCGGATCCTCACGCCGTGCGGCGCGATCTCGATGCACCTCGGCTCGCCGCTGTTCCACACGGCGCGCATCGCCGCGCTGCTCGACGACCTGCGCGCGAGCTTCTCGGTCGTCGATCCGTTGTCCGCGCACGTGCCGCTGTACGGCTCGCAGTGGCTGATGGCGATCGCGAGCGACACGCTCGACGCGGCCGCGCTGTTCGCGCACGACGTCGACGAGCGGCTCGCCGCCCGCCGCGTCCAGGGTTTGCGCTACTACGACGCCCGGCTGCATGCGTCCCTCTTTGCCCTGCCGCGCGCGCTGCGCGATACACTGGGCGTTCGCCGCTGAGCGTCGGCGCGGCGCCTCGCTCCGCTTTCCCGTCGTGTCTTCGCAAAATGCGTGACGTGCGGCACGGGGCGAGCCGCCCCGGACGCCGCGCCGCCCCCTGAACGAACGCCGAAGCATGGAATCAGCGCAAGCGCCGAAGCGCCCACACAGGAGATTTTCATGACCGATCCACGTCCGGCCAACGTGCCTTGGTTGACACCCTACCTGGCCGTACGCAACGCGCGCGCGGCCATCGATTTCTTCAAGGCCGCATTCGGCTTCGAGCTGCGCGACGTGCACGACGAGGACGGCGCGATCATGCACGTCGAGATGGCCTACCGCGGCCAGCTGATCGTGATGTTCGCGCCCGAGGGTGCGTTCGGCTCGACCGCACTCACGCCGAAGAGCGCGAACGCCACCGCGCCGCAGTCGTTCTACCTGTATGTCGACGACGTCGACGCCACCTGGCAGCGCGCGCTCGACGCGGGCGCGAAATCGCTGAGCCCGCCGCAGGACCAGTTCTGGGGCGACCGGTTCGCGCAGATCGAGGATCTCGACGGCTACCGATGGGCGCTCGGGCGCCGTCTCGACGCATGACCCCAACCGCTACACGCATGAACGAAGCCACCACCACCGCGGCCGTGCCGCGCTTTTTCGTCGACGCGGCACTGCGCGCCGACGCCACGCTCGCGTTGCCGGCCGATGTCGCGCGCCACGCGCAGGTGCTGCGCCTGCAGCCCGGCGACGTGCTCGCGCTGTTCGACGGCACCGGCGGCCAGTACCGCGCGCGGCTCGTCGAGATCGACAAGCGCAGCGCGCTCGCGCAGATCGACACGTTCGACCCGGCCGAAGCCGAGCCGCCTTATCGCGTGACGCTCGCACAAGGCATCGCCGGCGGCGACAAGATGGACTGGGTGATCGAGAAAGCCGTCGAGCTCGGCGTTGCCGCGGTCGTGCCGCTGTCGACCGCGCGCGGCGTCGTGAAGCTCGCCGGCGAGCGCGCGGACAAGCGCGTCGCGCACTGGCGCGGCGTCGTGCGCGCGTCGTGCGAACAATGCGGGCGCAACCGCGTGCCCGACGTCGCGCAGATCGCCGGCTTCAACGCGTGGCTCGATACGCTGCCGGCCGCACCGGCCGACGGCGAGCTGCGGCTGCTGCTGTCGCCGCGCGCGAGCATCCCGTTCGCGTCGCTGCCCGACGCGCCGCCTGCGGCAACCGTCACGCTGCTGATCGGGCCGGAAGGCGGGCTGTCGCCCGACGAGGAAAACGCGGCCCGCGCACGCGGGTTCACCGCGCTGTCGCTCGGGCCCCGCGTGCTGCGCACCGAGACGGCCGGCGCGGCCGTGCTCGCCGCGCTCGCGGCGCGCTGGGGCGGGTGGTGATCGCGAGGCGCGGCCGGGCACGCCCCGCGGCATGACGCCGGCGCACGGCGACGCGTGTCAGCGCGCCGCGCTGAACGGCTCGATGTCGATGACGGGGGAAGTCTGGAGCGCGGATGCCAGCGCGTCGAGGTTGTCCGCATCGAGCGCGAGCGTCGGCCCGGTGATCCGCAGTTTGCGCGCCGGCGGCGTCGCCCGGATCGCCGTGATCAGCGGGCCGCGATAGCGCAGGTTCATCATCATCTGCACCGCCTGCACGATGCTGACCGATCGGCCGCCCTGCTGGAACGTGGCCGCGTCCACCGTGTCGTTCCAGCCCTGGATGAAGCCGCCGGCGTCGATCCGCGTGTTCAGGTCGATCCACCGCTGCTTCTTCGCGTCCGCGCTGTCGTCCGACGCCCGCAGCGCGTCGGACGCGCGGCTCACGTCGGCATCGTGCTTCGCGCGCCATGCCATGTAGCCGAGCGCGAACACCATGTTGTCCGGCAGGATGTCGTCGTCCTGCACGACGTCGAACAGGCGCCGCGGCGCCTGTTGCGCGACGAACGCCGGCGTCAGGATCCACACGCTCCCGTTGCGCAACGCGCCGGTCGTCCTGCCGAGCGCGGGCTCGCCGCTGTCGACCGCGATGCGCGTCAGCAGGCCGGCGTCGACCAGTTCGTCCAGTTGCGCCGCCAGCGCCGGCGACGCGTGAATCGCGGCGGCCACCGCCGCGTACTGGTCCGGTGTCGAGCGCGTGCGCAGATCGGCGAGCAGCCGCTCGACGGCCGCGTGCGCCGCCGGCGAAACCGGCAGCGCGACCGGCTCGGCGGCGTTGTCGCCCGCCACAGCCGCTCCGCACATCGAAACGGCCACCGCGACAACCAGCATCCCTCGCGTGAGGATCTTCATCGTTCACTCCCCGTTCGAATGCACGGCATGCCGGCCATGTGCAGCGGCCGGGATCGCGTCGCTTACTTGTCGGCTTCTCCGCCCGCCGAGCCGATCGGCCCCAGCAACGCATCAACCAGCGGCGACAGCACGTCACCCGGAGAACCCGTGAGCCAGCCCTTCTCGTTCGTGCCGTAGAGATCGACCTGCCCCGTCACGGGGCGGCCCATCGGTGCCTCGTCGTAGACGCGCGCCATGCCCGAGAAAAACGCGGCGAGGAAGGCCGTCCGGGCCTTGTCGGTCTTCAGGCGCGGGTTGCCCAGCTTCTCCTTCAGCGCCTTTACGCCGGGCTCCACGTCGACGACATGGCACGAAAAATCGACCGTCGCGATCGATTCGCCCGCCACGTACTCGTTCGGCTTCTGCGTCGAGCCGGTCGCCTTGCATTCGGAACGGGCCAGCACATGCTGATACGACGTGATCGACGCGCTGATCGGTTCGCGCAATGCCGCGCGAGACCTGGTCGGCATCTTCGACAGCAGCGCGGCGATCATGTTGTCGCGCATCGTGTCGCCGAGCTTCGGGATCGCCGCGACGTCGAGTGCGTCCTTGCCGTCGAAGCGCGTGCGCATGGCATCGTTGAACTGCGCCGCCTTGGCGACGTCGCCGTTGACGAAGGTGCCGAGATACAGATCGGTGGTCTGCTCGGGCGTCAGCACCGCCGCGTGCGCGGCACCGCCCGCGACGAGCGCGGACAGCACGGCCGCGCGCGTCGCGCGGAACAACGGAAAACGCGCGCCGCGGCGCGCATGAAGGGAAACGTCCATCGGTCGGGTCATGTCGGTATCGAATCGATCGGGCCGGCGCGGCAGCCTCATTGCTGGCTGGCGGCGACCGCCGCGACAACCGGGCCGGACAGCGCATCGACGACGGGCTTCAGCAGGCTTTCGGGGCTGTCGGTCGTCCAGCCCTTGCTGTCCGAACCGACCATCTCCACCTGCCCCTTGATGCGCCGGCTGACCGGGGCGTCGTTGAACGCGCGCGCCACGTCCGTGAACGTCGTCCTGACAGCCGCGAAGCGCTGCTGGTCGGTTTTCGCGTTCGCGCGCGCTTTCGTGGCCGCGTCGCCCGGCGGCGTGACGTCGGCCACCTTGCACTCGAAACTGACCGTGGCGCGTTCCTGCCCCTTCCCGCCTGCACCCGGCGTGCGCTTGACGCCGGTGACGTTGCATTGCGATCGCCGCAACGCGCCCGTGTACGCGACCAGCATCGAGTCGAGCGACGGCGCCAGCGCTTCGCGCGCGGATTCCGACATCAATGCCAGCGTCTGCCCGAGCATCTGTTCGCGCATGTCGCCGTACATGTCGGCCGGCAGCAGCATGTTCCGGGCCTCCTTCGGATCGGCTGTCTCGCGCACCGTGTCGTTGAATTGCTCGACCTTCGCCGCGTCGTTGTTGACGATGGCGCCCAGATAAACGTCGACGGTCTGTTCGGGTGTGAGCGCCGCGGCCTGCGCGGCAAGCGGGATGCCGAGCGACAGCGCACACGCGGCCAGCGCGCGGACGAGCGGGCGACGCGCACGGGCGCGCGCCACGAATCGGGTAGCGGTCATGGGAAAACGGCCCTCTCTCGAATGATTGGAGTTGTGCGCCCGGCGCGGCGGCCGCGGCCGGGCTGACCGATTGTCGCGGAAAAAGGTGCGCGATGAAAGGCTTTTGTCGGGCCGGGCGCGGCGCGTGCAGCGCATCGCGCGCGGACGCAAAAAAGCCCGCTCGAAGCGGGCTTTGGGCGGGTGTTTCGCCGGATCGGCCGTTGGCCGACCCGTGCTTACGCGAACGAGTAGAACACGCGGAACGCGACCTTGCGCTCGGCCCAGAATTCGGCCGCCTCGCGGAACACGTCGAGCAGCGTCTCGCGCCCTTCCTTGTCGAATTTCTGCGCGATCGGCAGCCCTTCGAGGACGATCACGAAACCGGGCTGCGCGCCGGCCTTCGCGACGAGGTCGGTCAGGCAGTCGTACAGCGCGTCGTAGTTCTTCCCGAAATGTTTCGGGAACAGGAACGATGTCGCGATCGTTTCCATCACTTCCTGCTTCGACTGCGCGGCGCCGCAATATGCATACAGGAAATGCTGGCCGAGCCGGCCGGCTTCGTCGGCAAGATCCTGCACGCGGAACGCGCGGATCGACTGCACGAGATTGGGTCGCACGGTCGTGAAAAGGCTCATAGGCTCCTCGTTCGATGAAAGCCCGGGCTCGGCTTCCTGTTGCTCCGGCGTGCCGCCGGCCTGCGCCGCCGCGTGCAGTTGAATCACGCGCTGAAACAGGTTGCCGTCGCCGGCCGCGAACAGTTCCGCCGCCGCCGTTTCGTGCGCGTAGATGGAGTCGCTCATGCCATTCGTCCCGAAGTCATTCAACAATACGTTTAAAACTGTTGTAGTGGTCGCCCGTGTAATAACAGTTGTCGATCCGGCGCAACGGCCCGCCACAGACGATCCGGCGCGCGCCGCGATTGCGGGCACGCGGCATCGGTACCGTGTACTCATGGTAGTAGCCGCGCTTCGCTTTTGGCAGGATCCGCTCGCGGTTGCCAAACACGACGCCGTCTTTCTCGTACGGATAGGGGCCGCCGGCGCCGATCAGGCCCAGCGTGGTCACGGCCTCGCGCGGAAGACTGGCGGTCGGGATCGTATCGAGCCCGCTCGCCGCGACGTCGGCCGGAACGGCCTCCCGTGCGTAAGCGGCGGAAACCAGACTGCCCGTCGGCGTGCCGACGATACCCATCGCGAACATCGCGAAGACGGACGCGAGCGCGCCGTTGCGGAGCCACTTGCGTGCCATGAACCAGGGTTCCCGCTGTTAAATCAAGTAGTTGACGACCAACAAAGGCGTTAGCGTAGCGTTATTGGCCGCGCGAATCAATGTCCGTTTGGGAATCGAAAGCATCGCGATGTCCGGAATTACGCATTTTTTACCGAAATCACACTACATTTATCTTACACAGGATAAAATAAAGGCGGCATCTCTCGTACGGCAAGACCTGCCTCCTTGCCGCGCTCGCTACCAGGAGTGGAGAGATGCTGCTGTTGCCTTGAGGGAAGCGCGTTTGCGCCCTGCCCGCGGCGTGCCCATTGCGGGCACGCCTCTTTTTGCTTTTGTTTACAATTTCGCCCGACGCGCCACGCCGGTTCGACCGGCCTGGCGCGTTCGTTTTGGCTCAGCGCGCGGCGTTCACGTCGGCGACCAGCAGCGCCGCCATGTTGACGATGCGACGAACGGTCGCCGATTCGGTCAGCACGTGCACCGGCTGTGCGGCACCCAGCAGGATCGGCCCGATCGCGATGTTGTTGCCCGCAGCCGTCTTCAGCAGGTTGTACGCGATGTTCGCTGCGTCGATGTTCGGCAGGATCAGCAGGTTCGCTTCGCCTTCCAGCGTCGATTCCGGCAGGATTTCCTTGCGCAGCGCCGCGTCGAGCGCGACGTCGCCGTGCATCTCGCCATCGACCTTCAGCTCCGGTGCACGTTCCTGCAGGATCGCGAGCGTATCGCGCATCTTCTTCGCCGAAGGTGCATTGCTCGTGCCGAAATTCGAGTGCGACACCAGCGCGACCTTCGGCTCGATGCCGAAGCGGCGCACTTCTTCCGCGGCCATGATCGTGATCTCCGCCAGTTCCTCCGGGGTCGGATCGACGTTCACGTGCGTGTCGACGAGGAAGATCTGGCGGCCCGGCAGCACGAGGCCGTTCATCGCCGCGTACACGCTGCAGCCCGGGCGCTTGCCGATCACCTGGTCGATGAAGTGCAGGTGGCGGTGCGTGGTGCTGATCGTGCCGCAGATCATCCCGTCCGCTTCGCCCTTCTTCACCAGCATCGAGCCGATCAGCGTGGTGCGGCGGCGCATCTCGACGCGCGCGAGCTGCTCGCTGATGCCCTTGCGCGCCATCATCTTGTAGTACGTCTGCCAGAAGTCGCGGTAGCGCTCGTCGTGCTCGGTGTTGACGACCGTGAAATCGGTGCCCGGCGTCAGGCGCAGGCCATAGCGCTGGATACGGTGCTCGATCACCGACGGGCGGCCGATCAGGATCGGCTTCGCGAGTTTTTCGTCGACGATGATCTGAACGGCACGCAACACACGCTCTTCTTCGCCTTCCGCGAATACAACGCGCTTCTTCTCTTCCGGCGCAGCGCGCGCGATCTGGAAGATCGGCTTCATCGTCGTGCCGCTGTGGTACACGAACTGCTGCAGGTGCTGCTTGTAGGCTTCCATGTCCTCGATCGGGCGCGTCGCGACGCCGCCGTCCATCGCGGCCTGCGCGACGGCCGGCGCGATCTTCACGATCAGGCGCGGATCGAACGGCTTCGGAATCAGGTATTCGGGCCCGAACGACAGATCCTGGATGCCGTACGCGGTCGCGACGATGTCGCTCTGCTCGTGCTGCGCGAGCTCGGCGATCGCGTTGACCGCCGCGATCTCCATTTCACGCGTGATCGTCGTCGCGCCGACGTCGAGTGCGCCACGGAAGATGAACGGGAAGCACAGGACGTTGTTGACCTGGTTCGGGTAGTCGGTGCGGCCGGTCGCGAGAATCGCGTCGGGGCGCACTTCGAGCGCCGCTTCCGGCAGGATTTCCGGCGTCGGGTTCGCGAGCGCGAGGATCAGCGGGCGCTCGGCCATGCCCTTCACCATCTCCGGCTTCAGCACGCCGGCGGCCGACAGGCCGAGGAAGATGTCCGCGCCGTCGATCACTTCGGCCAGCGTCCGGGCTTCCGTTTCGCGGGCGAAACGCTCCTTGTCCGGGTCCATCAGCTCGGTGCGGCCCTTGTAGACCACGCCGGCCAGGTCGGTCACCGTAATGTTCTCGAGCGGCAGGCCGATGTCGACCAGCAGGTCGAGACACGCGAGCGCAGCCGCGCCCGCGCCGGACGCGACGAGCTTGACCTTCTTGATGTCCTTGCCGACGACCTTCAGCCCGTTCGTGACGGCCGCGGCCACGACGATCGCGGTGCCGTGCTGGTCGTCGTGGAACACCGGGATCTTCATCCGCTTGCGCGCTTCGCGCTCGACGATGAAGCAGTCAGGCGCCTTGATGTCTTCCAGGTTGATCCCGCCGAAGGTGGGCTCCAGCGCGGCGATCACGTCGACGAGCTTGTGCGGATCCGACTCGTTCAGCTCGATGTCGAACACGTCGATGCCCGCGAACTTCTTGAACAGCACCGCCTTGCCTTCCATCACCGGCTTCGACGCGAGCGGCCCGATGTTGCCGAGGCCGAGCACTGCCGTGCCGTTCGTGACGACGCCGACCAGGTTGCTGCGCGCGGTGAAGCGTGCCGCGTTGAGCGGATTCTCGACGATCTCCTCGCACGCGTACGCCACACCCGGCGAGTACGCGAGCGCGAGGTCGCGCTGGTTGATCATCTGCTTGGTCGGGGCGATCGCGATTTTCCCGGGGGTCGGGAATTCGTGATAGTCGAGGGCGGCTTCGCGGAGCTTGGCTTTGGAGGAGGATTGGGTGGACATGTGTCTCGTGACGGGCGGATTAGAATAACTGTTCGACGGCATTGTAGCGCCAATCATCGGCCGCCAGACCGGCGATTCGGGTGCAACAGCCGCGACAAAAATGTACCGGATGGTGCAGAAGCGCCGCCGTTCGCCTCGTACAATGCCGTTCCTTCAACCGTTCCGGATCGCCCGCCGTGCCAGCCGCCCTCTCCGAGTTTTCACTGATCGAACGCTTCTTCACGCGCCGCGCCGCGCAGGGGGCGCGCGCGTCGACGCTCGGCATCGGCGACGATTGCGCGCTGATCGCACCGCGATCCGGGAAATTGCTGGCCATTTCGACGGACATGCTGGTGGAAGGCCGCCACTTCTTCCCCGATGTCGCGCCCGACGCCCTCGGCCACAAGACGCTCGCGGTCAACCTGTCCGACCTCGCGGCGATGGGCGCCGAACCGCGTGCCTTCACGCTCGCGTGCGCGCTGCCGCGTGCCGACGCGGCGTGGCTGGAAGCGTTCAGCAACGGGCTGTTCGCGCTCGCCGAGCGCTACGGCTGCGAGCTGATCGGCGGCGACACCACGAGCGGCCCGCTGAACCTGTGCGTCACCGTATTCGGCGAAGTCGCGCCCGACGCCGCACTGCGGCGCGATGCCGCGCGCGACGGCGACGACGTCTGGGTGTCCGGCACGCTCGGCGATGCGCGCGCCGGCCTCGGCGTCGCGCGCGGCGAATGGGCGGCCGGCGCGGCCGAAGCCGCTGCGTTCCGGCGCGCGCTCGAGCGCCCCGAGCCGCGCATCGCGCTCGGCCTGGCGCTCGCGGGCGTCGCGCACGCGGCGCTCGACATCTCGGACGGCCTCGCCGGCGACCTGCAGCACATCCTCGCACGCTCGCACGTGTGCGCCGAGATCGATGCCGACGCGGTGCCGCGCTCGGCCGCGCTCGCGACGCTGCCGCCCGACGTGCAGCGACGCTGCACGCTGGCCGGCGGCGACGACTACGAACTGTGCTTCACCGCGCCGGCGGCGGCCCGCGCGGCGGTCGAGGCGGCCGGCCTGACGGCCGGCGTGCCGGTCACGCGAATCGGTACAATACGCGCGTTGTCCGCGCCGTCGGAACAGCCCGCGATCGCGTGGCGCGACGCCGCCGGCGCGCCCCTCGCCCTCACGTTGCACGGCTTCGACCACTTCCATGCAGACTGACCCGACGCCCGCGCACGCCGCGGCCGAGCCCGGCGCCGCACCTGGCGAACACGCGCCGCGGCGCGCGACCGCGCGCTTCATGCTGTCGCACCCCGCGCACCTCGTGTCGCTCGGCTTCGGCAGCGGGCTCGCGCCGCTCATGCCTGGCACGTTCGGCTCGCTGTTCGGCTGGCTCACGTTCGTCGTGCTCAACCGCTACCTGACGGTGCCCGAATGGTGGGCGCTGATCGCGGTCGGGTTCGTGGCGGGCACGTGGCTCACCGGCTTCACCGCGAGAAAGATGGGCACGTCCGATCCGGGCGCCGTCGTCTGGGACGAAATCGTCGCGATCTGGCTCGTGATGCTGTTCGTCACGCCCGCGACCTTCATCGGCCAGCTATGGGCGTTCGTCGCGTTCCGCATCTTCGACATGCTCAAGCCGCCGCCGATCCGCTATTTCGAGCGCCGCCTGAAAGGCGGGCTCGGCATCATGGTCGACGACCTGGTCGCCGCGTTCATGACGCTGCTCGTGATCGCCCTGTGGCGCTCCGTCGTCGGCTGACCGATTTCCCGACTCCCGTTTCCCGACGCGCATGCCAACCGATTCCGTCGTCCACCAGCTTGCGATCCGCGCAGGCAACAAGCTGCGTGACGAGCACCTGACGCTCGCCACCGCCGAATCCTGCACCGGCGGCATGATCGCCACCGCGATCACCGACATCTCCGGCAGCAGCCAGTGGTTCGAGCGCGGCTTCGTCACGTACTCGAACCAGGCCAAGATCGACATGATCGGCGTGCCGCCCGACCTGATCGACAAGCACGGCGCCGTCAGCGAGCCCGTCGCGCGCGCGATGGCCGAAGGCGCGCTGCGCAACAGCCGCGCGCAGGTCGCGCTGTCCGTCACCGGCATCGCGGGCCCGGCCGGCGGCAGCGAGAAGAAACCGGTCGGCACCGTGTCGTTCGGCTGGAGCAACCGGCTGCATACCGACGTCGAGACGCTCGTGTTCAAGGGCGACCGCGATCAGATCCGCACGCAGGCGGCCGCGCATGCCCTGCGCGGGCTGCTGAAGCTGCTCGACGAGCGCGAGGGCTGACCGGGCCGGGGCGCCCGCCGCGCCCCTGCCGGCCCGCTTACTGGATCGCGTCGGGCTTCACGACGATCCAGTTCTTGTCCGCCGTGACCGGCAGGCCGAGCGACTTCTGCCGCGCGGCCGATTCATCCGACCACGCGCGGATCTGCGCCATCTGTTTGTCCTTCTTGTTCACCCACACGCGCACGCCGCCGCGCGCGACGTCGGTCGCGTTCAGCAGCATGTAGCCGTCGGACGTCGGCGTGTCGCCCGCGACGAGCACCGGCTTCTTCCACTGATCGATCCAGCCGACGATCGAGCCGAGCTTGCCTTCGTACCACGTCATCGGGTTCATCAGGAACGGTGTGATCACGAGGCTGCGGTTCGCGGCCTCGTCGTACTTGCCCGCCTTGATCTGCAACCGGGACGTCGTCAGCGCGCCGGTCGCCGGGTTGCGCAGCAGCGTCGTCACGCCGATCACGTTCTGCGGCTTCACGTTGTAGCCGTACTTCGGGTCGGACAGCACGAGCCGCGCGAGCTCCTCGTGCGCGGCCGTCATCACGTAGACCTCGATCCCGTTCTCGCGCAGCGCGTTGTACAGCTCCTGCATCCCGCGGAAGAAACGCGGTGGGTTCACCGTGCCGTCGGCCACCTTGTCGCCCTGCCAGTAGCGGATCGGGATCGGCTTGCCGTCGGCGAGCATCGCGTCGACGTGGCGCTTCAGGTCGGCCAGCGACTGCCCGGCGAACGCCTGCGCGATCCACGGGTAGCAGACCAGGTCGTCGATCTCGCAGAGCCGGTAGTAATAGCTCGTCAGCGATTCCTTGTAGTCGGCGGAATCCTTGAACGGGATCAGCTTCAGCGACGGGTCGAGCGTGTCGCGCGTCAGCACGCCACGGTTCTCCAGGTACGGCAGCAGCGACTCCTCGAGGTCGTAGCGATAGGTCGTGTTGTCGGCGTCGAACACCGCGTAGTCGCCACGGTTCGCGTGCGCGGCGATCATCGCGTTCAACGCCTTCGCGCTGTCGGCCGGCCAGTGCGACAGGTCCGCCGCGTGGGCGAAGCTCATGCACAACGACGCGGCAAGCGCGCTCAAAAGACGTCGGGACAGCTTGGGCATGGCGTCACTCCCTTTCTTGACGGTTTCGTTACAGATCGATGACAAGCGCGAGCATCGCGCGATTGGCGCGCGGGCATGCGGTGCGGAAACGACGGGAAATTGCCCGTGCGCGTCAGTGCGACGGCCGGGAACGAGGGAAACGGAGGCGGTAAGGCGGAGAAAGCGGCACGGGTCCGCGAACGCGGGCCTGCCGGAACCGGCTGCCCGCGCGGGCAGCCGGCGCCATTCTCGATCAGCGATGCGCGTTGATCGTGTCGCGGGTCTTCTGCGCGGCGAGCGCCGCGGCTTCGGCGAAATCCTCGCCCTTGCTCGCGTACAGGATCGCGCGCGACGAGTTGATCATCATGCCGGTGCCGTCGGCCGTGCGGCCTGCGTTGACGGTCGCCTGCACGTCGCCGCCCTGCGCGCCGATGCCGGGGATCAGCAACGGCATGTCGCCGACGATCCCGCGCACGATCTCGATTTCCTTCGGGAACGTCGCGCCGACCACGAGGCCGAGCTGGCCGTTCTTCGCGTTCCACTTGTTCGCCGCGAGATCGGCCACGACCTGGTACAGCGGCCGGCCGTTCGTGTCGAGGAACTGCAGGTCGGAGCCGCCCGGGTTCGACGTGCGGCACAGCACGATCACGCCCTTGCCTTCGTGCTCGAAGTACGGCTCGACCGAGTCGTAACCCATGTACGGGTTCACCGTGACGGCGTCCGCGCGATAGCGCTCGAACGCTTCGCGCGCGTACTGCTCGGCCGTGCTGCCGATGTCGCCGCGCTTCGCGTCGAGGATCACGGGCAGGCCCGGGTGCTGGAGGTGGATGTGCGCGATCAGGCGCTCGAGCTGGTCTTCCGCGCGATGCGCGGCGAAGTAGGCGATCTGCGGCTTGAACGCGCTCGCGTATTGCGCGGTCGCGTCGACGATCTGCCGGCAGAATTCGAAGATCGCGTCGGGCTGGCCCTCGAACTGCATGGGAAAGCGCGACGGCTCGGGATCAAGGCCGACGCACAGCAGCGAATTCGTGCGCTGCCACGCGGCGCGCAGCGATTCGATGAAAGTAAGCGGGGAAGACATGGCGGGTACTCGCGGCAAACCGTTGGTAGACCGCGTATTTTACCCGCGTCGCCGGCGCGCCTCGCGTGTCGCGCCATTGCCGCGCGCATCGGCGCGCTCGACGGTGAACGCGAAACGCCGCGTGAGCCGCTCGCCGGGCGCGAGCAGCGTCATCCCGTGCGCGGTCGCGCCGCCCGGCAGGTTCACCGCGTTGATCGGATGATCGACCGGCTCGAAGCAGAAGAAATCCTCGCCGGGCGGGGTATAGAGCACGTACGCATCGGCGTCGGCCGCCACCGTCAGCGACAGTCCGCGGCGCGGCCAGCTCACCGTCGCGTGGCCGCCCCAGCCGGTGAATGCGTGATTGACGAGCGCGGCCGGCAGCGGATACGCGACGCCGAACTGCCAGGCCGGCGGCACGCTCACGTGCCGCACCGGCAGGAAATCGGCGCCCGACAGCCACAGCCCGCCGGCGGCCGCGGCCAGCTCGGTCACGTCGTCGCGCACCAGGAACGGATGCACGCCGAGCCCGAACGGCAATCGCGCGCGCCCCGCATTCTCGATCGTCAGCGCGATCGACAGCGTCGTATCGTCGAGCTCGAACGACTGGATCGCGCGGAACGCATACGGCGCACCGGCGGCGCGATCGAGCGACAGCTGCAGCGACGTGGCGGTCGCATCGTCCACCTGCCATTGCGCGAGCCAGCCGTCGCCATGGATCGGCAGCGGCTCGTCGCGGCGGTTGCGCGGCACCGCGACGCTGCGCCCGTCGCATTCGAAACGCGCGCCGCCGATGCGGTTCGAGTAAGGCAGCAGCGGATAACACGCGAGCTGGTTCGGGTCCGTCGCTGTCTCCGGGTGGTCGCAGCGGCGGAACACCGGCATCAACGCGCCGTTGTCGCCGCGCCAGTCGAAGCGCGCGATGCCGCCGCCGAGATGCGGCAGCACGTCGAGCCGCAGCGCCGCGTTCGACAGCGTGACGGCCGCCGCATGCGCGGCGCCGACGCCCTGCGCGAAGGCTGCCGTCTGCGGGCCGGGGCTGACCGGCTGCGCGGCGGCGGCCAGGCGCGCGCGGCGCGACTGGCTGGTGGACGACGATGCGCGCGAGGACGTGGCGGTCATGATGAACTCCTTTCCTTCGTCGAAGAAACAATGCGGGTCGTGCGAACGGTCAGGCCCAGCCGCCGTCGACGATCACGTCCTGCGCGGTGATCATCCGGCTGTCGTCGGCCGCGAGGAACAGCGCCATCCGCGCGAGATCGGCGGGCAGCAGTTCGGCGTCGATGCACTGGCCGGCCTTGATCGCCGCGCGGCCCGCGTCGTCGAGCCACAGCCGGCGCTGCTTGTCGGTCATCACCCAGCCCGGCACCAGCGAATTCACGCGGATGCCGAACGGGCCGAGGTCGCGCGCAAGACCGCGCGTCAGCCCCTGCACGGCCGCCTTCGCCATCACGTAGACGGGATAACCGCCGTTCTTCAGCATCCAGCTGATCGAGCCGAGATTGATGATCGCGCCGCCGCCCTGCTGCTTCATGTCGTCGATCACCGCCTGCGCGGCGAAGAACTGGTGACGCAGGTTCACCGCGATGCCCGCGTCGAACGATTCGGGCGTCACGTCGCCGATCGCGTGGCGCGCGTCGTTCGCCGCGTTGTTCACGAGCACCGCGATCGCGCCGATGCGCGCGCGGATCGCGTCGATCGCATGGCGCAGCGCGCCGACGTCGGTCAGGTCGCACTGGATGAACAGCGGCGCATGGCGTACGTGCGCGAGGCTGTCCGCCAGCGCGGCGCCGGCGCTCGCGTCGAGGTCGACGAACGCGACGCGTGCGCCCTGCAACGCGAAGTGTTCGACGAACGCCGCGCCGATGCCGGTCGCGCCGCCCGTGATCAGCACCGCGCGATCCTCGAGGCTCGGATACCGTGCATAGCGCGCGTGGCTCGTGGTGTGCGCGTCGTGCGCGGAAGTGTCGATGGTCATGCGGTTCGTCTCCGTCAGGGCAGGCCGGGGTCAGTCGCGTACGCCGCGGTTCTTCAGCTGGTCGAGCAGCACGGCCGCGAGCAGGATCGCGCCGCGCACCAGGTACTGGTAGAACGCATCGATGTTCAGCAGGTTCATCACGTTCTCGACGGTGCCCATGATCAGCACGCCGATCACGACGCCCGAGATCGTCGCGCGGCCGCCCATCAGCGACACGCCGCCGAGCACGCACGCGGAGATCACATTCAGCTCGAAGCCCTGCGCGGCGTTCGGCTGGCCCGACGTGATGCGCGACGCGAGGATCACGCCCGCGAGCGCCGTCACCGCGCCCTGGATCAGGAAGATGTACACGCGCGTGCGTTCGACGTTGATCCCCGCGAGACGCGATGCCTCGGGATTGCCGCCGATCGCGAGCGTGTTGCGGCCATACACCGTCTGGTTCAACAGCACGCCGAACGCGATGAAGCACAGCAGCGTGACCCAGATCGGCAGCGACACACCGAAGAGCGTGAGCCCGCCGAGCCCGATGAACGTATCCGACGACACGCCGACCGCCTGCCCCTTCGACACGATGAAGCCGAGCCCGCGCACGATCTCCATCGTCGCGAGCGTCGTGATCAGCGCGTTGATGCGCAGGTACGCGATCACCGCGCCGTTCACGAAGCCGATCGCGGCGCCGGCCGCGACCGCGGCGACGATCGCGACGAACGTGTTGTCGGTCGCGTTCAGCACCATCGCGCACAGCACGCCCGAGAACGCGACGGTCGAGCCGATCGACAGGTCGAAGTCGCGCGACGCCAGACAGAACATCATCGTGCACGCGACCATGCCGATCTGCGAGATCGACAGCGCGAGGCCGAGCATGTTGTCGATCGAGAAGAAGTGATCGACCGTCAGCGACATCGTGATGAACATCACCGCGAAGATCGCGATCAGGCTGTATTCGGTCAGGTGCTGCCACCACTTCTGGCGGTCGCTCTGCTGCGGCACCAGCGCGTCGGCCGTGGGCTTCACGGCGGCGCTGCCGAGGTTTTCGTTGACTTGCATGATTGTGTCTCCTGCTCCTGCATCGCGCGGCCCGTGCCGCGCGTCCGATTCGATTGTCGTGTCCCGCGTCAGGCCGCCTCGACGGCGCTCGTCTGCGGCAGCGCCAGGCTCAGCACCGCGTGCTCGTTCGCCCGTTCGCGCGGCAGCTCGCCCGCGATCCGGCCTTCGCGCATCACGACGATGCGGTCGGACACGCCGAGCACTTCCGGCAGCTCCGACGACACCATCACGATCGCGCAGCCGCGCTCCGCGAGCCGGTAGATCACGTCGTAGATCTCGTGCTTCGCGCCGACGTCGATCCCGCGCGTCGGCTCGTCGAGGATCACGACCTTCAGGTCGGGCTCCGCGAGCCAGCGCGACAGGATCGCCTTCTGCTGGTTGCCGCCCGACAGGAAGCGGATCTTCTGGCGCCGGTTCGGCGTCTTGATCTTGAGCCGCTGGATGAAACGGTCGGCGGTTTCGCTTTCGGCCTTGCGGTTGATGAACAGCCCCGCGCGCAACGAATGGCGGCGGCAGCTGATGTTGATGTTCTCCGCGACCGACGCGATCGCGATGATCCCTTCTTCCTTGCGATCCTCGGGGCACAGCACGATGCCGTGGCGGATCGCGTCGCCGGTGCGCTTCACGTCGATGCGCGCGCCGTCGAGCGTCAGCACGCCCGCGCGCCGGTGGTCCGCGCCGTACACGAGCCGCATCAGCTCGCTGCGGCCCGCGCCGACCAGCCCGAAGAAGCCGACGATCTCGCCCGCGCGCACCGAGAAGCTCGCGGGTTCGCGCAGGGCATGGCCGTCGACGCCTTCGGCGGAGAACCGCACGTCGCCGAGCGTGCGCGGCGCGTAATGGTAGATATCCGAAATCTCGCGCCCGACCATTTCGGCGACGAGCCGTTCGCGCGGGACGTCGGCGAGCGATTCGTGCGACGCGATCTTGCGCCCGTCGCGGAAGATCGTGCACGCATTGCAGAGCCGGTAGATCTCGTCCATCCGGTGCGAGATGTAGATCAGCGCGCGGCCCTGCGCGCGCAGGTCGTCGACGAGCTTGAACAGCACCTCGGTCTCGCGATGCGACAGCGAACTGGTCGGTTCGTCGAGCGCGATCACGCGCGCATTGCGCATCAGCGCCTTGCAGATCTCGACCATCTGCCGCTGCGCGATCGACAGCCGCCCGAGCTTCGCATCGGGATCGAGATCGACACCCATCGCCGCGAGCCGCTCGCGCACGTAGCGCTTCGCCTCGCGCTTCCTCACCCAGCCGAACGCATTCGGCAGGCGGCCGAGCAGCAGGTTTTCCGCGACCGTCAGGTCGGGCACGTACTGCAGCTCCTGGTGAATCACCGCGATGCCGGCCGCGATCGACGCGGCCGCATTCGCGAACTGCACGGGCTGGCCGTCGACCAGCACGCTGCCCGCATCGGGCTGGTATTCGCCGCCGAGAATCTTCAGCAGCGTCGACTTGCCCGCGCCGTTCTCGCCCATCAGGCCATGCACCTCGCCCGCATGCACGTCGAACGAGATGCCGTCGAGTGCGCGCACGCCGGGAAATACCTTGCCGATATTGTCAAAACGCAGTGCCGCTGACACGTCGCCTCTCCACTTCCGGAATCGATCGACCGCCGGCCGCCGCATCGCCGCGGCAGCCGGCGGGCCGCTTACTTCGACGCGAGCCCCATCTCGTCGCGCACCTTCGACACGTTGTCGCGCGTCGCGAGCATGCCCGTCGTCAGCGTCAGCGCCGGCGGTGCCTTGCCCTGCGTGATCCACGCGTACATCAGGTCGGAGGTTTCCTCGCCGTGGCGCTTCGGGCTGATGATCACGGTGCCGTAGAAGCCCGTCGGCTGCGGCTTCTTGAACTCGTTCAGCGCCGAATCGGAGCCGCCGATGCCGATGCCGATCATGTTGTCGGCCTTGAAGCCGCGCCCTTCGGCCGCGCGCACCGCGCCGAGCACGGCCTCGTCGTTCAGGCCGTACGCCACCCAGTGCTTGAACTGCGGGTTCTTCGTGAGCGCGATGTTCGCCGCGTTGAACGCGTTCTCCGTGTCGGTCTTCGCCTGCGGCGCGGCGATCACGTTCGCCTTCGGGAAGCCGGCGGCCACCAGCGCGTCGGTCGCGCCGCTCGTGCGGTCGTGCGCGGTCGGCAACTGCTCGTAGGTGATGTCGATCGCGCCGACGTCCTTCATGTCCCAGCCGCGCTTCTTGATCTCGGCCGCGATGCCGTCGCCGACCTGCTTGCCGATGTTGTACGCGGAGATCCCCATGTGCGGCACCGACTCGATCGGCTTGCCCGCGCCGTCGACGAGGCGGTCGTCGACCGTCATCATCTTCAGGTTGTGCGACTTCGCCTTCGCGACGATGCCCGGCCCGAGCTTCACGTCGGGCGTGCAGATGATGAAGCCCTGCGCCTTCTGAGCGGACAGGTTGTCGATCGCGCTCATCACCTTCTCGCCGGACGGCGCACCGATCTTCACGAGCGTGAAGCCTTTCGCCTTCGCCGCCATCTCGGCGAACTTCCACTCGTCCTGGAACCACGGCTCTTCCGGCTGCTTCACCAGGAAGCCGATCTTGACCGGATCGGCCGCATGCGCAACCGGGCTCCCGATCACCACCGCGGCAGCGGCGGCCAGCGTTACGAACGTTCTGCGTTTCATCTCCAGTGTCTCCTTGTCTTCATCGAACAGGATGCAGCCGCTTGTTGGTTTCGACGCAGCGTGCGCGCGGCCGTCGCACGTGCGGTCTTTCGAATCGCTACGTCAATCGTGTCAGTCGTGGTACAGCGCCGCACGCCCGCCGTCGACGGTGATGCATGCGGCATTGATGAACGGCGCCTCGTCGGACGCCAGGAACACGGCCGTCATCGCGACCTCCTCGGGCCGGCCGATCCGCTTCATCGGCTGCAGCGCGAGCGTCTCGGCGCGCGCGGCGGCCGGATCGGGCTGCGCGTCCCACCAGTCGCGCGTGAGCTGCGTCTCGATGTAGCCCGGCGCGATCGCGTTCACGCGGACGTTGCGCGCCGCGTATTCGATGCCGAGCGCACGCGTGAGACCGAGTACACCGTGCTTCGCGACCGGGTACGGAAAGCAGCCCGGGATGATCCTGAATGCATGCGTCGACGCGATGTTCACGATGCTGCCGCGACCGCGTTCGACCATCCCTTCCAGCGCCGCGCGGCAGCCGTGCCACACGCCGTCGAGGTCGACCGCGAAGCAGCGGCGCCAGTCGTCGTCGGTCATCGTCAGCGGATCGGCGAACACGTTGATGCCCGCGTTGTTCACGAGCACGTCGAGCGGGCCGAACGCCGCCTCGGTCCGCGCCACGGCATCGCGCACCGCATCCTGGCGCGCGACATCCGCCTGCAGCGCCAGCACGCGCGCGCCGGCGATGTCGTGTGCAATCCCGGCAGCCGTGTGCTGCGCCTGCGGGAGGTCGAGATCGACGAGCGCGACGGCCGCGCCCTCGCGAACGAACGCGCGGGCGATCGCGGCGCCGATGCCTCGGCCCGCGCCCGTCACCATCGCGACCTTGTCCGCGAGGCGGCCCATCATGCGGCTCCGCCGCGCGCCGCGCACAGGCCGGCCTGGAACGCACGCGCGTTCGCGGCAGTCTCGTCGGCCGGCTGGCCGGGCCGGTACAGCGCCGAACCGAGCCCGAAGCCGTTCGCGCCGGCCGCGAGGAACGGCTGCATGTTGTCGGGTGCAATCCCGCCGACCGGGATCAGCGGCACCGCGCGGTCGATCACCGCGCGCCACGCCTTCACGACGACCACGCCCAGCTGCTCGGCCGGGAACATCTTCAGCACGTCCGCGCCGTTCGCGAGCGCCGCGAACGCTTCCGTCGGCGTCGCGACACCCGGCGCGCTCGCGAGGCCGCGCTCGCGTGCGCGGCGGATCACGGCCGCGTCGCTGTGCGGCATCACGATCAGCGAGCCGCCCGCATCCTGCACGCGATCGACATACTCCGCGCGCAGCACCGTGCCCGCGCCGACGATCGCGTCGTCGGGCAGCGCGCGCCGCAGCGCCGCGATGCTGCCGAACGGCTCCGGCGAATTGAGCGGCACCTCGACGATCCGGAAGCCGGCTTCGTACAGCGCACGGCCGTGGTCGGCCGCTTCGGCGGGCGTGATCCCGCGCAGGATCGCGATCAGCGGACACGCGTCGAACGCGCGCATCAGCGCGGCGTGAGGCGTGTACGGCGCGGGTAGCGTAAGGTCGGACGGCATCAGGGGTTCCTCTGCAATCGGTTCATTGGTCGGCGCAGACGGGCTCGCCGTCCGCGCGCACGAGCCCGGCGCGTGACGCGATCCGCCACAGGCCGCGCTCGGTCGCATGCGCGACGACTCGCGCGGGCGGGTGGCCGAATTCCTGGAGCGCATCGGCGTAGCGCGCGCACAGGCCGTCGTTGCCGATCAGCAGCAGCGGCTGGTCCGCGAGCGCGATGCCGCGCTCCGCGAGCATCGCGTCGAGCGCGTTGAGCTCATGGCCGATCAGCAGGCCGGACAGGTAGTCGCCCTGCGCATCGGGCGCGAGCCGGTCGGTCAGGCCGAGCGTGCGCGTGCTGAAAATCGTCGCGAGCAGACCCGTGTGCCGCGCGCCGCGCGCGACCGATACGCCGCGCACGAACGCCGCGCGATCGGGCGACGCACCGGCGCGCATCGTGCGGCCGAGGATCGTGTGGTCGCGCAGCACCGCGAACAGCTCGCCGGTCATGAAGGTCTGGAACCGCTCGATCAGCCCGTCCGTCACCCACGCCCATTTCGCATGCGTGCCCGGCAGGCCGATCAGTACCCCTGAACGATCGGCGCCAAGCGTGGGATCGCTCGCGAGTGCGCCGACTATCTGCGTTTCTTCGCCGCGCATCACGTCGGGCAATTCGCCCGTGGCGATCACGCCCGGCACGATCGAGATCGTCGCCCCGCGCGAGGTCGTCACCGTGATGAGGCCCGCGACGAGCGCGTCGGCGCCGGCCGGCACCGCGACATACGGCGCCTCGCGCCAGCCCTGTGCGCTGCCGACCATCCCGGCGGCGAGCACCGGCAGGCCGGGCGAGCGGTCGAGCCAGTCGCCGCAGGCTTCCTCGAACACCGCGTCGAACGCGCGCGCGCCGCCGCCCGGCACATGCATGACGCCCGCCGGACGGCTGCGCGTGTCGATGAGCGCGCCGTGCGCGTCGTACAGATACGCGCGCAGCGAGGTCGTGCCCCAGTCGAGCGCGATCAGCGACGGGGTGGCGGAGGTGGCATCCGGAACGGGCCGGGTCGAAGTCGTCATCGTTTGATCCTGCGGGTACCCTGCGGCGGGCTCCAGCCCAGTTCCGCGGAAATGGCTCGCGCTTCGCGCTGCACGAGCGGAATCAGTTCGTCCATCCGGTCGTGCGGCATGTACGGAATCGTGCTCGCCACCGACACCGCCGCGACGACCGCGCCCGATGCGTCACGGATCGGCGCCGCCACGCAGCGGATCGACGCCTCGTTCTCCTCGAGGTCGAACGTATAGCCGCCCGCTGCGTAATGGGCCATGCGCTGCAGGAACGCGCTCGTCTCGGGCCGGTTGTCGGGCTTGAAATTGACGCCGGCCAGCGCGCGCCGTGCGGCCTCGAACAGCGAGCGCCACAGGTCGGGATCGAGGTCGAGCATCATCGCCTTGCCGATGCCGGTCGACGCGAGCGGCATCCGGTGGCCGACGCGCGAGCGCATCTCGAGGCCGCGCGTACCGGGAATCTTGTCGATGTACAGCACGTCGTCGCCGTCGCGCACGCCGAGATGGATCGTGTCGAGCGTCGCTTCCGCGAGCGCTTCGAGGTGCGGGCGCGCGACCGCGGTGAGCGGCATCTGCTCGAGCGCGATCGTGCCGAGCTCGATCAGCTTCGGGCCGAGCAGGTAGCCGCCCTGCACCTGCCGCAGGTAGCGCGCCTGCACGAGGCTGCTGACGAGGCGATGCGTCGTGCTGCGCGTCGTGCCGAGCGCGGCGCCGATCGCGCGCATGTCGCGCGCGCCGTTCGCGATCGCCTCGAGGATCGCCAGACCGCGCAGCAGCGTCTGCGTACCGGCCTGCTGGGCAGCGAGATCGAGCGGCGTGCTGGTCGCGCCGATGCTGTCGGTCAGCGACGCATCGTCCGGCGTCGCGCGCCGGGCGTCGAGGGCAAGGGAGTCGGGCATCTTGGTCATGGGGCGGGCTTCTTCAACGGAACCGGTGAAGCCGTTCGCGCGACGCCGGAACTGCGTCCGGCATCGCGGCGAGGCGGCGGTCGATGCACCGAATAAAGCGCCCGGCGAACTTCATGGAAGGTGTCTCCGTGTGCGTCGGGCGCCGCGCGATGCGTGGGTCCGAAGCTGTCGATGTGCTTCGGATTGTAGGAGCGCACGCACTCGCCTCCAATATTTGAATGCGTTGCCCAGATAATGAGAATTTGGCGGAAATCCGCGGCAGGCAGGCCGTAACGGCCGCGCCATGTGCACGGGGGCGGAACCCGCCGTGTCGCAGGTTCCGCCCCCGTTGGTTCACCGCGCGCCGCGCTTACTGCTGGCTCGTGCTGCGTGCCTGCATGTAGCGCTGTACGTCCGCGAACGACACGCGGCCGTTGCCGCTCGAGTCGATCTGCCGGAAGTGGTTCGCGACATAACCGAGGCCGGCCGCGCGCGCCTGCGATTCGGTGATCGAACCCGTGTTCTGCGAGTCGGCCGCGCTGAACTGCCGCGCGAGCTTGCGCACCACCTGCGCATGCAGCGCGGCGCCCGTCGTCTGCGTGCCGGCGGTCGGCTTGCGCGCGGCCGGCGGCACGTACGGATCGCCGAGCTGCGCCTGGCGCGCGCGCGCCGGCGCGGCGGCGTCGCTCGCCTGCGCGAACGCGGATACGGATGCTGCGGCGCCGACACATGCGAGCGCCGCGGCAACGACGATGAAACGATTCTTCATATCAGGCTCCAGTCTGGAATGAGGTCGTCGACGGCCGGCGCGGCGCCACCGCGGGCGCCTGTCGCCGGCCGGCGCAGCATCAGTGCGCGGCCGCGTTGTAGAAGGTCACGAGGTCGGCTTTCTCCTGCGGACGCGACGTATCGTCGAGATAGACCATGTGTCCGCCCTGATAGTCCCTGATCGTCAGGTTCGGTTGCGTCCCGAGCCGCGCGAGGTCGAGCTCGGTCTGGTAGAACGGCGTCGCGATGTCGTGATACCCGTTCAGCGACAGCACCTTCAGTTGCGGATTCAGCGTCAGCGCCGCGGCGAGGTCGGGGATCGTGTCGGGCATCGCGAGCCCGTCGTGCGTCCAGTCCCACGTGTTGATCGCGTTGCTGCTCAACGAATACGCCGACTGCGCGGTGTACTTCAGCTCGTTCGGCAGGTACTTGCCGATCGTGTCGGTGAACGGCTTCGTGATGAACGAGCTCGACGGATCGCCGTCCGCGGCAAGCGGGCTCGACACCGGCACGTTCACGCGCGCGTCGTAGCGGCCGATCAGCGTGCCCGGGATCAGCGACAGCTGGAAGCTGTTGTCGAAGAAGGTCGGGATCACGTTGAAGTCCGCATTCCACAGCGACTGCTTCACGCCGGTCGAATTCACCATCGTCGTGACGAGGGCCGGCGGCGGCGGCGTATGGCTTGCCAGGTACGCGTTCACGGCGGGCGCGTAGCTGCCGGCCGTCAGCAGGCGCATCTGGTCCGCATACTGCGGCAGGTTCGACGGGTTCGGGTTGTCGAGCTGGTAGTACGCACCGACGGTGCCATACGACGGCACGAAACCCGCGCAACTCACCGGGCTCGACCCGTTGTTCGAGTTGCCGATGTAGTCGCTCGCCATGTCGCAGTTCGTGTTGTAGTTCAGGATCGACGACTGCAGCACGATGCCGTCGAGCTTCACGCCCGCGGTCTCGAGCAGGTTCGCGAGCACGTCGGTGCGCGGCGTGCCGTACGATTCGCCGAACAGGTATTTCGGCGATGCACTGCGCTGGTTCACGGCGAGGTAGCGCGTGACGAAATCGCGAAACGCGCCGCCGTCCTGGTCGACGCCCCAGAACGTCTGGTTCGTGTTCGGCGCGATCGCTTCGGAGAAGCCGGTGCCGATCGCATCGACGAACACGAGGTCGGTCGTGTCGAGCAGGCTTTCCTGGTTGTCGACGAACGGGAACGTCGACGTGTTCGCGTTCGGGTCACCCGTCTGGATCCGGCGCGGGCCGAACGAGCCGAGGTGCAGCCACACCGATGCCGAGCCGGGGCCGCCGTTGTACAGGAAGGTGACGGGCCGCTTCGCCGCGGGCTGGTTGTCGGCCGTATAGGCGACATAGAAGAACGAGGCTTCGGGCGCGCCCGTCTGCGGATTGCGCGCGACGAGGTGGCCGGCCGTGGCCGTGTAGCGGATCGTCTTGCCGTTCAGCGTGATCTGGTGATGCGTGACGGCGGCCTTTTCAACCGCGGCGGAGGCGTCGAGCGACGCGTTCGCGCTCGACGAATAACTGTTCGGATCGTTGTACGCCCTGTCCACCTGACCGGCGGGATCGGCTGAGTTGTCGGCGCTGGCAGCAGCGGACGATGTCACGTCGTCGTTGCAGGCCGTCAGAATCAGCGAAGAAAACACCACTCCCAACAACAGCTTCGCTTTGCTCGCTGGCATCGTTGCTTTCCTTCTCTCGGATGTTTTTTGTATCGAGCAGCCGGATAAGCCGCCCCCCGCCTCGATCGCGGCCGATAAGCCGAGGCGCTGGCCAATATACGCGAGCCCGTCAGCTTTGAAAAATTTTGAAATATTTGGCCGGCGGCCGGTGCGGCGCACACCTTTCAGGAATGCTTCGGTTCGCGAAACGTTGCATTTCACGTGCCTTTCACGGACTTTCGCGTTTACCCGGGAATACTAAAAATTCCAGGATTTCGTGCCATATCAGCCAACAAACGCGCGTGATCGCGAGCATTGCTCAGCAAAGCGAAATAGACGGATTCGTCTAATGGATGTGACCCGAAATGCGCGTGACGCGCGTGCGCTGCAGCGCACAAACGGCTCGCGAGCGACCCGCGTGCAGCGCACGGGCGTCGAAACGGTCAATGTGACGGCGCACTCGCGCCGTTCACTCCGATTGCGGCAGTTCGGCCGCGCCCATCCGGCGGGCGATGACTGCCGCGCGCTGCGCCTGGTAGGCCGAGCCGCGGTGCGCGTCGAACCAGCGCGGCTTCGGCAGCATCACCGCGAGGCGCGCCGACTGCCACGCGCCGAGCCGGCTCGCGGGAATCCGGTAGTAATAGCGTGCGGCCGCCTCGGCACCGTACACGCCGCGTCCCCACTCGACGGAATTCAGGTAGATCTCGAAGATCCGCTCCTTGTCGAGCACCGTTTCGAGCATCCACGTGATGATGAGCTCCTGCCCCTTGCGGATGTAGCTCTTCTCGCGCGACAGGAACAGGTTGCGCGCGAGCTGCTGCGTGATCGTCGAGCCGCCCGCGACGATCCGGCCGCGCGCCTTGTTCTTCTCCCACGCCTGCAGGATCGCGTCGACGTCGTAGCCGTTGTTGGTCGCGAAGGTCGAGTCTTCCGACGCGATCAGCGCGCGCTTCAGGTTGCGCGAGATCTGGTCGTAAGGCACCCACTGGTGCTGGATCTGCGCGGGCGACTTGTCGCGCGACAGCCACCACGCGTCGGTGCGCATGAACGCGGTCGAGCCCGGGTTCACGAACGACCACAGCGCGATCTGTACGAGATAGAACAGTTGCGTCGCGAGCCACGCACCCGCGAACACCGATCCCGCATAGACGATCCAGCGCGTCGGGCTCACCGTCCGCGTGTGCCGCGTGCCGCTCACCGCCACCACGTGCCGCGCCCCGTTCAGCTCGCCGCGAGCGCCTGGCGCAGCGCGGCCAGCACCGGTGCGCCGTCCGGACGCACGCCGCGCCAGATGAAGAACGATTCGGCCGCCTGCTCGACGAGCATCCCGAGCCCGTCGGCGGTGCGCGCGCCGAGCGACGCCGCATGCTGCATGAACACCGTCGGCTGCGCGCCGTACATCATGTCGTACGCGAGCGTGCCCGCGCCGAACGCGGCCGCGTCGCACTCCGGCAGCGCGGCATCGAGGCTGCCGGCCGTCGCGTTGATCACCACGTCATATGGCTCCGCGCGCACGACGTCCGGGCCGCCGCCCGCGAGCGTGCAGCCCGCATCGTGGGCGGCCTGCATGAACTGGCCGACGAGCGCCTCGGCCTTGCTCGCGGTGCGGTTCACGATCGTGATCGACAGCGGCGCGCGGTCGAGCAGCGGCAGCACGACACCGCGCGCCGCGCCGCCCGCGCCGAGCAGCAGGATGCGCGCGCCCGCCAGCGACACGCCGAGATTCGCTTCGATGTCGCGCACGAGGCCGACGCCGTCGGTGTTGTCGCCATGGATACGGCCGTCGGCGTCGATGCGCAGCGTATTCACCGCGCCCGCCGCCGCCGCGCGCGGCGACAGCGTGTCGGCAAGCGCATGCGCCTCGAGCTTGAACGGCACCGTCACGTTCGCGCCGCGACCGCCTTCGGCGACGAATGCCCGCACGGCAGCGTCGAAACCGTCGACCGGCGCGAGCCGGTGCGTGTATTCGACCGGCTCGCCCGTCTGCGCGGCGAACTGCGCGTGGATGAACGGCGACTTGCTGTGCGCCACCGGGTTGCCGAACACGACATAGCGGTCGGCGCCGCTCGTCGACGCAGCTGCGGTCATGATGCGCGCCCCTCTTCTTCGGCGTTGCCGCCCGTGGCTTCGCCGCCTTCACCACCTTCGCCGGCTGCTGCGCCGTCCGCCTCCGCCAGCGCTTCCGCCTCGGTTTCGGCCGTCGCGTCTTCGGCGTCGATCAGCGTGTCGTCGCCGCCTTCGGCGTCATCCTCTTCGTCGGCCGCGTCGCCGCTCGTCACGGTCGGCGCATCGAGCACGTTCAGCAACCGCACCGATGCCTCGATCGTCAGCTCGTCGAGCGACATCACGTCGAGCAGCACGCGCGTGCCGCGCGCATGCACGCCGAGCCCCGGCACGTGCAGCAGCAGCGGAATTTCCTCGAGGCGTACGAGATCGCCCTTCACCACGCTCGCGACGACCTGCTTCTTCTGCTCCTGCGCGAGCCAGCGCAGGCACCAGAAGTACTCCATCCGGCGCTGGTAGTCGGCGTAGGCCGTATACGTGTCGTCGAAGCCCTGCACGACCGCGTACAGGTCGGCGTCCTTCGGCTTGAACGGTGCGGCGAGCTTCGCGGTGACGCCGTGCTGCACGCACGCGAGCAGCTGCCACTGGTTCACGAGGTCGACGTAGCGGCGCAGCGGCGACGTGCTCCAGGCGTACTGCGCGACGCCGAGACCTTCGTGCGGCGCGGCCGTCGTCTGCATCCGCGTGCGCTTCGGGCCCGGTGCGCCGAAGCCGCGCTGCGAGCGATAGATGCCCGGCACCGTGTGATCGTGCAGGAACGCGCCCCAGGTCGAGTTCGCGAGGATCGCGAGCTCCGACACGATCAGGTCGAGCGGCGAGCCGCGGCGGCGCGGCGTGATCGTCACGTGCTCGCCTTCGACGTAGAAGTTGTAGTCGGTGTTGCGCTGCACCTCGCGCTTCAGGCCGTAACCCGCGCGCGCGACCTGGCGCTTCTCGAACAGCGCCTGCGCGAGCGGCCACAGCACGGCGATGTCGTCCTTGTGCGGGTAGTCGCCGGTGCCGGCCGCGAGCGTCTCTTCGTTGACGAGCTCGTCGAGGTTGTTGTGCCGCAGGTTGTTCTTCACGAACACGAGCTCGGCGCGCGTCTCGTTCGCGACGATCTCCTGCGTTTCGCGGTTGACGATGATGTACAGCGACAGTGCCGGGCGGTAGTCGCCCTCTTTCAGCGTGAACACGTCGACGACGTCGTCCGGCAGCATCGTGATCTTGTCGCCCGGCATGTAGACGGTCGACAGGCGCGTGCGCGCGATCGCGTCGATCGCGTCGCCTCGCACGATGCCGAGCGCCGGCGCCGCGATGTGCACACCGATGCGCACGCGGCCGTCGGAGAGATGCTCGACCGAGAATGCGTCGTCGATTTCGGTCGTCGTGATGTCGTCGATCGAGAACGCCTCGACGTCCGCGCGCGGCAGGTCGTCCGGCAGCGGGCCGACCGTGACGGCCGGGAAGCCCGTGCCGTGCGGGAAGAACTCCGCGAGGAAGCGCGCCTCGTGCAGCGCGCGCGGCGACGCGATGCCGCCGCAGTCGAGCATCAGCCGCGCCGGCGACACGCCGCGCGCACCGGCCGCCGCTTCCATCGCCTTGTATTCGATCGCGTTCTTGTCCGGCCGCGTCAGCAGCCCGAGCACCTTGCCCGCGAACGCTTCCGGCAGCTTGCCGGCCTTCAGTTCCTCTTCGTACTGCGCCTGGACGAGCGCCTGCTGGCGCTTGCGCTCGAGCGACGCGAGCGCCATCTTGAGCTGCTCTTCCGGCGCGCGCTGGTACTGGCCGCGCCCCTTGCGGCGGAAGTAGACGGGCGAGCCGTGCAGTCGCAACACCAGCGCCGCACGCTCCACCGGGCCGTACGTCGCGCCGAAGTATTCCGCGGCCAGCGCCGTATACGCGAACTCGTCGGTCGGCGCGCATTCCCACAGGAAATCCAGGTCGATCTGCTGCGCGGCCGTGTCGGCTTCCTGCATCAGTTCGCCCGCGGCCGGCTTGTCGAATTCGATCAGCACGTCTTTCGCGCGCACCTTGGCCCGCCGCCCGCCGGGCAACTCGACCTGAAATGCGTCGCCCTGGCGCGACAGCACGCTGCCCGCCTTGAAACTGCCCGATTCCTCGAAGAAAACGTTCACTCAGTACTCTCGTTCAGACTGCCGGGCGCCGCGTCCGCGGCGCCGCATGATGATGGGAATTCGATCGGCACGTGGCCGGATTAAGACGTCTTTCCGTCGCAAAACGCGAGAACGTCGTCGACATAGTCGGCAAATTCGCTGATCCCGTGATCGCTGCCTTCGATCACGCGCGTCTTCGCGCCCGGGTAGTGCGCGAGCATCTCGCGGTAATCGAGCACTTCGTCACCGGTCGCCGCGAACAGATAGTAGCGTTCGGCACGCGTGATTGCCGGCACGCGCAGCGCGTCGAGCTCATGCAGGTGATGGCGCTCGACGACGATCGTGCCGCCGCCGTGCCACAGCGGCTGTTCGCCCAGGTGCTGCTCGAGATCGCGCTGCGGCACGATGGCCGGATTCAGCAGCACGGCCTTCCAGCCGTGTTTTTCGGCCAGCCAGGTCGCGTAATAGCCGCCGAGCGAGCTGCCGATGACGGTCACGTCGCGCGCGCCGGCCACCTCGGCTTCCGCGACCGCGATCGCTTCGAGCGGCGACACCGACAGCGACGGGCACCGCCACTCACCGCTGCGGCCGAGCTCGGCCATGCGCGCGGCGAGCTGGCGCGACTTCTGCGATTCCGGCGACGACCGGAAGCCGTGCAGATACAGGATCACGAGCGGCTCCCGAGCGCATCGAGCAGCTTCTGATGGACGCCGCCGAAGCCGCCGTTGCTCATCACGAGCACGTGGTCGCCCGGGCGGGCGGCTGCGACGACGGACTTCACCAGCAGGTGCAGGTCGTCGAACGCGTGCGCGCGGTCGCCGAGCGGCGCCAGCGCCTCGGCCAGATTCCAGCCGAGCGCGTCGCGCCCGGCCGGCGCGCCGTAACCGAACACGAGATCGGCGTCGGCCAGGCTCGCCGGCAATTGCGACTTCATCACGCCGAGCTTCATCGTGTTCGAGCGCGGCTCGAGCACGGCGAGAATGCGGGAATTCTGACGGCCGATGCGTGCACGAAGGCCGGCGATCGTGGTTTCGATCGCGGTCGGATGGTGCGCGAAGTCGTCGTAGACGGTCACGCCGTCCACGCTGCCGCGCACTTCCATGCGGCGCTTCACGTTGCGGAACGACGCGAGGGACGCGGCGGCCTGCGCGGGCGGCACGCCGACGTGGCGCGCGGCCGCGATCGCCGCGAGCGCGTTCATCCGGTTGTGATCGCCCTGCACCTGCCATGCGACTTCGCCGACGCGTTCCGCGTGCGAATACACCGCGAAGCGCTCGTCGACCGGCACGCCGTCCTCGGCCGGCAGCGCCTGCCAGCCGCCGTCGACGCCGAACCGCTCGACCTCGCTCCAGCAGCCGCGCGCCAGCACGCGCTCGAGCGCGTCGGAACGGCCGTTCGTGACGATTCTGCCGACGCCGGGCACGGTACGCACGAGATGGTGGAATTGCGTCTCGATCGCGGCGAGATCGGGGAAGATGTCGGCGTGATCGAACTCAAGGTTGTTCAGCACCGCGGTGCGCGGCCGGTAGTGGACGAACTTCGAGCGCTTGTCGAAGAACGCCGTATCGTATTCGTCGGCCTCGATCACGAAGAAGCTCGAATCGGTGAGCCGCGCCGACACGCCGAAGTTCAGCGGCACACCGCCGATCAGGAAGCCCGGGTTCAGACCGGAGTCTTCCAGCAGCCACGCGAGCATCGACGACGTGGTCGTCTTGCCGTGCGTGCCTGCGACCGCGAGCACCCACTTGCCGGCCAGCACGTGCTCGCCGAGCCATTGCGGGCCGGATACATAAGGCAGGCCGCGATCGAGGATCGCCTCCATTAGCGGATTGCCGCGCGTGACGACGTTGCCGATCACGAACAGATCCGGTTTCAGGTCGATCTGCTCGGCGCCGTAGCCCTCGATCAGCGTGATGCCCTGCGCCTCGAGCTGCGTGCTCATCGGCGGATAGACGCCCGCGTCGCAACCCGTCACCGTGTGGCCCGCCTCGCGCGCGAGTACGGCGAGACCGCCCATGAAGGTGCCGCAGATGCCAAGAATGTGGATGTGCATAGATGAATGCTTTCGCGCCGCCGGGCGCCGTCGATTCGGAAAAGATGTGTGTGCGGCGCGCCGGACGGGCCGCGCGGCCGGCGCCCGGCCAACGGCTTTTGCCGCGACACAAAGAGCACTATTGTAACTGACGGCCTGCCGTGCCCGGCGGCCCGAACGATGCGCGCGAGCGGCGCCGGCACGCCGGGCGGCAGGCCGCCGCACCCGCGCTCGGGCGCCGCGGCGATCGAGTATGATTGCCGGATCATGTCTCGCAAACCTCTTGTCGACCCGCGGCGCCTCCGCGAGGAAATTGCCCAGTCCGCCGCCCGCCTGATCGCGGAGGACGGCCTCGACTATGCCGGCGCAAAACGCAAGGCCGCGCGCCAGTTGCTGGGCGACTCGCGCGTTGCAGGCGAATGGCTGCCGGATAACGACCAGATCGAGGAAGAACTGCGCGAATATCTCGCGCTGTTCCAGAGCGACACGCAGCCGGACGAACTGCGCCGCCTGCGCGAAGTCGCGCTCGACTGGATGCGCCGGCTCGCCGAGTTCCATCCTTATGTGACGGGTGCCGTGCTGAACGGCACCGCGAACGCGCATTCGGATATCCATTTGCAGGCATTCACCGACAACCCGAAGGACGTCGCGATCTACCTGCTGAACCAGAACGTCCAGTACGACGTGTCCGAGACGCGGCATTTCGCGGGCCGCGCCGACGTCGAGACGCTCAGTTTCCTGTGGCGCCCGCGGCGCGACGTGGATGCGATCGGCATCCATCTCGCGCTCTATGCGAGCGACGACCTGCGCGGCGCGGTCAAGGCCGACGCGCGCGGCCGGGTCGCCCGTGCGGATGCCGCCGCGCTGCGCGCGCTCGTCGAAGCAGGCAAGGCCCCTTCCGAACCGGAATGATTCAACGATGATGATGAAACGCATGTTGGCGCTCGCGGTCGTCGCGGCCGCCGCCGTTGCCGGCGGGCTCGCCGCCGGCCATTGGTTCCGCGGCACCGCCGATGACGGGGTCGCCGTCGCCGCGCCCGCCGCACAGGGCAGCCCGGTCGAACAGTTGTGGGCGGCCTCCCTGACGGGTGTCGACGGCAAGCCGGCCACGCTGTCCGCCTTCAAGGGCCAGAAGGTCGTCGTCAATTTCTGGGCGTCATGGTGCGGCCCGTGCGTCGAGGAGATGCCGGAGCTCGTGGCGCTGTCGCACCAATACAAACAGAAGGGCATCCGTTTCATCGGGATCGGCGTCGATTCCGAACAGAACGTGAAGAACTTTCTGCAGAAGGTGAAGGTCGACTATCCCGTCTTCGTCAGCGGTTACGCGGGCGCCGATCTGGCCCGCAATTTCGGGAATACCGCCGGCGCGTTGCCGTTTACGGTCGTCATCGACCAAACCGGCAAGATTCGCGAGACAAAATTGGGACAAATCCAGCCGGCCGAGCTGAAAAAGACGCTCGACGCGCTGTAACCTGTCCGAACGGCAGCCCGGACGTTGTCGGCGATTTGCCCGTCGATCGCCGCAATTTCGCGTGAATTCGCCGATACTTTGCATGCGCGCCGGTAATTCTTGCAGGTCCCGCGCGCTCGGCCGTTCGGCAAAACTAGACAAATTTCTCTAAATAGCGCTAAAGTTCGCGCAATTCCGCAGAAATAGAAGCGACCATGACACGATTGCTGGTGCTGCACGGCCCCAACCTGAACCTTCTCGGCACCCGGGAACCGGAGGTGTACGGCCGCGTCACGCTCGCACAGATCGATCAGGCGCTTGCCGCGCGCGCCCGGGAAGCCGGCGCCGAACTGTCGTCGTTCCAGAGCAACCATGAAGGCGCGCTGGTCGACCGCATCCAGGCCGCGCGGGAGGAACAGACCGATTTCATCCTGATCAATCCGGCCGCGTATACGCACACGAGCGTCGCGATCCGGGACGCGATCGCCGGCGTTGGCATCCCGTTCGTCGAGGTTCACCTGTCGAACGTGCATCGCCGCGAAGCGTTCAGGCACCACTCCTACTTTTCCGACCAGGCCGAAGGCGTGATCTGCGGGCTCGGCTGGAAAGGTTATCTGTACGCGCTCGAGTACGCGCTGGACAAGCTGCAAGGCACGTCGCGCGGCTGAATTCGCGATCTAGATTCAGCGCCGGCCCTTAACCGGCGCTTTCACGTATTGAAAGGGGAATTCCCGATGGATCTTCGTAAGCTGAAAACTCTGATCGACCTCGTTTCCGAATCCGGCATCTCCGAGCTGGAAGTGACGGAAGGCGAAGGCAAGGTGCGCATCGTCAAGAACGCGCCGCCGGTCTACGTGCAGCCGACGGCTGGGTATGCCCCGCAAGTTAGCGCGCCCGCTCCGTCGGTCGCGCTGCCGACCGAAGGCGCTGCCGCGCCGGCCGCTGGCGGCGCTGCCGCACCGGCTGCCCCGCAGGGCCACGTCGTGACGTCGCCGATGGTCGGCACGTTCTATCGCGCGCCGTCGCCGGGCGCGGACCCGTTCGTCCAGGTGGGCGACACGGTCAAGGAAGGCCAGACGATCTGCATCATCGAAGCGATGAAGCTGCTCAACGAGATCGAGTCGGACAAGGCCGGCGTGATCAAGGAAATCCTCGTCGAGAACGGCCAGGCCGTCGAATACGGCCAGCCGCTTTTCGTGATCGGCTAAGTCCGCCGCGCGGCCTGCGGGCCGCGCTCCGCCGATGCTCGCCAGGCGCCGTTCGCGCGCCCCTCGAAGAGACGAATACTCGCTATGTTTGAAAAAATCCTCATTGCCAACCGCGGTGAAATCGCGCTGCGCATCCAGCGTGCGTGCCGCGAGCTCGGCGTCAAGACGGTGGTCGTCTACTCGGAAGCCGACAAGGAAGCCAAGTACGTGCGCCTCGCGGACGAAGCCGTCTGTATCGGCCCGGCCCCGTCGAACCTGAGCTACCTGAACATGCCGGCGCTGATCAGCGCCGCGGAAGTCACCGACGCCGAAGCGATCCACCCCGGCTACGGCTTCCTGTCGGAGAACGCCGATTTCGCGGAACGCGTCGAGCAGTCGGGCTTCACGTTCATCGGCCCGCGCCCGGAAACGATCCGCATGATGGGTGACAAGGTCACCGCGAAGCAGACGATGATCAAGACCGGCGTGCCGTGCGTGCCGGGCTCGGAAGGCGCGTTGCCGGACGATCCGAAAGAGATCGTCAAGATTGCGCGCGCGATCGGCTATCCGGTCATCATCAAGGCGGCGGGCGGCGGTGGCGGGCGCGGGATGCGCGTCGTGCACACCGAGGCCGCGCTCGTCAACGCGGTCAACATGACCCGCGAGGAAGCCGGCCGTGCGTTCGGCAACCCGCAGGTGTACATGGAGAAGTTCCTCGAGAACCCGCGCCACATCGAAATCCAGGTGCTGTCCGACGCGTACAAGAACGCGATCTGGCTCGGCGAACGCGATTGCTCGATGCAGCGCCGCCACCAGAAGGTGATCGAGGAAGCGCCGGCGCCCGGCATTCCGCGCCGCCTGATCGACCGCATCGGCGACCGCTGCGCGGACGCCTGCAAGAAGATGGGCTATCTCGGCGCGGGCACGTTCGAATTCCTGTACGAAAACGGCGAGTTCTACTTCATCGAGATGAACACGCGCGTGCAGGTCGAGCATCCGGTTTCGGAGCTGATCACGGGCGTCGACATCGTGCAGGAACAGATCCGCATCGCGGCCGGCGAGAAGCTCACGCTGCGCCAGCGCGACATCCAGTTCCGCGGACATGCGATCGAGTGCCGGATCAACGCCGAAGATCCGTTCAAGTTCACGCCGTCGCCGGGCCGGATCACGTCGTGGCATACGCCGGGCGGCCCCGGCGTGCGCGTCGATTCGCACGCATACAATGGCTATTTCGTGCCGCCGAACTATGATTCGATGATCGGCAAGCTGATCACCTACGGCGCGACGCGCGAGCAGGCGATCAGCCGGATGCGCATCGCGCTGTCCGAAATGGTCGTCGAAGGCATCCAGACCAACATCCCGCTGCACCGCGAGCTGATGATCGATTCGAAGTTCGTCGAAGGCGGCACCAGCATCCACTACCTCGAAAACCGGCTCGCCCAGAAGCAGCAGGTCGCACCGGAAGAAGCGTAAGCATGAGCTATCGCGAACTCGTCGTCGAACTGGCCCGTGAGCACGCGGAGGCACTGTCCGACGCGCTGCTCGAACTCGGCGCGCTGTCGGTGTCCGTGGAAGACGCCGACGCCGACACGCCCGACGAACAGCCGCTCTTCGGCGAGCCGGGCCTCGTGCCCGACCGCACCGCGTGGCAGCACTCGCGCGTGGTCGCGCTGCTCGCGGCCGAGCATGAGCCGGCCGTGCTGCTCGCCGCGGCTGCCAACGAGATCGGCATCGCTGAAACGCCGACGTTCGTCGTCCGCGAAGTCGAGGAACAGGACTGGGTGCGACTCACGCAATCGCAGTTCGAGCCGATCCCGATCGGCGAGCGGATCTGGGTCGTGCCGTCGTGGCACGATGCGCCCGATCCCGATGCGCTCGTCCTCGAACTCGATCCGGGCCTCGCGTTCGGCACCGGCAGCCATCCGACCACCCGCCTGTGCATGGAATGGCTCGAGCAGTCGGTGAAACCCGGCCAATCGGTGCTCGACTACGGTTGCGGCTCGGGCATTCTCGCGATCCTCGCGAAGAAATGCGGGGCGAACCCCGTCATCGGCATCGACATCGATCCGCAAGCCGTCGAATCGGCACGGCAGAACAGCGAACGCAACCGTGCGGAAGTCACGTACGGGCTGCCCGATGCGTGCCCGGACGGCGAATTCGACATCGTCGTCGCGAACATCCTGTCGAATCCGCTGAAGCTGATGGCGTCGATGCTCGCATCGAAGGTCAAGCCGGGCGGGCGCATCGCGCTGTCGGGCGTGCTCGCGCGCCAGGCGGACGAAGTCGCGGCCGTCTACGCGCGCTACGTCGACATCTCGGTCTGGCGTGAACACGAAGGTTGGGTATGCCTCGCCGGAACCCGGCGCGAAAGCCATTAGAATAGCGCTGTCCTTCACTCTGGCCAGCAGGCCGCCCGGCTCGACATGCTTCTTGCGACGCGCTGCCCTCATTGCGAAACCGTCTTCCGGCTGCAGCAGGAACAGCTCTCGCTGCATCAAGGGCTCGTGCGCTGCGGGCATTGCCACGAAGTCTTCAACGCATCCGAGTCGCTCGTTCCCGAGCACGCGCAACAGCCCGAGCCGGCCCTGACCGAACCGGCTGCCGCGCCGGACGAAGGCAACGCGCGCCATCCGGCCCCGCCGGCCCGGCTGTTCACTACCGATGCGCCGGCCGGGGCATCTTCCGACACCGATTACAAGCCGGAAGGCTGGGACATGTGGGCGCCGTGGCTCGACGCCGGCGTCGACCCGTCGCTGCAACACAACGTGCAGACCGTGCGCACCGAGCCGCTGATTCCGCTCGCCCTTCCGTCCACCGACTCCGGCGTCGTTCACTTGTCGGGTGCGCCCGCGCCGTTCGCCCCCTCCCCGGCCGAGCTGGGCACTTTCGCTGCCGTCGCGCAACCAGCCGAATCGCTGCAGACGCAAACGCCGCGGGATACCGAACCATCGGCCGCGCCCGTCGAGCGCGACCCGCGTGAGCCACGCTTCGTCGCACACCGTCCGTCGGACGCAGATACCGCTCACGATGCCGCCGAACCCGTCGGCACCGCGCACTTCGCCGTGCCGGACGACGAACGCGCACCGCGCGAACCGCGTTTTGCATTCGCACCGGCACCGGCCTTCGCCGCGGCCGGATCCGAACCCGACACCGGTACCGGCGCAAAGGCACCGCACGAAGAGAAACCAGCCGCGGCCGCCAGCGCGCCGGCCGCACCGTTCCCCGCTGCGCTGACCGACGACGATCGTCCTCACTTCGCCGTCACGCGCGAGACGCGCGCCCCGCAGCGGCGCGGAATGCTCGGCGGCTTTTTCGGCGGCCTCGTCGCCGCCGTGCTGGCCGTGCTGCTCGTCGCGCAACTCGCGTGGTGGCAACGCGAAACGCTGATGATCCACTGGCCGGTCACGCAGGGCTGGTTCCGGCAGGCCTGTGCGCCGCTCGGCTGCACGGTCGCGCCGCCGCGCGCGATCGACGGCCTGCGGCTCGACGCGACCGACCTGCGCCAGCTCGACGGCCCGCGCGAGCTCGAGCTGAAGGTACCGCTGACGAACCGCTACCGCGTCGCGCTCGCCTACCCGTCGCTCGAACTGACGCTGCTGGACGACGCCAACCACGTGACCGTGCGCCGCGTACTCGCGCCGCGCGACTACGTGCGCCCGGGCACGCCGATCGACGCCGGGTTGCCGCCCGGCACGACGCAGACGATGGTCGTCCGCCTCGAAACGAACGGCACGCCCGCCTCGAATTTCCGCGTCCAGATCTTCTATCCGTGACGCACCGCGGCGCGCGCATGCGCGCCCGTCTCAACCCGCGCGCCCGAGCGGCGCGCTCATTCGGAGCACGAACATGAGCAAAGTTACGCTGGGTGGCAACCCGATCGATCTCGCCGGCACGTTCCCGGCCGTCGGCGCGCAAGGCGCCGATTTCAAGCTGGTCGGCAAGGATCTCGCCGACCTGTCGCTCGCCAGCTTCGCCGGCAAGCGCAAGGTGCTGAACATCGTACCGAGCCTCGACACGCCGACCTGCGCGACGTCGACCCGCAAGTTCAACGAAGCCGCATCGTCGCTCGACAACACGGTTGTCGTCGTCGTGTCGGCCGACCTGCCGTTCGCCGCGACGCGCTTCTGCACGACCGAAGGCCTCGAGAACGTCGTGACGGCTTCGACGTTCCGCACCGGCCGCGCATTCGCGAACGCGTACGGCGTCGACGTGACGAGCGGCCCGCTGAACGGCCTGACCGCCCGTGCGGTCGTCGTGCTCGACGCGCAGGACAAGGTGATCCACTCGGAACTCGTCAGCGAAATCAAGGACGAGCCGAACTACGATGCAGCGCTCGCCGCACTGAAGTAAGCTTTCTTCCGCTTTCCCCTGCCGCGCCGCGCCTTTCGCGCGGCGTTGTCGCGCAGGGTCCCTCATTTCTACAGGAACGCACACCTTGGCTACGTTGATTTGCGGCTCGATCGCCTACGACTCCATCATGACCTTCGAAGGGCGGTTCCGCGAGCACATCCTGCCCGACCAGGTGCACCTCATCAACCTGAGCTTCCTGGTGCCGACGATGCGCCGCGAATTCGGCGGCTGCGCGGGCAACATCGCGTACGCGCTGCACCTGCTCGGCGGCGATGCACGCATGATGGGAACGGTGGGCGCGCTCGACGCGCAGCCGTATCTCGACCGGCTCGACCAGCTCGGCCTGCGCCGCGACCACGTTCGCGTGCTGCCCGATACCTATACGGCGCAGGCGATGATCACGACCGATCTCGACAACAACCAGATCGCGGCGTTCCACCCGGGCGCGATGATGCAGTCGCACCTGAACCACGCGGGCGACGCGCCGGACATCACGCTCGCGATCGTCGGCCCTGACGGCTTCGACGGGATGGTGCAGCACGTGGAAGAGCTCGCCAAGGCCGGTGTGCCGTTCGTGTTCGATCCGGGCCAGGGCCTGCCGCTGTTCGACAGTGCGACGCTGCGCCGCAGCATTGAACTTGCGACCTATGTAGCGGTCAACGACTACGAGGCCAAGCTGGTGAGCGACAAGACGGGATGGTCCGAAGATGAAATCGCCAGCCGGGTCGACGCCCTCGTCATTACGCGTGGCGAGCACGGCGCGACCATCCGCCACAAGCAGGGTGCGGAGCAGATTCCGGTCGTACCGGCCGAGCACGTCGCCGATCCGACCGGCTGCGGCGACGCCTTCCGGGGCGGCCTGCTGTACGGCATCGAGCATGGCCTCGACTGGGCAACCACGGGCCGCCTCGCGAGCCTGATGGGCTCGATCAAGATCGCCCACCAGGGGCCCCAGACTTACGTACTGACGCGCGCCGAGATCGACGCGCGCTTCGAGACTGCCTTCGGTTACAGTCTCAAATGAATATTGTGGGAGAGCAAAGATGTTGACGAAAAAGACCCTCACGCTCGCGGCCATGCTGACGGCCTCGCTGACGCTCACCGGTTGCTTCACCGCGCCGGGCTCGGCGGATGTCTATAGCGTCGGCCAGGCGCAGCGCGAACAGACGGTTCGCATGGGCACGGTCGAAAGCGTCCGTGCAGTGCGCATCCAGTCCGACGGCGGCGGCAGTGCGATCGGCACGCTCGGCGGCGGCGCACTCGGTGCGGTGGCAGGCAGCGCGATCGGCGGCGGCAAGGGATCGATCCTGACCGCGATCGCGGGCGGTCTCGTCGGTGCGGTCGCGGGCAACGCGGTCGGCGAAAACCTCAGCACGGCGAACGGTGTCGAAATCACCGTGCGCCTCGACAACGGCGATCTGCGCTCGATCACGCAGGCAGCAAGCGGCGAAGCGTTCCGCGCCGGCGAACGGGTGCGACTGCTGTCGAGCGGCGGCGTCACGCGCGTCACGCACTAACAGGTACCTCAGCTCGCGGCGCAAGCCGCGGTCGAACGCATGTGCGAAGCTGCACATGCGTTTTTTTTCGTCCGTACTCGCCGCGGCCCGCATACGGGCAGCCGGCATACAGGCTCCCAGGCACATCGACAACACGGACGAAAAAAATCCCGCCACCTGAGCCAGATGGCGGGACTGATTGAGTAGCGCTACTCAACCCACGGACACCATGTGAGTGTCCGGGTGGTACGGGTCAGCCTCGATTACGGACGGCTGCCGGTCGGGAACGGCCATGCCGCTGCCGGGTTGAGCGCGGTCTTCACGCCCGATGCCGGCGCAACCGATGCTGTCGACGCGGTCGTTGCCGGCGCAGCCTTCTTCACGACGGCCTTCTTCGGAGCTGCAGCCTTCTTGGCCGGTGCAGCAGCCTTCTTCGCCGGAGCAGCGGCCTTCTTCGCAGGAGCAGCGGCAGCCTTCTTCGCAGCAGGCGCAGCCTTCTTCGCGGCAGCCTTCTTCGCAGGCGCGGCCTTCTTGGCAGCAGCCTTCTTAGCAGGCGCGGCCTTCTTCGCAGCAGCCTTCTTCGCCGGTGCGGCCTTCTTCGCAGCAGCCTTCTTCGCCGGTGCGGCCTTCTTCGCAGCAACCTTCTTCACTGCGACTTTCTTGGCTGCAACCTTCTTCGCTGCGGCCTTCTTCGCCGGTGCTGCCTTCTTCGCAGCAACCTTCTTCACCGCGACCTTCTTGGCTGCAACCTTCTTCGCTGCGGCCTTCTTCGCCGGTGCTGCCTTCTTCGCGGCAACCTTCTTCACCGCGACCTTCTTCGCAGCAACCTTCTTCACTGCAGCAGCCTTCTTCGCCGGAGCAGCAGCCTTCTTCGCAACGGTCTTCTTGGCAGCAACTTTCTTAGCAGCCGGTTTCTTCTTGGCGGTAGCCATGTTGTTCTCCTTCAGGTTCAGATGAGAGTCAGTTCAAACTACACCCTTCGTCAAAACCCGCTTCCCGCGGACGCTGTTCAGGACGTGCGCTTCGAAGCGGGCTATTCATCGGCGTACGCGGATACCACGCGCTTACGCTAATGAATACGGTATGGCGCGCGTGACCACCCGGCCTCGCGCGCCAAATCAAGTCGGTAGCCGGCGCACCTCGCGCCGCTACCCCTAATCGCTTGATCAAGCGGACCGCCACACGGCCGTCCGCTTTTTCCGGAGGGAAGTTTGCCCATCCCACTGAAGGGTTCGCAAAGTGCCTGTCGTGTCGTTGGGCCGTTAAGGCACCGGGCATGCTTTGCATCAGGCGTTCTTGCTCCTAAACCTTGGGCCGGGGCCGAGAGGCCACCGGCTGCTCACATCATGTGACGGGTTCGCTGCTGCGGGTTATTCCCAGGACAGCGCACCGCCCGTCTGATACTCGATCACACGCGTCTCGAAGAAGTTGCGTTCCTTCTTCAGGTCGATCATCTCGCTCATCCACGGGAACGGGTTTTCCTCGTTCGGGTACAGCGGATCGAGGCCGATCTGCTGGCAACGGCGGTTGCTGATGAAGCGCAGGTAGCTCTTGAACATCGACGCGTTCAAACCCAGCACGCCGCGCGGCATCGTGTCTTCGGCGTAGCGGTATTCGAGTTCGACAGCCTGCTTGAACAGCTCGCGGATCTCGGCGCGGAATTCCGCGGTCCAGAGATGCGGGTTCTCGAGCTTGATCTGGTTGATCAGGTCGATGCCGAAATTGCAGTGCATCGACTCGTCGCGCAGGATGTACTGATATTGCTCTGCAGCACCCGTCATCTTGTTCTGGCGGCCGAGCGCAAGGATCTGCGTGAACCCGACATAGAAGAACAGGCCTTCCATGATGCAGGCGAACACGATCAGCGACTTCAGCAGCTTCTGGTCCGCTTCGAGCGTGCCGGTCTTGAAGGCCGGATCCGTCAGCGTGTGGATGAACGGGATCAGGAATTCGTCCTTCGCGCGGATCGACGTGACCTCGTGGTACGCGTTGAAGATCTCGCCTTCGTCGAGACCGAGCGATTCGACAATGTATTGGTACGCGTGCGTGTGGATCGCTTCCTCGAACGCCTGGCGCAGCAGGAACTGCCGGCACTCGGGCGCCGTGATGTGGCGGTACGTGCCGAGCACGATGTTGTTCGCCGCGAGCGAATCGGCCGTCACGAAGAAGCCGAGGTTGCGCTTCACGATGCGGCGCTCGTCCTCGGTCAGACCGTTCGGGTCCTTCCACAGTGCGATGTCGCGGGACATGTTGATTTCCTGCGGCATCCAGTGGTTCGCGCAACCCGCCAGATACTTTTCCCACGCCCACTTGTACTTGAACGGCACCAGCTGATTCACGTCAGTCTGGCCGTTGATGATGCGCTTGTCGGCGACATTGACCCGCGCTTCCGAACCGCCGGCGGGAACAGCCGATGCTTGCGGCGGCACCGCAAGATCGCCTTCGAAAATGTCACGGACCTGATGGGCGGCAGGCGTTGCAGCCTGCATTCCGACAGCCATCCCGGCGGAGGTGCGCATTGCGTTTTGCTGCGCTCCGCTCGCGGGGGTTACGGCAGTCTTCTCGTCATCCCAGTTGAGCATAAATTCTCACCATCAATTTAGAACGGTTTGTACCATCTTTTCCTGAGCGATAAAAGGGTTCGCTCACGAAAAATCCTTTTTTCGATTCGCGTTGCGACCTCGATACAACACTTTGAGCAACGCATCGTCATTCATGCAGCGCGCGATGTGAGTCGCGCGTGTATCGCGAGGTGCGCTCGACGCATCGAACGCTGATCGAAACACGACGTCGTCGGGGATGTTTCGATCGCTTGTCACTGCCTGCAACGCAGGTGCCGCGTTACAGATTCCTTATCATTTTTTTAGTTGAGAGCGGCGCACACTTCAACCTCGATCGGTCGTCGTGTGCGCCGCCCTTGCCTGCTTCTCAGGTCAGGCGCACTGCGTTACTGGCACGCTTCGCATTCGTCGAAGCCAGGATCGCCCGGACGCATCGTGCACACCGGACCATCCGCCTCGACCGGCGCGAGCGCCGGCGCTGCGTTGACCGCGCCCGACGACGCATCGCCGCCCGCCGCACCAAAGCCGCCCGCTGCGCCTTGCGCGCCGCCGCTGCTCGAGCCGCCGCTCGTCGGCACTGCGTTCAGTGCGCCGTGCGCGACCGTCGATTTCTCGACGTGCGTCGCCGCCATCGTGCGGAGGTAGTAGGTCGTCTTCAGGCCGCGCAACCATGCGAGCTTGTAGACCTCGTCGAGCTTCTTGCCCGACGCGCCGCCCATGTAGATGTTCAGCGACTGCGCCTGGTCGATCCACTTCTGGCGACGCGATGCCGCTTCGACCAGCCACGTCGGGTCGACTTCGAACGCGGTCGCGTAGATCGCGCGCAGGTCGGCCGGGATGCGGTCGATGCGCGACAGCATGCCGTCGAAGTACTTCAGGTCGGCGACCATCACTTCGTCCCACAGGCCGCGTTCCTTCAGGTCGCGGACGAGGTACTCGTTGACCACCGTGAATTCGCCCGACAGGTTCGACTTCACGTACAGGTTCTGGAAGGTCGGCTCGATACAGGCCGACACGCCGATGATGTTCGAGATCGTCGCCGTCGGCGCGATCGCGACGCAGTTCGAGTTGCGCATGCCGTGTGCGGCGATCCGCGAACGCAGCGACGTCCAGTCGAGCGACTCCGACGTGTCGACCTCGACGTAGCCGCCGCGCGCTTCCGTCAGCAGCTTCAGCGTGTCCTGCGGGAGGATGCCGCGATCCCACAGCGAGCCGCGGTAGCTCGAGTAGCGGCCGCGCTCTTCGGCCAGCTCGGTCGACGCGTAGTACGCGTAGTAGCAGACCGCTTCCATCGAACGATCGGCGAACTCGACCGCCGCTTCCGACGCGTACGGCGTGCGCAGCAGGTGCAGGCAGTCCTGGAAGCCCATGATGCCCATGCCGACCGGACGGTGCTTCAGGTTCGAGTTACGCGCCTTCGGCACCGCGTAGTAGTTGATGTCGATCACGTTGTCGAGCATGCGCATCGCGACGCTGATCGTGCGCTTCAGCTTCTCGTGGTCGAGCGCATAGCTGCCGTCGGCCTGCTTCACCAGGTGGGCGACGAGGTTCACCGAGCCGAGGTTGCACACCGCGATTTCGGTGTCGCTCGTGTTCAGCGTGATTTCCGTGCACAGGTTCGACGAGTGGACGACGCCGACGTGCTGCTGCGGCGAGCGCACGTTGCACGGATCCTTGAACGTGATCCACGGGTGGCCCGTCTCGAACAGCATGCCGAGCATCTTGCGCCAGAGTTGCTGCGCCGGGATCTTCTTGAACAGCTTGATCTCGCCGCGCGCGACCTTCTCTTCGTAAGCCGTGTAAGCCTTCTCGAAATCGGCGCCGAACTTGTCGTGCAGGTCCGGGCAGGTCGACGGCGAGAACAGCGTCCAGTCGGCGCCTTCCATCACGCGCTTCATGAACAGGTCGGGAATCCAGTTCGCCGTGTTCATGTCGTGCGTACGGCGGCGGTCGTCGCCGGTGTTCTTGCGCAGCTCGAGGAATTCCTCGATGTCGAGGTGCCACGATTCGAGGTACGCGCAGACCGCGCCCTTGCGCTTGCCGCCCTGGTTCACCGCAACGGCCGTGTCGTTCACGACCTTCAGGAACGGGACCACGCCTTGCGACTTGCCGTTCGTGCCCTTGATATGCGAGCCGAGTGCACGCACGCGCGTCCAGTCGTTGCCGAGGCCGCCGGCGAACTTCGACAGCAGTGCGTTTTCCTTCAGCGCTTCATAGATGCCGTCGAGATCGTCCGCGACCGTCGTCAGGTAGCACGACGACAGCTGCGAGCGGTGCGTACCCGAGTTGAACAGCGTCGGCGTCGAGCTCATGAAGTCGAAGCTCGACAGCACGTTGTAGAACTCGATCGCGCGCGTCTCGCGGTCGATCTCGTTCAGCGACAGGCCCATCGCGACGCGCATGAAGAATGCCTGCGGCATTTCGATGCGGGTGCCGTCGACGTGCAGGAAGTAGCGGTCGTACAGCGTCTGCAGGCCGAGGTAGCCGAACTGCAGGTCGCGGTTCGCGTCGAGGGCTTCGCCGAGGCGCTTCAGGTCGAACTGCAGCAGCTTGTCGTCGAGCAGGCCGGCGTCGACGCCGCGCTTCAGGAACTGCGGGAAGTATTCCGCGTAACGGGCCGGCATCTCGGCCTGGACGACTTCCTCACCGAGGATCTCGCGACGGATCGTGTGCAGCAGGATGCGGGCCGTGACCTGGCTGTATGCCGGGTCCTTCTCGATCATCGTGCGCGCTGCGAGGATCGCCGAGTCGTAGACCTGGCTCATCGGCACGCCGTCGTACAGGTTCTTCACCGTTTCGGCGACGATCGGGTCAGGGTTAACCGCAGCGCCGAGGCCGTCGCATGCCGACACGATCAGCGCGCGCAGCGCGTTCAGGTCAAGCGGACGCGTGACGCCGTTGTCGACGACGTTGATGCCGGTGCTCGACTCGCCGCCCGCTGCCGCCGCTTCCTCGCCCGCATGCTGGCGCTCGAGGTGACGCTTCTCGCGATACAGCACGTACGCACGCGCGACGTTGTGCTCGCCGCCGCGCATCAGCGCGAGTTCGACCTGGTCCTGGATGTCTTCGATATGGAACGTACCGCCGTTCGGGCGGCTGCGCACGAGCGCGCGCACGACGTTGTGCGTCAGCTGTTCGACCTGCTCGCGCACGCGCGCCGATGCCGCGCCCTGCCCGCCGTTGACGGCCAGGAAAGCCTTGGTCACCGCGATCGCGATCTTCGAAGGTTCGAACGATACGACGCTGCCGTTGCGGCGGATCACCTTGTAGTCGGCGAACGTGGCCTGCGGCGCGAGCGCCTTCGCGCCCTGTTCGGTCCCGCCGAGCGGACGGCTCGAGGCGCTCTCGTACTGGGACGTCGCGTTGTCGGTGGTTTGCATGTGCAAAGCTCCTGGTGTTGGATGGTGCGGAGAGAACCGCGGATTAAAACGAACGCTGCGCAACGCGGTGCGCGAGCGGTAAGAGGCGAGCGATGCGCCGGGGAAGCCGGTTCGGTCGATGCGCGACAACCGAGCCGGTCGTGTGCTTCGTCATGTATACCCTGCCCCGTCGAAGTTCGCTGCGCTGATCGCGACGCCCGGACCGCCCGGCCTGACGCGCCGCCCTGAGAACCCTGTCCGCCGGCGTTGGCCGCCGGCCGGTGCCGCTCGGGTTTCCCCTGCGACACACACTATATCTAGTGCAGAACCGCTCAACTGGCACCAAGTATAGTGGACATTCGGAGGACGTCCAAACGGATAATTTACGATGGAGGTCTTGACATCGCTCACGCGCAGACACGACAAGGCATTGGTCGGAGAAAAAACTTTCTCCGGTCAAAAAACCCCGCGATCAGTGCTGACGGAAAGGAAAGTATTCGGCGGAAAACCCGGCATCGCTCGCGAAGCGTTGCCAATCGAAATGCGGGCCCGGGTCGGTCTTGCGGCCCGGCGCGACGTCCGAGTGCCCCGCGAATGCGTCGACCGGGTAGCGTGCGGCGAGCGCGCGGGAGAGTGCGGCGAGCGTCGCGTACTGCGCGTCGTCGAACGGCACGTCGTCCGCGCCCTCGAGCTCGATGCCGATCGAGAAGTCGTTGCAGCGCGGCCGGCCGAAGAATTCGGACGAGCCCGCGTGCCACGCGCGCTCGTCGCACGACACGAACTGCACGAGTTCGCCGCTGCGGCGGATCAGGAAATGCGCGGACACGCGCACGCCGCGCAGGTGGCTCTGGTAATAGGGGTGCGCATCGCAGTCGAGGCGATTCAGGAACAGCGCCTCGATCGCGTCGCCGCCGAACTCGCCGGGCGGCAAGCTGATGTTGTGGACGACGACGAGCGTCGGCACCGCGCCCGCGGGCCGCACCTCGTAATTCGGCGACGGCGCGTGGCGCGCTTCGCGCACCCAGCCGTGTGCGTCGACCGACAGTCGTGCTGCGTCGTTCATCGGGCGTCGTGGCCGCTCGCGCGTGCGCCGTGGCGCTGCGCGTGCTCGGTGCTGCAGAAGTATTCGCCGCCCGCGACGACGGCATCGCCCTTCGGCGCATGCACGCCGCATTCGGCGCAGCGCACCATCGGCTCGGGCAGCGAGCGAGCGGCGTCGCCGTTCGGCCGCGCAGCTCCGGGGCCGCCGGTGCCGGGCGCGCCGTCGTAACCGGCGCCGCGGCCGGTGCGCGCCTGCGCGTGCTCCTGCGCCTGGCGCAGCTTGCGCGCGAGCCACGAACCCGCGAAGAAGAGAAGGATCAGGAGAAGAATCTGTCGCATCGGAAACCTGCGTTCAAACCACGGAACGGTGCAGCAGCACCTCGAAAACGAACCGGCTGCCGACATACGCGAGCAGCAGCGCGGCGAACGACACGAGCACCCAGCGCGCGGCACCGCGGCCACGCCAGCCTGACGTCTTGCGGGCGACCAGCAGGCCGCCGAACATCAGCCACGACAGGATCGCGAATACGGTCTTGTGGTCGAGCCGCAGCGCGCGCGCGTCGACCTGCTCGCTGAACAGGATGCCCGACGCGAGCGTCAGGGTGAGCAGCACGAAGCCGGCGCCGATCAGGCGGAACAGCAGCTTCTCGAGCGTGAGCAGCGGCGGCAGCGTCTCGAGCCAGCTCGCGATCCAGCCCGTCGAGCCGTCGCGTCCGCCGCTCCTCAGCGACTGCAGGCGCCGCTCGACCATCAGCATCAGGATCGCGTGCAGCGCGGCGATCGCGAACAGCCCGTACGCGATGTTCGCGATCAGGAAGTGCAGCTTGAACAGCGGCGCTGCGGCATAAGGAAGCACCCGCACGCCGCCGAACACGAGCGGCAGCAGCGACGCACCGCACGCGAGCGGCAGCACGAGCAGCCGCAGGCTGTCGAGCGGGAAGAAGAAACTCTCGATCCAGTAGATGCCGGCGCCGAGCCAGAACATCGCGGACAGCGCGAACGCGAAGCCGAACACCATCGCGTCGTGCGGGAAGATGGTCGTATGGAGCAGCACGCCGTGCGCGACGAGCGCGGCGAACAGCAGCGCGCGGCCGGCCCCGCTCATCCCGGACGCGGCGGACGCGGGAACCGGCACGGCCGGCACGCTCGCGACGAGCGGCGTCGCGCCCTGGCGGTGCGTGCGCCAGCCTGCGACGGCAAGGCCGCCGTACAGGAATGCGGTGAGGGCATACAGTACAATATCCATGTTCGAAGTTTACACTAGGCCCCCTTCCCGCGACGGCTCCCTTTGTTCGGTTCCGCCGCGCCTTCGGGCCCCACTGTCCATCGCTCCCCATGCTCGACAATCTCACTCAACGGATGGCGCGCGTCGTCAAGACGCTGCGCGGCGAGGCCCGGCTTACCGAGGCGAACACGCAGGAGATGCTCCGCGAGGTGCGTCTCGCGCTGCTGGAGGCCGACGTTTCGCTGCCGGTCGTCCGCGAATTCATCGCCAAGGTCAAGGAAAAGGCGCTCGGCGAAGAAGTGATCAGCAGCCTGTCGCCGGGTCAGGCGCTCGTCGGCGTGGTCCAGAAGGAACTGACCGCCGTGATCGGCGGCGACTACGAAGGCAAGGCCGCCGAGCTGAACCTCGCGGTCACGCCGCCCGCGGTGATCCTGATGGCCGGCCTGCAGGGTGCGGGCAAGACCACGACCGCCGGCAAGCTCGCGAAGCTGTTGCGCGAGAAGTACAAGAAGAAGGTGCTGACCGTGTCGTGCGACGTGTATCGCCCGGCCGCAATCATGCAGCTGAAAACGGTGAGCGAACAGGTCGGCGCCGACTTCTTCCCGTCCACGCCGGACCAGAAGCCCGTCGACATCGCGGTCGCGGCCGTCGACTGGGCGAAGCGCCACTACCATGACGTGCTGATCGTCGATACGGCCGGCCGCCTCGGTATCGACGAGGCGATGATGCAGGAAATCGCCGCGCTGCACGGCACGCTGAAGCCGGCCGAAACGCTGTTCGTGGTCGACGCGATGCTCGGCCAGGACGCGGTCAACACCGCGAAGGCATTCAACGACACGCTGCCGCTCACCGGCGTCGTGCTGACCAAGCTCGACGGCGATTCGCGCGGCGGCGCCGCGCTGTCGGTACGTCACGTCACGGGCAAGCCGATCAAGTTCGTCGGCGTGGCCGAGAAGCTCGACGGTCTCGAGGTATTCCACCCCGACCGGATGGCAAACCGGATCCTCGGCATGGGCGACATCCTCGCCCTCGTCGAGGAGGCGCAGCGCGGCGTCGACGTACAGGCCGCGCAGAAGCTCGCCGACAAGGTCAAGAAAGGCGGCGACTTCGACCTGAACGATTTCCGCGCGCAGATCTCGCAGATGAAGAACATGGGCGGCCTGTCGTCGCTGATGGATAAACTTCCGGCGCAGTTCCAGCAGGCGGCGGCCGGCGCCGACATGGGTCAGGCCGAGAAGTCGATCCGCCGGATGGAAGGCATCATCAGCTCGATGACGCCCGCCGAGCGCGCGAAACCCGAGATCATCAAGGCGACGCGCAAGCGCCGCATTGCAGCCGGCGCGGGTGTGCCGGTGCAGGAAGTCAACCGGATGCTGAACCAGTACGACCAGATGCGTACGATGATGAAGAAGCTGAAGGGCGGCAACATGCAGAAGATGATGCGCGGCCTGAAGGGCATGATGCCCGGCATGCGCTGATTCCGCCCATCGGCCGGCGCGCGGGTTTTTGCTGTAGCGCGCGCCGTCCGTTCTGCTTCATTCTTATTTGTATACCGACTGCCCGCCAGAACACATGAACCGCGAAGAAGCCCTCCACATTTTCAACCACTCCGAAGAGATCGTCTCGGCCGACGCCGTCAATGCGTCGATCTCCCGGATGGCCGACGCGATCCGCGCCGAGATCGGCGATGCGTTCCCGCTCGTTCTCTCGGTGATGGGCGGCGCCGCGGTGTTTACCGGGATGCTGCTGCCGCATCTCGATTTCCCGCTCGAATTCGACTACATCCACCTGACCCGCTACCGCAACACGACGCAGGGCAGCCCGGAAATGCACTGGCGCGTCGCGCCGCGCGAATCGGTGAAGGACCGGATCGTGCTCGTGCTCGACGACATCCTCGACGAAGGCGAGACGATGGCCGCGATCCGCGACCGCATCCTCGACATGGGCGCGAAGCGCTTCATGTCGGCCGTGCTGTGCGAGAAGACGCTCGCGAAGGCGAAGCCGCTGCACCCCGACTTCTGCGGCTTCGCGGTGCCGGATCGCTACGTGTTCGGCTGCGGGATGGATGCGAAGGGCTACTGGCGCAACCTGCCGACGATCCGTGCGCTGACCACGAACGTCTGAGCGCCCCGCTCCGCACTATATAAATAGGAAGCGGCGCTCCGGTTTCCCGGAGCGCCGCTTTTTTGTGGGCACGCGCCACCCCGCCTACAGCTGGTGCACGAATGCGCGGATGCCGCCCAGCATCATCTCGACCGAAATCGCGACGAGCACGAGGCCCATCAACCGCTCGAACGCCGCGACGGTCCGTTCGCCGATCCATTGCTGGATCCGCTCGGCCAGCACCAGCGTCACCGCGCAGACGATCATCGTGACCGTCAGCGCGCCGACCCACTCGAGCATCTTGCCGGGCCCCTGCGACGTCAGCAGCATCACCGTCGCAAGCGCCGACGGCCCGGCGAGCGCCGGAATCGCGAGCGGCACGATGAACGGCTCGCCGCCCGCGCGCGGATCGTTGCCAAGTGCGCCGTCCGGATGCGGGAAGATCATCCGCAGCGCGATCAGGAACAGCACGATCCCGCCGCCGAGCCGCAACGACAGGTCGGTGAGGCTCATCATCCGCAGGAAGCGGTCGCCGACCAGCATGAAGAACAGCAGGATCACGAACGCGATCCCCACTTCACGCAGGATCAGCTTCACGCGCCGCTCGCGCGGCACATCCCGCATGGCCGAAATGAACAGCGGGATGTTGCCGAGCGGATCGGTGATCAGCACCAGGAGCACGGTGGCCGACAGGAAGGTGTATTCCACCGCGTTCCCCGGTCGGTGCGCTTAGCGCGCGAGCGCGGCGCGGATCTTCTCCGCGACCGTCGCCGCAGCCGCGTCGGCCGGCAGCAGCGTCGCTTCGGCGTCGCGGCGGCCCTGATACTCGATCTTGCCTTCCTTCAGGCCGCGCTCGCCGATCACGAGACGGTGCGGCACGCCGATCAGCTCCCAGTCGGCGAACATCACGCCCGGGCGCTCGCCGCGATCGTCGAGGATCACGTCGATGCCGGCCGCGGCGAGTTCCGCGTACAGCTTGTCGGCGGTCTCGCGCACCATGTCGCTGCGGTCATAGCCCATCGGGCACAGCACGACTTCGAACGGCGCGATCGATTCGGGCCAGATGATGCCGCGGTCGTCGAAGTTCTGCTCGATCGCCGCGCCGAGAATACGCGTGACGCCGACGCCGTAGCAGCCCATCAGCATCGGCTGCGGCTTGCCCGACTCGTCGAGGAACGTCGCGCCCATCGCTTCCGAATACTTGGTGCCGAGCTGGAACACGTGGCCGACCTCGATGCCGCGGCAGATGTCGATCACGCCCTTGCCGTCCGGCGACGGGTCGCCCTTCTTCACGTTGCGCACGTCGGCGACGTCCGGCTCGGGCAGGTCGCGGCCCCAGTTCACGCCGGCGATGTGATAGTCGACCTCGTTCGCGCCGACGACGAAGTCGCTCATGTTCGCGACCGTGCGATCGGCGATCACCTTCACCGGCTTCTTGGTGCCGACCGGGCCGAGATAGCCCGGCGGCGTGCCGAACCACTCGACGATTTCCTGCTCGGTCGCGAAGCGGTGGTTCTTCAGGCCCGGCAGCTTCGACACCTTGATCTCGTTCAGGTCGTGGTCGCCGCGCAGCATCACGAGCCAGATGGTCGGCTCGGCGCCTTCGTTGTCGGTCGCGAGCACGATCGACTTGATCGTGCGCTCGAGCGGGATGGCCAGCAGTTCGGCGACGGCTTCGCATTTCGCCTTGCCCGGCGTCGCGACCTTCGCCATCGCCTCGGCCGGCGCCGCGCGTTCGGCGCTCAGCGGCAGCGCTTCGGCCGCTTCGACGTTCGCCGCGAACTCGGACGTCGGGCAGTACGCGATCGCGTCCTCACCGGTGTCGGCGATCACGTGGAATTCGTGCGAGAAGTTGCCGCCGATCGAGCCGCTGTCGGCCGCGACCGCACGGAACTCGAGGCCGAGGCGCGTGAAGATGCGCACGTACGCGTCGTACATCTTGCGATACGACTCGTTCAGGCCGGCCGCATCCTTGTCGAACGAGTACGCGTCCTTCATGATGAATTCGCGGCCGCGCATCACGCCGAAGCGCGGACGGATCTCGTCGCGGAACTTCGTCTGGATCTGGTAGAAGTTCACCGGCATCTGCCGGTAACTCTTGATCTGGTTGCGCGCGATGTCGGTGATGACTTCCTCGTGCGTCGGCCCGATCACGAAGTCGTTGTCCTTGCGGTCCTTGAAGCGCAGCAGCTCGGGGCCGTACTGTTCCCAGCGGCCCGACTCCTGCCACAGTTCGGCTGGTTGCACGGCCGGCATCAGCAGCTCGATGGCGCCCGCCCGGTTCATTTCCTCGCGCACGATCGCCTCGACCTTGCGAATCGAACGCAGGCCGACTGGCAGGTAGTTATAGATACCGCCGGCGACGCGACGGATCATGCCGGCGCGCACCATCAGCTTGTGGCTGACGATCTCTGCGTCGGCGGGTGCTTCTTTCAGGGTGCCGATAAAGAAACGGGAAGCTTTCATGCGGACGGTTCCAAAAACGGCGCCCCCAGGCGGGGCGCCCGAAAAAGTTTCAAGGTGAAAAAGCTGCGCGCGGCGAACAGCAATGGACGACGATGGCGCAGACGACGTAGCAGACTAATCAGGGACAATTCAGCCGGTGTACCCCGCGCGGATTCGCTCCGCTACGGTGCGCAGCGCCCGTTATCTGTTTATAATCAAAGCAATTTTAAAGGATTCGAAGGTGGTTGTATGCTGGATCGTGAAGGCTTTCGCCCGAACGTCGGCATCATCCTCTTGAACGCGCGCAACGAGGTGTTTTGGGGCAAGCGGCTCCGCGAGCATTCCTGGCAGTTTCCTCAAGGTGGGATCAAGTACGGCGAGACCCCCATGCAGGCGATGTACCGGGAACTGCACGAGGAAACGGGCCTGCATCCGGAACACGTCAAGATAATCGGCCGCACTCGCGACTGGTTGCGTTATGAGGTGCCTGACAAGTTCATCAAACGCGAAGTACGCGGTCATTACCGCGGCCAGAAGCAGATCTGGTTCCTGCTGCGGATGGTCGGACGCGATTGCGACATTTGCTTGCGCGCGACCGACCACCCGGAGTTCGATGCGTGGCGCTGGAACGAGTACTGGGTGCCGCTCGATGCGGTGATCGAGTTCAAGCGGGATGTCTATCAGTTGGCGCTGACGGAACTGTCGCGCTTCCTGCGCCGCCCGGCGCAGCGAGCCGAGAAGCCGCGTGGGCCGCGTCTGTCGCGCTATCCGCGCGTCATCGGCGCACAGGCCCAGCAGACGCTGACGATTGTCGACGCATCGGTAGTCTGTTCGGAGATCGAAGTGGAAGCGAGCACGCTCGACGAGATGCCGCCCCGCGTGATCGTCGGCAAATGACGAATCGAACTGCATGACCGGGCGCGACCTTGGTGTCGCGCCCTTTTTTTACGAGGAATGCATATTGAAAGCGATTGCTCTCGCGCTCGCATCGATTGCCGCGGTGGCCACGCTGGCAGGTTGCGCGAATTCGAAGACGCCGACCAACAAGGATGACAGCGAGTTCGTGTATCTGCTGGACCGCCAGGGAACCTGGAAGGAAAACACGGTCGACTCGCTGCCGCCGCTGCCGCAGGCGAGCGACCTGCTGCCGTTCAACGTCTCGCAGAACACGCCGCTCAAGTTCTTCGTCGACGCGAAGTCGCTCGCGGTCGGCACCGACGGCGTCGTGCGCTACGCGGTCGTCGTCACGAGCCCGGCCGGCGCGCGCAACGTGAACTACGAGGGCATCCGCTGCGACACCTACGAATGGCGCCAGTATGCCGGTCTGAATTCGGACCACGACGGCTGGGATCGCACGGTCGAGAACGATTGGCAGCGCATCGAGAACGGCGAGCTGAATGCCTACCACTCGGCGCTGTATCAGGATTACTTCTGCGCGAACAAGATGCCGCAAGGCTCGACCCGGCAGATCCTGGAGAACATCCGGTTTCACCGTACCGCGATGAGCCAGTTGCGCTGATGGCGCGCGGCGCCCGCCGCCCTTTCTGCCCCGCTGCATGAAAAAGCCCGCATCACGCGGGCTTTTTCATTTGACGGCCTGAACCGGCAAGGCGAATGATCACACCAGCACCAGATTGTCGCGATGGATCAGTTCGGGCTCCAGCATGTAGCCGAGCACGGATTCGATCTCGCCGCTCGGCTTGCGGTGAATCAGTTTCGTCTCCGCGCTGCTGTAGTTCGTGAGCCCTCGCGCCACTTCGCGCCCGTCGGGGCCGACACACGCGATGACTTCGCCGCGCGCGAACGCACCCTGTACGTCGATCACGCCGATCGGCAGCAGGCTCTTGCCGCCGGCCGTCAGTTTCTCGACCGCGCCCGCATCGATCACGACATGGCCGCGCACCTGCAGGTGATCGGCCATCCACTGCTTGCGCGCCGCCATCCGCGCGGTACGTGCGATCAGTTGCGTGCCGATCGCCTCGCCGGCCGCCAGACGCACGAGCACGTCGGACTCCCGGCCGCTCGCGATCACCGTATTTGCACCGCTGTGCGCCGCGCGCTTCGCCGCGAGGATCTTCGTCAGCATCCCGCCGCGGCCAAGGCTCGAGCCCGCACCGCCCGCCATCGCCTCGAGTTCCGGCGCGCCCGCATTCGCTTCCGCGACGAGCGTCGCGTTCGGATCCTTGCGCGGATCGGCCGTAAACAGCCCCGACTGGTCGGTCAGGATGATCAGCGCATCGCCTTCGATCAGGTTTGCAACGAGCGCGCCGAGCGTGTCGTTGTCGCCGAACTTGATTTCATCGGTGACGACCGTGTCGTTCTCGTTGATGATCGGCACGACGCCGAGCCGCAACAGCGTCAGCAGCGTCGATCGCGCATTCAGGTAGCGCTCGCGGTCCGCCAGGTCGGCATGCGTCAGCAGGATCTGCGCGGTGCGGATGTCGTGCTCGGTGAAACGGCTCTCGTAGACCTGCGCAAGCCCCATCTGGCCGACCGCGGCCGCCGCCTGCAACTCGTCGATTTCCCGCGGCCGCTTGCTCCAGCCGAGCCGCTGCATCCCTTCGGCAATCGCGCCCGAGCTGACGAGCACGACTTCCTTGCCCTGGGCGCGCAGCGCGGCGATCTGGGCCGCCCAGCGGCCGATTGCAGCATGATCGAGCCCCTTGCCGTCGTTGGTCACGAGGCTGGAGCCCACCTTCACCACCAATCGCTTCGAATCCGCGATGATCGAACGCATCCTGCACTGTCTCCTGTATCTGATGCCTGCCCGGCCGGGCGCGATTGAGCGCCGACGCCGGGCGGCACGCCCGGCGCGCTCCGGAACCACTCAGGCGTCGTCGCCCGGCGCGGCCTCGCCCTTCGCAGGCGGCGCGTCGCGGAAACGCACGTCCGCCGCGAGATCTTCCGCCTCCGCCGCGCGATGCGCGTCCGAATGTTCGGAGAGGTAGTCGTAGATCGCGTAGCACAGTGCTTCACAGCCCTGGCCCGTCAGTGCCGAAATCTCGAACACCGGGCCGTCCCACTCGAAGCGCTCGAGGAAATCCGCGACGCGCGCCTTGCGCACGTCTTCCGGCACCATGTCGAGCTTGTTGAGCACGAGCCAGCGCGGCTTCTCGTAGAGCGCCTCGTCGTATTTGCGCAGCTCGCCGACGATCGCCGTCGCTTCGGCAACCGGATCGACGCTTTCGTCGAACGGCGCGAGATCGACCAGATGCAGCAGCACGCCGGTGCGCTGCAGGTGGCGCAGGAACTGATGGCCGAGGCCCGCGCCTTCGGCGGCACCCTCGATCAGCCCCGGGATGTCGGCGATCACGAAGCTCTTGCTCGGACCGACCCGCACCACGCCGAGATTCGGCGCAAGCGTCGTGAACGGGTAGTCGGCGATCTTCGGCCGCGCATTCGACACCGACGAGATGAACGTCGACTTGCCTGCGTTCGGCATGCCGAGCAGGCCGACATCGGCGAGCACCTTCAGCTCGAGCTTCAGCATGCGACGCTCGCCCGGCTTACCGTCCGTCTTCTGGCGCGGCGCGCGGTTCGTGCTCGACTTGAAATGCAGGTTGCCGAGCCCGCCGGCACCGCCCTGCGCAAGCATCACCTGCTGGTCGTGCTCGGTCAGGTCGGCGATCAACTCGCCGGTATCCATGTCGCTGATGATCGTGCCGACCGGCATGCGCAGCGTGACGTCGTCGCCACCCTTGCCGTAGCAATCTGAGCCTCGCCCGTTTTCGCCGTTGCGCGCCAGATGCTTCTTCGCGTAACGGTAGTCGATCAGCGTGTTGATGTTGCGGTCGGCGATCGCGTACACGCTACCGCCCCGACCGCCGTCGCCGCCGTCCGGCCCGCCGAACGGGACGAATTTCTCGCGGCGCATCGACGCACTGCCATCGCCTCCGTCGCCGGCGATGACTTCGATTCGTGCTTCGTCAATGAACTTCATTCGTCACTCCGCCCAGTATTTCCGCTATTGTGCCGCGCGCCGGCACGCTTGAACAATCTGCTGTTCGGCCGATCGTACGCCGGTTGCGCAACGGTCGCCGGAACGCGCATGCGCCCGGCGGCCAAATAAAAAAAGGCCCCGCGAAGACTGCGGGGCCTTTCGGCTACGAAGCCCGTGGGTGCCTGAACTTAGGCAGCCGCCGGGACGACGATGACCAGATGCTTCTTGTCCGCGCCTTTCGTCGCGAACTTGACGTGACCGTCGACCAGCGCGAACAGGGTGTGATCCTTGCCCATGCCGACGTTCTCGCCTGCGTGCATGCGCGTACCGCGCTGACGCACGATGATGCCGCCGGCATTGATTGCCTGGCCGCCGTACACTTTCACGCCGAGACGTTTCGACTCGGAGTCGCGGCCGTTCCGGGAAGAGCCGCCTGCCTTTTTGTGTGCCATCTGATTGCTCCTTTACCGAGGCGCTTACGCGTTGATCGCGTCGATGCGCAGCTCAGTGTAGTTCTGGCGGTGGCCGCCGTGCTTTTGGTAGTGCTTCCGGCGACGCATCTTGAAGATGGTGACCTTGGCATGACGACCGTGCGACACAACGGTGGCCTTGACGGAAGCCCCACTGACCAGCGGCGTACCGAACTTAATCGATTCGCCTTCGCCCACTGCGAGAACCTGGTCGAGCGTGATTTCAGCGTCAATGTCAGCCGGTATCTGTTCTACTTTGAGTTTTTCGCCAACGGCAACCTTGTACTGCTTGCCGCCGGTTTTTATGACCGCGTACATTGAGAACCTCACTCTGGATCCAATTTTTCCGCACACCACGCGCGGAAAACACGTGATTATACATGGGGTTAGCACCGAAGTCAAAACAGATCGACGATTGCCGCGCGCGGGCCTCGGCCGAACGGCCAAATTCGCGGCTGCGGCACGTGTGACAGACCGGGATATCTCGGATTCGACTTATAATCCGCGGCATCACCCAATTCCATCATCATGTCGTCGTCCACCGCCTCCCCCACCCTCAGCGCCGCCCACCTGCTCGCTCCGATCACCAGCGACATGGAGCAGGTGAATCGCGTTATCCGGCAAAGCCTCGCGTCCGACGTACTGTTGATCAACCAGATCGCCGAGTACATCATCGGCGCGGGCGGCAAGCGGCTGCGCCCGGCGTTGCTGCTGCTCGTCGCCGGTGCACTCGGCGAGACGTCGCACCAGCGGCACGTGCTGGCCGCCGTCGTCGAGTTCATCCACACGGCCACGCTGCTGCACGACGACGTCGTCGACGAATCCGAGCTGCGCCGCGGCCGCCAGACCGCCAATGCACTGTTCGGCAACGCGGCGAGCGTGCTGGTAGGCGACTACCTCTATTCGCGCTCGTTCGAAATGATGGTCGGCGTCGGCAAGATGCGCGTGATGGAGATCCTGTCCGAAGCGACGACGATCATTTCCGAAGGCGAGGTGCTGCAGCTCCTCAACATGCACGACGCGGACGTCGACGAAACGCGCTACATGCAGGTGATCCGCTACAAGACGGCCAAGCTGTTCGAGGCATCGGCACGCCTGGGCGCGGTGCTCGCGGGCGCCGATGCGCCGACCGAGGCCGCCGCCGCCGAATACGGCCGCCGGATCGGCACCGCATTCCAGATCATGGACGACTGGCTCGACTACGCGGGCACCGTCGAGGCAATGGGCAAGAATGCCGGCGACGACCTCCGCGAAGGCAAGCCGACGCTGCCGCTCATCTATCTGATCGAGCGCGGCACGCCCGAGCAGGCAGCGCTGGCACGCGAGGCGATCGAACAGGGCGGCACCGCTCGCTTCGACACGATTTTCGAAGCGATCACGCGCTCGGGCGCACTGGATCACACGCTCGAATGCGCGCGCCAGGAAGCGCAGGCGGCCGCGGCAGCGATCGCCGCATTCCCCGATTCGATCTACAAGGAGAGCCTGCTCGCGCTGTGCTCTTACTCGACGTCGCGGCAGTCCTGATTGCATGTCGTGTGTCGCCGCCACGGCAGCGACACACGTTCGACACGGGAAAATCACCCGTCTCGAAAAAATTTTTTCTCCAAGGGCTTCCCTTCTTGAAGAAACGTCGTTATAGTTATGTTCTTGCTTGACGACGCAGCGGTCTTGAAGAAGACGGCGAAATCGGAAAAGTACAAATCGGGGTGTAGCTTAGCCTGGTAGAGCGCTACGTTCGGGACGTAGAGGCCGGAGGTTCGAATCCTCTCACCCCGACCAGATTTTGAAAAAACCGTGCACCACGTGCACGGTTTTTTTTCGTCCGGCCGCCGCGGGCCCCTCGTGTCGCGCACGACACATCACGGTCGCCGGCCTCTGCTATATTCCCTCCATCCCTGTCCTTCACTGCTCCTTCCAACGCGTGGACCAAATTCCCTTATGGGCGCAAATCGGCGCCGTCTTCCTGCTTCTCCTCTGTTCCAGCTTCTTTTCCATTTCCGAGACCGCGATGATGGCGCTCAATCGCCATCGGCTGAAGCATCTCGCCGGCCAGGGCGCGCTCGGCGCGAAAACCACGCAGGGGCTGCTGACACGCACTGACCTGCTGCTCAGCGTGATCCTGATCGGCAACAACCTGTTCAACACGATCATCCCGGTCCTGACGACGTCGCTCGCGCTCCATACGTTCGGCCGCAACAATCTCGCGCTGTCGATCGCGACCGGCATCGTCGCGTTCCTGATCATCGTGTTCGCCGAAATCGCGCCGAAGATCGTCGGCGCGACGTTCCCCGAACGCATCGCACTGCCCGCGAGCCTCGTGATCGCGCCGCTGATGCGCGTGTTCAAGCCGGTCGTCTGGTTCGTCAACGCACTCGCAAACGGCGTGCTGTGGGTGCTGCGCATCAACACGAAGAAGGGCCGCGACCAGCGGATGTCGGCCGACGAGCTGCGGGCCATCGTGCTCGAGTCGAGCAGTTTCATGCCGACCAAGCACCGCAGCATCCTGCTCAACCTGTTCGACCTCGAAAACATCACGGTCGACGACGTGATGGTGCCGCGCCGCCAGATCGAGTCGCTCAACTTCTACGCGCCGCTCGACGACGTCCTGCACCAGCTCGAAACCTGCTATCACAACCGGCTTGTCGTCTACGAAGGCGACATCGACAAGGTGCTCGGCGTGCTGCACGTCCGCAAGACGCTGACCGCGCTGCACAACCAGGAGTTCGACCGCGAGACGCTGCGCACGCTGCTCGCCGAGCCGTACTACGTGCCGTCGGGCACGCCGGTGGTCCAGCAGCTCCAGTTTTTCCAGGAAACGCGGCAGCGGACCGCGCTCGTCGTCAACGAGTACGGCGAACTCGAAGGGCTCGTCACGCCCGAAGACATCATCGAGGAGCTGATCGGCGAATTCACGACATCGATGCCGCGCAGCGAACGCGCGGGCGGCTGGGACGAGAACGGCGAATGCATCGTCTCGGCGAGCATGCCGCTGCGCGAACTGAATCGCTGGCTGCACCTGAAGCTGCCGACCGACGGGCCGAAGACGCTGAACGGACTGGTCCTCGAAATCCTCGAGGAAATTCCGGAAGACGACGTGTGCCTGAAAATCGGCGACGTGATGCTCGAGGTGATGCGCAGCGACGATCAGGCCGTGCGCACCGTCAAGCTCTTCAAGCCGCGCGGCTCGCGCACCGCACGCGCCGCCGCGCGTTAGCCGAACGGCCGACTGCCGGCGCCGCCCGCGACGCGCGACCATCTGCTGGTCACGGTCAACTGGCGGCCAGCGTGCCGGCTCACATGCATTTCACTCCTCCCGGGGCGCCGCTGCGCACGCAGCCGCCGCCCGCTCATTCCGATGCGTCGCCCGTCACCGCACCGCGCGCGCTCGACGCGGCCCAGCTCGACGACGCGCCGGCTGTGCGGCTGCTGACGGACACGCTTCACGCGGCACGCGTGCGCGACGCATCCGACATCCACGTCGAACCGTTCGAAGCCGGCTGGCGCATCCGCCTGCGCATCGACGGCGTGCTGCACGAACATGCGCGGCCGCCTCTTCATCTGCGCGACGCGCTCGTCACGCGGATCAAGGTGCTCGCACGCATGGACATCGCCGAGCGACGGCTCCCGCAGGACGGCAGGCTGCGTATCGCGATCGACGGCGGTACGCGCGGCGACTACCGGGTCAGTTCGCTGCCGACGTTGTTCGGTGAAAAACTCGTGCTGCGGCGCCTCGAAACCCTGCCGACCGACCTCACGCTCGCCCGTCTCGGCTTCGACGCGCAACAGGCGGCCGCGATGGAAGCCGCGATACGCGCACCGCATGGCCTCGTGCTCGTCACGGGCCCGACCGGCAGCGGCAAGACGCTGTCGCTCTACTGCGCGCTGCAGATGCTCGATCGCGACGCGCACAACGTCTGCACGGTGGAGGATCCCGCCGAGATCCAGCTCGACGGCATCAGCCAGGTCGGCGTCGCCGAAAAGGCGGGGCTCACGTTCGCGACGGCACTGCGCGCGCTGCTGCGGCAGGATCCGGACATCATCATGGTCGGCGAGATTCGCGATGCGGAGACGGCCGACGTCGCGATCAAGGCCGCGCAGACCGGCCATCTCGTGCTGTCGACGCTGCACACGAACGACGCACCGGCCGCCGTCGCGCGGCTGCTCGATATCGGGGTCGCTCCGTACAACCTCGCGGCCGCGCTGCACCTCGTCACCGCGCAGCGCCTCGTCCGGCGGCTGTGCATCGCCTGCCGCATGCACTCGGACGCACCGGTGCCCGTATTGCGCGAAGCCGGCTGCGACCCGGCTGCGCTCGCCGCAGGATGGCGGCCGTTCGTCGCGCGAGGCTGTTCGGCCTGTCACGGCATCGGCTATCGCGGCCGTATCGGCCTGCATCAGACGATGCCGGTATCGCCCCGGCTGGCGGAACGCATCGTCGCCCGGGCGAGCGTCGGCGAACTCGCGCAATGCGCGGCGGCCGAAGGCGTGCGCAGTCTGCGCGACGCGGCGTTCGCGCGTGTCAAGGACGGCACGACGAGCATCGCGGAAGCCATCGCCGCGACACCTGCTGCATGAGCATGCGCACAACGCCGCGCGAAAGCCGCTTCGCATGGCGCGGCCGCCATCGCGACGGCACGCCACGCCGCGGGATCATCATCGCGTTCGACGCCGCAAGTGCACGCGCCGCACTCGCGCGCGACGGCATCGCAGTCCTGTCGCTCGACATCCGCGGGCCGGCCCGGCCGCCAATGGCCGGCACGCGGGACGTCACGCGCTTCACGCGCCAGCTCGCGAGCCTGCTGCAGGCCGGGTTGCCGCTCGCGCCGTCGCTCGAGATGCTCGCGCGCACGCGGCCACGCGACGGCCTGCCGCGAATCGCCGCCGGTCTCGCCCGCGAGATCGTCGGCGGCCATCGCTTCGCAGATGCACTCGCACGCTATCCGGCGCAGTTCGGCACACTGTATCGCCAGCTGATCGAGGTCGGCGAAGCGTCAGGCTCGCTCGGCGTCGTGCTGACACGGGTCGCGGAGCACCGCGAGCGCGCCGACGCGCAATGGCGCAAGCTGCGGGCCGCGCTTGCCTATCCGGCGGCCGTCATCCTGTTCGGGCTCGCAATTTCGGCCGCGTTGATGGTGTGGGTAGTACCGACGTTCCGCCAGATCTTCGACGGTTTCGGCGCCGCGCTGCCGGCACCGACCCGTGCGCTGCTCGCGTTGTCCTCGGCGCTGTCGGCGTGGGGCGGTGTGCTGGTTGCCGGTACGGCGGCAGCCGCGCTGGCCGCCCATCGCGCGCTACGGCTATCGGCACCGCTGCGCCACGCTGTCGCGCGGCGCCTGCTGCACGTCCCGCTCGCGGGGAGTGCGATGAGCCGGTTCGCGGCCGCGCGCTGGTGCCGATCGCTGGCGACGCTGCTCGGCGCCGGCGTGCCGCTCGCAGACGCCTTCGCCACGCTCGAACGCACGGCCGGCCATCCCGTGTTCGAGCGCGCCACCGCCCACATCGCCGCCCACGTGCTGCGCGGCGCGCGTCTCGCGGACGCGATGCAGTCGGCCGGCTGCTTTCCGGACGACGTCGTGCAGCCGATCGCCGTCGCCGAGGAGACCGGTGCGCTCGACACGATGCTCGCCGACATCGCCACGCTGTGCGAGCGCCAGCTCGACGCGCATCTCGATACGCTCGCCGCGCTCGGCGAACCGCTGATCGTGATCGTACTGGGCGCACTCGTCGGCGGCCTCGTGATCGCGATGTACCTACCCATCCTTCAGCTCGGCAACGTGGTGTAGCATCGCAACCGATTCTGTCGCCTTTTAGTCCGAACCTTGAGCCTCATGACACCCGCGCCCTTGTCCGCCGTTTCCGATTCGCCCGAGAGCACGCTGCTCGCGCTGGCGATGCTGCCGGCCGCACTGCAGTACGCGTTCGCGGTCATCATCGGCCTGTGCGTCGGCAGCTTCCTGAACGTGGTCGTGCACCGGCTGCCCGTGATGATGCAGCGCGCATGGCAGGCCGAGATCGACGAAGCGACCGGCAACACGAATGCCACTCCCGAAGACGGCTACCCGCCGCGCTACGACCTGTGGCACCCACGCAGCGCCTGCCCGCATTGCGGCCACGTGCTGCGCGCATGGGAAAACATCCCGCTCGTCAGCTACTTGATCCTGCGTGGGCGCTGCCGACGCTGCGGCCACGCGATCGGCATCCGTTATCCGCTCGTCGAGCTTGTGTGCGCGCTGCTCGCCGCCGGCTCGCTCGCGGCATTCGGCCCGACCGTCGCCGCGCTCGCCGCGTTCGCGCTGTGCGCCGCGCTGCTCGCGATGAGCGCGATCGATATCCGGACCGGCTACCTGCCCGACTCGATGACGCTGCCGCTCCTCTGGGCCGGGCTCGTGCTGAACCTCGGCGGCACGTTCACATCGCTGCGTTCGGCCGTGATCGGGGCCATGGCCGGCTACCTGTTCCTGTGGTCGGTCTACTGGCTGTTCAAATGGCTGCGCGGCATCGAGGGCATCGGTTTCGGCGACCTGAAGCTGCTCGCCGCGCTCGGCGCATGGATGGGCTGGGCCGCACTGCCGCAGGTCGTGCTGTTCGCCGCGGTGACGGGCGCGGTCGTCGGGCTCGTCGCGACCTGGCGCGGTCGCATGCGCTTCGAGGAGCCGATTCCGTTCGGCCCGTTCCTCGCGGCAGGCGGTGTCGCGACGCTGTTTTTCGGCACCCCTTTCTATTCGGCGCTCGGAGGCTGACATGTTCGCAATTGGACTCACCGGCGGCATCGGCAGCGGCAAGACGACCGTCGCCGACCTGTTCGCCGCCCGAGGCGCATCGCTGGTCGATACGGATCTGATCGCCCATCGCATCACCGCGCCGGGCGGCCTCGCGATGCCCGCGATCGAACAGGCATTCGGCCGCGACTTCGTTGCCGCCGACGGCTCGCTCGACCGCGCGCAGATGCGCGCACTGATCTTCAGCGACGACGACGCGCGTCGGCGCCTCGAAGCGATCACGCACCCGCTGATCCGGGCGGAGACCGATCGTGAGGCGCGCGAAGCGCAGGGCCCATACGTGATGTTCGTCGTGCCGCTGCTCGTCGAATCCGGCAACTGGAAGGCGCGCTGCGATCGCGTGCTCGTCGTCGACTGTCCGGTCGAAACGCAGATCGCACGCGTGATGCGGCGCAACGGCTTCACGCGCGAACAGGTCGAGGCGATCATCGCACGGCAGGCGTCGCGCGAGGCCCGCCTCGCGGCGGCCGACGACGTCATCGTCAACGACGCGACGACGCCCGATGCGCTCGCCGCGCAGGTCGATGCACTGCACCAACGCTATCTCGGGTTCGCGGCCGCCGCGCACTGAGCCTCGCGCGCGATCGTGATGGTGTACGAAATTGGCGCGTTGCTAGGGTAGAGCGTGGGCATTAGAATGTCCTGCATTGTTTCAATCCCTACCCAAGAGGCGAGCGCGCTTGATTCTTTACGAGTATCCGTTCAACGAGCGAATTCGCACGCTGTTGCGCCTCGAAGATCTCTTCGAGCGCTTCGCGTTCTTTTTGGCTCAGGAGGACCCGCGTGAACACCACGTCGCGCTGACGACGCTGTTCGAAATCGCCGAGGTAACGGGCCGCGCGGACCTGAAATCGGATCTGATGAAGGAGCTCGAACGTCAACGCCAGACGCTCGCCCCCTTTCGCGGCAATCCGGGCATCGAGCAGAACGCGCTCGAAGCCGTGCTCGGCGAAATCGAGCAGACGCTCGCGAATCTCGCGCAGATGCAGGGCAAGACCGGGCAGCACCTCGTCGACAACGAGTGGCTCGCCAGCATCCGCAGCCGTGCGGTGATTCCGGGCGGCACGTGCAAGTTCGACCTGCCGTCGTACTACGCATGGCAGCAATGGCCCGCCGAGCAGCGGCGCCAGGACATCGCGAAATGGATCCTGCCGATGCTGCCGCTGCGCGATGCCGCTGCGATCGTGCTGCGGCTCGCGCGCGAATCGGGTCAGGCGTCGAAGGTCATGGCGATGCAGGGCAGCTACCAGCAGATGCTGTCCGGCCGCACCTACCAGTTGATGCAGGTGCGCGTGGCGCCGGAATTGCGCGTCATTCCCGAGGCAAGCGCCAACAAATACATGCTGTGGGTACGGTTCACCACGCAGGACGGCGATGTGCGGCCGCGTGCGGTGGACATCGACGTGCCGTTCCATCTGACACTGTGCAATCTGTAACGGCCGCGTGCCGGATCGCTTTCGTATGACTACCGTTGTGAAATGCCCGTCGTGTGGCGCCGAAGTGCGCTGGACGCCCGAAAATCAGTTCCGTCCGTTCTGCTCGGCCCGCTGCAAGCAGCTCGACCTCGGCGCCTGGGCTGCGGAAAAGTACCGGATCGGGGGATCCTCCGACGAGGGGCCCTCATCGGAAGAAGACGGCACGGACGGCCGCCGCGACAGCTGAGCGGCGCTCGGCACCGTCAGCCGGTGATGTGGCCCGCCTTTCCGGCAGGCCATCGTGGCGTCAGATCGACGCGGCTTCCTTCTCGAGCAGTTCAAGCACCGGCAGCGCGGCCGGCAGCAACGGCGCGACCTCGACCGGCAGTTGCTGCCATACGAACGCCTGCCCTTCCTTGCTGTGCGGCTCGCCCGTCCAGCCCGTCACCTTGCAGAAATAAAGCCGCACATAGGCATGCGGATAATCGTGCTCGAGCGTGTGCCAGCGATGGCTGGCCGTGACCTGGATGCCGAGTTCCTCGTGCAGTTCGCGCGCAAGCGCGTCCTCGACGCTTTCGCCGGCCTCCAGCTTGCCGCCCGGAAATTCCCAGTAGCCTTCGTACGGTTTGCCTTGCAGCCGCTGCGCGAGCAGATAGCGGCAGCGGCCGACCGGGCCACCAGGCTGCACCATCACGCCGACCGCCACTTCCGTCACCTTGCGGCCATCGGGCGCGCGCACGGCGCCTTGTGCGAGATCCGCGCTCATGCTTGCTCCTTGCGACCCGACCAGTCACGCGCAAACTGCCACGCGACGCGCCCCGACCGCGAGCCGCGCTCGAGCGCCCACACGAGCGCATCGCCGCGTGCGGACTCGATCTCCGCATCCGGGCAACCGAAATGACGCAGCCAGTGCCCGACGATGTCGAGATAGTCGTCCTGCTTGAACGGATAGAAGCTGACCCACAGACCGAAGCGCTCCGACAGCGAGATCTTCTCCTCGACGACTTCGCCGGGGTGAATCTCGCCATCCGGGAGATGCTTGTACGTCTCGTTGTCGCTCATGTACTCGGGCAGCAGATGGCGGCGGTTCGACGTCGCGTAGATCAGCACGTTGTCCGACTGCGCGGCGATCGAGCCGTCGAGCGCCACCTTCAGCGCCTTGTAGCCCGACTCGCCTTCCTCGAACGACAGGTCGTCGCAGAACACGATGAAGCGCTCGGGACGTTGCGAGATCAGGTCGACGATGTCGCCGAGATCGTGCAGGTCGTCCTTGTCGACTTCGATCAGACGCAGCCCGTCCTTCGCATACGCGTTCAGGCACGCCTTGATCAGCGACGACTTGCCGGTACCGCGCGCGCCGGTCAGCAGCACGTTGTTCGCCGGCTTCTGCTGCACGAACTGCCGCGTGTTCTGGTCGATCAGCCCTTTCTGGCGATCGATGTTGTGGAGGTCGTCGAGCGTGATCGACGACACGGCCAGCACCGGCTGCAGATAACCGCGCCCCTGGCGCTTGCGCCAGCGGAACGCGTGTGCGGCATTCCAGTCGACCGCTGCCTGCGCGGGCGGCAACATCCCCTCGAGACGACCGAGCAGCGCTTCCGCGCGCGTCAGAAACTGTTCAAGCTTGTCCATGTCGTTCAGGCACTCCCGATCAGGAGCGGTAATCCGCGTTGATGCTCACGTAGTCGTGCGACAGGTCGCACGTCCAGATGGTGGCCTGTGCGTCGCCGCGGCCAAGCAGCACGCGGATCGTGATTTCGCTCTGCTTCATCACGCGCTGGCCGTCCTCTTCCTGGTACGCCGGATTGCGGCCGCCCGCCTTTGCGACGAGCACATCGTCGAGATAGAGGTCGATCTTGCCGACGTCGAGATCCGCGACGCCCGCATAGCCGATCGCCGCGAGAATCCGGCCGAGGTTGGGGTCGGATGCATAGAAGGCGGTCTTCACGAGCGGCGAATGGCCGATCGCGTAAGCGATCTGGCGGCATTCCGCGACGCTCTTGCCGCCTTCGACCTGCACCGTCATGAATTTCGTCGCACCTTCGCCATCGCGCACGATCAGCTGCGACAGCACCTGCGCAACTTCCGTCACCGCATCGCGCAGCGCCGCATAGGCCGGCGAATCCGTCGACGTAATCGCCGGCAGCGTGCTCTTGCCCGACGCGATCAGGATGAACGAGTCGTTCGTCGACGTGTCGCCGTCGATCGTGATGCAGTTGAACGAGCGGTCGGCCACTTCCTTCACGAGCGTGTCGAGCACCGGCTGCGCGACGTTCGCGTCGAACGCGAGGAAGCCGAGCATCGTCGCCATGTTCGGCTTGATCATGCCGGCGCCCTTGCTGATGCCCGTCAGCGTGACCGTGTGACCGTCGATCGTCACCTGGCGCGACGTGGCCTTCGGCAGCGTATCGGTCGTCATGATCGCCTGCGCGGCGTCGAACCAGTTCGCGGCCTTGCGGTTCGCGAGCGCGGCCGGCAGCCCGGCCTTCAGGCGGTCGATCGGCAGCGGCTCGAGGATCACGCCGGTCGAGAACGGCAGCACCTGCGCCGGCTCGATACCCGCGAGGCGGGCAAGTTCCGTGCAGGTTTCGCGCGCGTTCGCAAGGCCCGGCTCGCCGGTACCGGCGTTGGCATTGCCCGTATTCACGACGAGCGCGCGAATGCCCGCACCGCCCGCGCGCACCTTCGCCAGATGCTCGCGGCAGACGATGACCGGCGCGGCACAGAAGCGGTTTTCGGTGAACACGCCCGCGACCGTCGCGCCTTCGTCGACGGAGATGACCAGCACGTCCTTGCGATTCGGCTTGCGGATGTTCGCTTCCGCCCAGCCGAGCGTGACGCCGGCGACGGGATGCAGTTGGGCGGGATCGATCGACGGAAAATTGACAGCCATGGGGCACACCTGCCAGATGGAAAATGCCGGCGTGCGCCGGCATCGATTGGAAGAACCGGCGGCCGCATGCGCGGGCCGCCGCAACTCAGATCACGCGCTCGAAGCTGCGAACCGAGCGGCGCGCGTCACGCGCGCCGCCGTCGATCATGACAGCTTCCCGTGACATTGCTTGTACTTCTTGCCGCTGCCGCACGGGCACGGGTCGTTGCGGCCGACCTTCGGCATTTCACCGCCGGGGCCGCTGTGCGTCATCGCGCTGCCGACCATGTCGGCCGTCGCCGTGGCCGCCGCGGCAGCCGTGACGTTCGCCACCGGCGCACCGGCTTCCGCGTAGTCGGCGTGCTGGTACTCGACATTCTCGAGATGACCTGCGCGCTCCTCGATCTGCTCGGCCGCTTCCTCGAGCTGTTCCGGCGACTGGATCTGCACGTTCATCACGACACGCGTGACTTCCTGCTTGATCGCCTCGAGCATCGCGGCGAACAGCTCGAACGCTTCGCGCTTGTATTCCTGCTTCGGGTTCTTCTGCGCATAGCCGCGCAGGTGGATGCCCTGGCGCAGATGGTCGAGCGCCGCGAGGTGCTCGCGCCACAGGCGGTCGACCGTCTGCAGCATCACCGAGCGCTCGAATGCGCTGAACGATTCGCGGCCGACCATCGCGACCTTCGCCTCGTACTGCTCGTCGGCGGCCGTCATCACGGCGTCGAGAATCTCCTCGGCCGTAATCGACGACGACTCGTTCACCATTTCCTGGATCGCGAGGTCGAGCTGCCAGTCGTTGCGCAGCGCTTCCTCGAGCTCGGGCACGTCCCACTGCTCCTCGATGCTGCCTTCCGGCACGAACTGGCGGACGACTTCGGCAATCACGCCGTGACGCATCGCGGAGATCGTCTCGGTGATGTCGTGCGCTTCGAGCAGCTCGTTGCGCTGCTGGTAGATGACCTTGCGCTGGTCGTTCGACACGTCGTCGTATTCGAGCAGCTGCTTGCGGATGTCGAAGTTGCGCGCTTCGACCTTGCGCTGCGCGGACTCGATCGAGCGCGTGACGATGCCGGCCTCGATCGCCTCGCCTTCCGGCATCTTCAGGCGATCCATGATCGAACGCACGCGGTCGCCCGCGAAGATGCGCAGCAGCGGATCGTCGAGCGACAGGTAGAAGCGCGACGAGCCCGGATCGCCCTGACGGCCTGCACGGCCGCGCAGCTGGTTGTCGATCCGGCGCGATTCGTGGCGCTCGGTGCCGATGATGTGCAGGCCGCCAGCAGCCTTCACCTGCTCGTGCAGCGTTTCCCACTCGTCGTGCAACTGCTGGATGCGGCGCGCCTTTTCGTCGGCCGGGATCGCGTCGTCGGCCTCGATGAACGCGGCCTGCTTCTCGGCATTGCCGCCGAGCACGATATCGGTACCGCGGCCGGCCATGTTGGTCGCGATCGTGACGCGCTTCGGACGGCCGGCTTCCGCGACGATCGCCGCTTCGCGCTCGTGCTGCTTCGCGTTCAGCACCTCATGCGGCAGCCCGGCCTGCTTCAGCAGGTGCGACAGCAGTTCCGAGTTCTCGATCGACGTCGTGCCGACCAGCACCGGCTGGCCGCGCTCGTAGCATTCGCGGATGTCGCGGATCACCGCGTCGTAGCGCTCCTTGGCCGTCTTGTAGATCTGGTCCTGCTTGTCGATCCGCTTCGGCGGGCGATTGGTCGGGATCACGACCGTCTCGAGGCCGTAGATCTCGTTGAATTCGTACGCTTCGGTGTCCGCGGTACCGGTCATGCCCGCGAGTTTCGCGTACATCCGGAAGTAGTTCTGGAACGTGATCGACGCGAGCGTCTGGTTCTCGCTCTGGATCTTCACGTGTTCCTTCGCCTCGACCGCCTGGTGCAGGCCGTCGGACCAGCGGCGGCCGGCCATCAGGCGGCCCGTGAATTCGTCGACGATGACCACTTCGCCGTTCTGCACGACGTAGTGCTGATCCTTGTGGAACAGCGTGTGTGCGCGCAGCGCCGCGTACACGTGGTGCATCAGCGTGATGTTCTGCGGCGCGTACAGGCTCTCGCCCTCGCCGATCAGGCCCCATTCGGCGAGCAGGCGCTCGGCCTTCTCGTGGCCCGATTCCGTCAGGAACACCTGGCGTGCCTTCTCGTCGAGCGTGTAGTCGCCCGGCTTCTCGACACCCGTGCCGTCGGCCTTCTCTTCGCCGATCTGGCGCTCGAGCAGCGGCGGCAGTGCGTTCATCCGCACGTACAGCTCGGTGTGATCCTCGGCCTGGCCCGAAATGATCAGCGGCGTGCGCGCTTCGTCGATCAGGATCGAGTCCACTTCGTCGACGACCGCGAAGTTCAGTGCCCGCTGCACACGCGCGTCGGTCTCGTAGACCATGTTGTCGCGCAGGTAGTCGAAGCCGAACTCGTTGTTCGTGCCGTACGTGATGTCCGCCGCGTAAGCCTGCTGCTTCTGGTCGTGCTCCATGCCGGACAGGTTGATGCCGACCGACAGACCGAGGAAGTTGTAGAGGCGCGCCATCCATTCGGCGTCGCGCTGCGCGAGGTAATCGTTGACGGTCACGACGTGCACGCCGCGGCCGGCCAGCGCGTTCAGGTACACGGGCAGCGTCGCGACGAGCGTCTTGCCCTCGCCGGTGCGCATTTCCGCGATCTTGCCGTAGTGGAGCACCATGCCGCCGATCATCTGCACGTCGAAGTGCCGCATCTTCAGCACGCGCCGGCTGGCCTCGCGACAGACCGCGAACGCCTCGGGCAGCAGCTTGTCGAGCGACTCGCCGGCCGCGACCCGCTGGCGGAATTCGTCCGTCTTGCCGCGCAACTGGTCGTCCGTCAGCTTCTCGATCTGCGTTTCGAGCGCATTGATCGTCGCGACGGTCTTTTGGTATTGCTTGACGAGCCGCTGGTTGCGGCTGCCAAAAATTTTCTGGAGAAAACCGGTTGTCATCGGATCGGATCCTGCGTCGCAGCACCGGCGCCCGGCGCGTGTTGCGCGCCCCGACGCCCGAGCCTCGGCGGCTTAGCGAATTAGTGGACTCAAACGTCGAATTTTAGCACGCGGGAAAGCGTGCGCCCGTGTCTCGGCCGGACGGGCACTGCGCGCCTACGGCCGGGCCCACGGGGCGAAAGCCGCCCGTGCACGGGCCCGCGCGGGTACAATCGGCGTCAACGTCCGCGCGCGTGCGCGCCCGAAGAATGTCTCGATGAACCGATTTTCCAAGCGTTTCGGCCCGCTCGCCGCCTATCGCCCGCAACCCGTGTCCGAAGTGCTCGGCCGCACCGACGCGTTCGCGGCACTGCGCGCCGGCGTCGAGCAAATCGCGTCGCTGCAGCGCGATCTTGCCGCGCTTCTGCCCGACTACCTGGCGAACCACGTCGAACCCGGCTTCGTGAAGGACGGCACCCTGACCCTCTTTGCCGCGCACAACGCGCTCGCCGCGCGGCTGCGGCAGGTCGAGCCGCGGCTGCTCGGCGATCTGCAAAAGCGCGGCTGGCCGGTCTCGACGCTGCGCGTGCGCGTGCGCCCGAAGGATGCGCCGGAGCCGCCGCACGTGAAGCAGGCGCGGATGACGTCGGTCGGCGCGGCCGCGTTGCGCGATCTGGCCGACCATCTCGAACCGTCGCCGCTGCAGGCCGCGCTTGCGCGGATGGCGGCCCGGCACGGCGCAAAGCCGCGCTGACGGCCTACGCCGCCGGCATCGTCCGGCCAACAAAAAAGCAGCCCGAAGGCTGCTTTTTTGTTGCTTGCGCCGAACGCCGTTCAGGCGAAGGCCGTCTGCGCGTCGAACGCGAAACCCTTCGGCGCGGCCTGCGGATCGTCGAACGTGACGATCTCGTACGCATCTTCGTTCGCGAGCAGCTCGCGCAGCAGCGCGTTGTTCAGCCCGTGGCCGGACTTGTACGCCGTGTACGACGCCAGCAGCGGATGGCCGATCACGTACAGGTCGCCGATCGCGTCGAGCATCTTGTGCTTCACGAACTCGTCGTCGTAGCGCAGCCCGTCGTTGTTCAGGATGCGGTACTCGTCGAGCACGATCGCATTTTCCATGCTGCCGCCGCGGGCGAGGCCCATCTCGCGCAGCATCTCGGCCTCATGCGCGAAACCGAACGTGCGAGCACGCGCGATCTCGCGCACATACGACGTATTCGCGAAATCGACCTCGAGCTCCTGGCCGGTCTTGTCGACGGCCGGGTGACGGAAGTCGATCGAGAATTTCAGCTTGAAGCCGAAGTACGGATCGAGACGCGCGAACTTGTCGCCGTCACGGATTTCGACCGTCTTCTTCACCTTGACGAAACGCTTCGGCGCGTTCTGCTCCTCGATCCCGGCGGACTGGATCAGGAACACGAAGGTCGCCGCGCTGCCGTCCATGATCGGGATTTCCTCGGCCGTCACGTCGACATAGAGGTTGTCGATGCCGAGGCCGGCACATGCCGACATCAGGTGCTCGACGGTCGACACGCGCACGCCATCCTTCTGCAGCACCGACGCGAGCCGCGTATCGCCGATCGACGTCGCCGCCGCGGGAATGTCGACGGGCGTGGGAAGGTCGACGCGGGAGAACACGATGCCCGTGCCCGGTGCGGCGGGACGGAGCGTCAGCTCGATCTTGCGGCCCGAGTGGACACCGATACCCACGGTCTTCACGATGGATTTGATGGTGCGCTGCTTCAGCATGATGTTCTTCGTCGTGATTGAAGATATCAATCAGGAGTTATATTCAATAGGATGGATTATAGCGTAATTCCCTATTCAACGCAGTTTGAAACTGCGTATCAATCTGTTTCGGCTGTTTACCCCTGCCGATACGGGACGGGCCGATGCCCGGAACGGAGGCGTTTCCGGTCATCAGCCCGTGTTACAACTGCCCTGAGGCCGGTGAGCAGCGTTGCCGGCAGGCAACGGCGCACCGCACGATCAGGACGTCAACGTCGCGAGAACACTCGCCGCATCGCTCACTTCGAATTTGCCCGGCGCCTCGACGGCCAGCGTCTTGACCACACCGCCGTCAATCACCATCGCGTAGCGCAGGGAACGAATCCCCATGCCACGCGCGGACAAATCCTGCGTCAGCCCCAGCGCATGAGTGAAAGCCGCGCTGCCGTCCGCCATCATGCGCACCTTGCCCGCGGTGTGCAGATCACGTCCCCATGCGCCCATCACGAATGCGTCGTTGACGGACACGCACCAGATCTCGTCGATACCCGCCGCGCGCAGTTGCTCGGCGTGTTCGACGTAGCCCGGCACATGCTGCGCCGAACAGGTCGGCGTGAAAGCGCCCGGCAATCCGAAGATCACCACCCGCTTTCCCGCAACCTGATCGCGCACGCTGCAGGCGTTCGGCCCCAGCGTGCACCCTTCGCGCGCGTCGTCGATGTACTCGAACAGTTGCGCGTCGGGCAGCGCGTCGCCCACTTGAATCATGGCTGGTCCCTCATAGCGATACGGTTTTTCAGCGTGTCGCGGACAGCACGGCCCATCCCGCCCCGCTTGTGCGGAGAGGGCACGTTTCCCGGCCCGGCGTCGCAGCCGACGCGGCCTGTCGTGGTCCGTAGCATCCGTCACGCCGGCGATACCGCGGCAGTTTCGCCGCGGCTTCGCCTGTGTTTGCGTCAGTCAGCCTGCTTGCGCAGGAAAGCCGGGATGTCGTACGTGTCGACACCCTTCTCCTGCAGCGCCTGCACGTGCGATGCCGCGGTTTCACGCGAATTGCGCCACACCGCCGGCGTATCGAGTGCGCCGTAGTCGGCCGTGCTGACGTGATGCGCCGGTGCATAGCCGTGCGACACCGCGCTGACCGGCTGGTTGTCCGTACCCGTGCGCAGCAGCGTCATCGGTGCCGACTGCTGCTTCTTCGCCGCACGGCCCAGACCCGTTGCCACGACCGTCACGCGCAACGCATCGCCCATCGCGTCGTCGTACACCGCACCGAAGATCACCGTCGCATCTTCCGCCGCGTAGCTCTTGATCGTGTTCATCACTTCGCGCGTTTCCGACAGGCGCAGCGAACGGCTCGACGTGATGTTGACCAGCACGCCGCGCGCGCCCGACAGGTCGACGCCTTCGAGCAGCGGGCTCGCCACGGCCTGTTCCGCCGCGAGGCGCGCGCGATCGACGCCGGCGACCGTCGCCGTGCCCATCATCGCCTTGCCCTGCTCGCCCATCACCGTCTTCACGTCTTCGAAGTCGACGTTCACGAGGCCGTCGACGTTGATGATTTCAGCGATGCCTGCCACCGCGTTGTTCAACACGTCGTCCGCGCACTGGAAGCACTTGTCCATCTCGGCGTCGTCGCCCATCACGTCGAACAGCTTGTCGTTCAGCACGACGATCAGCGAGTCGACGTGATCCTCCAGTTGCTGCGAACCTGCTTCAGCGACGCGCATGCGCTTGCCGCCTTCGAACTCGAACGGCTTGCTGACGACACCGACCGTCAGGATGCCCATCTCCTTCGCGATCTGCGCGACCACCGGTGCCGCGCCCGTGCCCGTCCCGCCGCCCATGCCGGCCGTGATGAACACCATGTGCGCGCCGCGCAGTGCGTCGGCGATGCGCTCACGCGCTTCTTCCGCTGCCGCACGGCCCATTTCCGGCTTCGCACCGGCGCCGAGGCCCGTATTGCCGAGCTGGATCACCGACGATGCGCGCGAACGCGACAGCGCCTGCGCATCCGTGTTCATCACGATGAAATCGACGCCCTGCACGCCGCGGTTGATCATGTGCTGGACGGCATTGCCGCCAGCGCCGCCAACGCCGACCACCTTGATGATGGTGCCGTTGGTCTCGGTTTCCAGCATTTCGAATTCCATGTTGCCTCCGTCAAGAGAAAAACTGCTAATCGGCCGTTATTCGGCAGGAGATCGGGCAACCCCCTGTCGCGCGCCAGCCGCCGGCACCAGCGCGAATTTCGAGATTCGGTTTGTCAGAAGTTGCTCAGGAACCATTCCTTCATCCGCGAGAACACCTGCCCCGCGTTGCCGGACTGCACGGCGACCTTGCGGCCGCGCATGCGCTGGGCACTGCCTTCGACGAGCAGCCCCATCGCCGTCGAGTAGCGCGGATTGCGCACGACGTCGGAGAGGCCGCCTGCATACTCCGGCGCGCCGATGCGCACCGGTTTCAGGAAAATGTCTTCGCCGAGCTCGACCATGCCGGGCATCATCGACGCACCGCCGGTAATGACCACGCCGGAGCTCAGGAGTTCTTCGTAACCGGATTCGCGCACGACCTGCTGCACGAGCGAGAACAGTTCCTCGACGCGCGGCTCGATCACGGCCGCGAGCGCCTGGCGCGACAGCGTGCGCGGGCCGCGTTCGCCGAGGCCCGGTACTTCCACCATTTCGTCCGGATCGGCGAGCGCCTGCTTCGCGATCCCGTAGCCGACCTTGATGTCTTCCGCATCCGGCGTCGGCGTGCGCAGCGCCATCGCGATGTCGCTCGTGATCTGGTCGCCGGCGATCGGAATCACCGCGGTGTGGCGGATCGCGCCTTCGGCGAAGATCGCGATGTCCGTCGTGCCGCCGCCGATGTCGACCAGCACCACGCCGAGATCCTTCTCGTCTTCCGTCAGCACCGCCAGCGACGACGCGAGCGGCTGCAGGATCAGGTCGTTCACTTCCAGCCCGCAGCGGCGCACGCACTTGACGATGTTCTGCGCGGCGCTCACCGCGCCCGTCACGATGTGCACCTTCACTTCCAGCCGGATGCCGCTCATCCCGATCGGCTCGCGCACGTCTTCCTGGCCGTCGATGATGAATTCCTGCGTGAGGATGTGCAGCACCTGCTGGTCGGTCGGGATGTTGATCGCCTTCGCGGTCTCGATCACGCGCGCGACGTCGGTCTGCGTGACTTCCTTGTCCTTGATCGCGACCATCCCGCTCGAGTTGAAGCTGCGGATGTGGCTGCCGGCGATCCCCGTGAACACGTTGGTGATCTTGCAGTCGGCCATCAGCTCGGCTTCCTCGAGCGCGCGCTGGATCGACTGCACGGTGGCCTCGATGTTGACCACCACACCTTTCTTCAGACCCTTCGACTCGCTCTGGCCGAGACCGATCACCTCGTAGTGACCTTCGCCCTTCAGCTCGGCGACGATGGCCACCACCTTCGACGTGCCGATGTCGAGGGAAACCAGCAGATCCTTGTAGTCTTTGCTCATAAAGTGCTCTTGCGTGTGATCTCTCGTTACTTCTTGCGCTTGTCGGTATCGGTCAGGAACCGCATGCCTGCCGCGCGAATCGCGAATCCGTTCGGATAACGCAGGTCCGCGTACTCGATGTCGTTGCCCCAGCGCTCCGTGACCGCCGGCCAGGCGGCAACCAGACGCTGGCTCCGGTCATGCAGCGACTCGCTGTTGCGTTCCTTGCCCAGCTCGACCTGCATGCCGTTCGACAGCTTCACCGTCCACGCGTACCGCGCCGACAGCGTCACTTCTTCCGGCGCCGCCTTCAGCGGCGCAAACCATTTCCCGAAGTCGCGATACCGCGTGACGACTTCCTTCGCACTGCCCTCCGGGCCGTCGAACGCCGGCAGTTCCTGATCCAGCTCGCCCTGGTTCGCGGTGAACAGCTCGCCGTCGACGCTCACGAGCTGGTCGCTGCCCCAGGTCCCGAGCGGTTTGTACTCCTCGAGCGTGACAGCCAGCGCATTCGGCCACACCCGGCGCACGCTCGCATGGCGCACCCAGGGCATCTGCTCGAACGCGGCGCGCGCGGCGTCGAGATCGACCGTGAAGAAATTGCCCTTCAGCCGGCCGACCACGCCCGCGCGCACCGTCGGCGAATTGATGTGCTCGGTGTCGCCGTCGATCCGGATTTCCCGCAACGCGAACGTCGGGCGCTGGATCAGCCAGTAGCAACCGGCCGCCGCCAACACGAGCAGCAACAGCGCGTACAGCGCGCTGGCGGCAAGGTTGAGTTGGCGAACGTTGTTCCACATACGTCGTTCCGTTCCTGCGTCAGTCGTTGAGCGTGAGCGACAGCACCTTCACGACCAGCTCCGAATAGCTGATGCCGACCGCGCGCGCGGCCTTCGGCGGCAGCGAGTGGTCGGTCATGCCCGGTGCGGTGTTCACTTCCAGGAAGTACGCATTGCCATCGGCGTCGAGCATGAAGTCCGCGCGGCCCCAGTCGGTGCAGCCGAGCACGTCGAACGCACGGCGCGCGACGCGCTTGAGCTCCGCCTCCTTGTCGGCGGGCAGCCCGCACGGGATCAGGTATTGCGTGTCGTTGGCGATGTACTTCGCGTGATAGTCGTAGAACTCGCCGGCCGGCACGATCTTGATCACCGGCAGGTCGAGATCGCCGGCGATGCATGCGGTGTATTCGCCGCCGCCTTCGATACTCTTCTCGACGATCACGATCGGGTCGTGCTTCGCGGCTTCCTCGAGCGCAGCCGGCAGCGCATCGGCCGTCTTCACCTTCAGCACCGCGACGCTCGAGCCCTCGCTCGCCGGCTTCACGAACAGCGGCAGGCCGAGCTTCGCGACGATATCCGTCGCGCGCGCCGCGAGGTCGTCGCCGCGCAGCACCGTCTCGAACGGCGGCGTCGGCACGCCCGTCTGCTGCCAGACGAGCTTCGTGCGGAACTTGTCGAGGCCGAGCGCCGACCCGAGCACACCGCTGCCCGTGTAACGGATCCCGTAGAAATCGAGCGCGCCCTGGATCTGGCCGTTCTCGCCGTAACCGCCGTGCAGCGCGTTGAACGCACGCACGAACCCTTCGTCCTTCAGCGCCGCCAGCGGGCGCTCGGCCGGGTCGAACAGGTGCGCGTCGATGCCTGCGTCGCGCAGGCCCTGCAGCACGAGCTGGCCGGACGTGAGCGAGACCTCGCGCTCCGAGGACTCGCCGCCGAACAACACCGCCACCTTGCCGAAACGTTTCGGATCAATCCCGCTCATGTCATGCCTTCTGTTGAGTGTGCTGCGCGACCTTCGCCGGCACGCCGCCGATCGAACCCGCGCCCATCGTGATCACCACGTCGCCGTTCTGCGCGACCTTCGCCAATGCGTCCGGCACGTCGTCGACCGTCGCGACGAACACCGGGTCAACCTTTCCTGCCCCGCGCAGCGCGCGCGACAGCGCGTCGCCGTTGGCGGTCGAGATCGCGGCCTCGCCGGCCGCGTAGACTTCCGTCAGCACCAGCGCATCGACCGTCGACAGCACGTTGACGAAATCGTCGAAGCAATCGCGCGTGCGCGTGTAGCGGTGCGGCTGGAATGCCAGCACGAGGCGGCGGCCCGGGAACGCGCCGCGCGCGGCCGCGATCGTCGCGGCCATCTCGACCGGGTGATGGCCGTAGTCGTCGATCAGCGTGTACTGGCCGCCGTCCGCGGTCGGCACCTCGCCGTAGCGCTGGAAACGCCGGCCGACGCCGTTGAATTCGGCCAGCGCCAGCTGGATCGCGTCATCCGTCACGCCGAGGTCGGTCGCGATCGCGATCGCCGCGAGCGCGTTCTGCACGTTGTGCAGGCCCGGCATGTTCAGTACGACCGCAAGCGGCGCGCGACCTTCGCGGATCACCGTGAAGTGCATCCGGCCGTCGCGCGCGTCGATGTCTTCCGCGCGTACCTGCGCGTCCGGCGACAGGCCGTAGCGCACGACCGGCTTCGAGATGAACGGGATGATCTGCCGCACGTTCGGATCGTCGACGCACACGACCGCGCTGCCGTAGAACGGCAGGCGCTGCGTGAATTCGATGAACGCCTGCTTGAGCCGCGCGAAATCGTGGCCGTAGGTGTCCATGTGGTCGGCATCGATGTTCGTGATGACTTCGATCACCGGATACAGGTTCAGGAACGACGCGTCCGACTCGTCGGCCTCGGCGACGATGAAATCGCCCGTGCCGAGCCGCGCGTTCGCGCCGGCGCTGATCAGCCGCCCGCCGATCACGAAAGTCGGGTCGAGGCCGCCCGCGGCGAGCACACTCGCGACGAGGCTCGTCGTGGTGGTCTTGCCGTGCGTGCCGGCGATCGCGATGCCCTGCTTCAGGCGCATCAATTCCGCCAGCATCACCGCGCGCTGCACGATCGGCACGCGCTTCGCGCGCGCGGCCAGCACTTCCGGGTTGTCCGAGCGCACGGCCGTCGATACGACGACCGCGTTCGCGCCCTCGATGTTCGCCGCGTCGTGGCCGATCGCGATCCGTGCGCCGAGCGCCTGGAGACGATCGGTCACCGCGTTGCGCGAGAGATCCGAGCCGCTGACCTCGTAGCCGAGGTTGACGAGCACTTCGGCGATGCCGCTCATGCCCGCGCCGCCGATCCCGACGAAATGAATGTGTTTGACGATGTGTTTCATTGCAATATTTCCAGGTTCGCGCCGGCCGCCTTCGCGCACACGCGCGCGACTTCGTCGGTGGCCTCGGGCTTCGCCAGCGAGCGCGAACGTTCCGCCATGTCCGCGAGCGATGCCCGCGACTGGCCGCGCAGCCAGTCGGCGAGCAGTTCCGCCGACAGGTCGCGTTGTTGCACCAGCACGGCCGCGCCCGCATCGGCGAGGAACGCCGCGTTGCTCGTCTGGTGATCGTCGACTGCGTACGGGAACGGCACGAACAGCGCCGCCACGCCCACCGCCGCGATCTCCGACACCGTCATCGCGCCCGACCGGCAGATCACGAGATCCGCCGCCGCATACGCGGCCGCCATGTCGTCGATGAACGGCACGAGCCGCACGTCCTCGCCGGCCGCGAAACCGGCCGCTTCGTAATTCGCCTTCAGCGCGTCGATGTGCTTCGCGCCGGCCTGATGCACGATGCGCGGGCGTTCACCCGGCGTCAGCATCGCCAGCGCGCGCGGCACGACTTCGTTCAGCGCGGCCGCACCGAGGCTGCCGCCGACGACCAGCACGTTCAGCGGGCCGCTGCGCGATGCGTAGCGTGCTTTGGGCGCTTCGGTGCCGGCAAGTTCCGCGCGAATCGGGTTACCGGTCCATTCCGCGTGCGGCAGCGCGCCGGGGAATGCGACGAGCACGCGTTTCGCGAATTTCGCGAGCACCTTGTTCGTCAGGCCCGCGATCGAATTCTGTTCATGCAGCACGAGCGGACGCCCCGACAGCGCCGTCATCACACCCGCCGGGAACGTGATGTAGCCGCCCATCCCGAGCACGACGTCGGGCCGCACGCGGCGCAGCGCGGCGAGGCTCTGCCCGCATGCGCGCAGCAGGTTGAACGGCAGCGTCAGCTTGGTCTTCAGGCCCTTGCCGCGCAGCCCGCCGAACCGCACGTATTCCATCGGAATGCCGTGCTTCGGCACGAGCGTCGCTTCCATCCCGGCCGGATTGCCGAGCCACACGACGCGCCAGCCCGCCGCCTCCATCCGGTGCGCGACCGCGAGCCCCGGGAACACATGGCCCCCGGTGCCGCCTGCCATCACCATCAGCGTGCGTTGCGACGCGGTCATACCTTCCCTCCGCGCATCAGCACCCGGTTTTCATAGTCGACCCGCAGCAGCACCGCGAGCGCCACGCAGTTCAGCAGAATGCCGGAGCCGCCGTAGCTCACGAGCGGCAGCGTCAGGCCCTTGGTCGGCAGCAGCCCGAGGTTCACGCCCATGTTGATGAAGGTCTGCGCGCCGAACCAGATGCCGATGCCCTTCGCCATCAGGCCCGCGAACGTGCGATCGAGTGCGAGCGCCTGGCGGCCGATCTCGAACGCGCGGCGCACGATCCAGTAGAACAGCAGGATCACGACCAGCACGCCGACGAAACCGAGTTCCTCGCCGATCACCGCGAGGATGAAGTCGGTATGCGCTTCCGGCAGGTAGTTCAGCTTCTCGACGCTGCCGCCGAGGCCGACACCGAACCACTCGCCGCGTCCGAAAGCGATCAGCGAGTGCGTGAGCTGGTATGCCTTGCCCTGCGCGTAGCGCTCGTCCCACGGATCGAGGTACGCGAAGATCCGCTCGCGACGCCACGGCGACAACCATACGAGCATCGTGAAGGTGCCGACCGCCGTCGCGACGAGGCCGCCGAACAGCTTGCCGTTCACGCCGCCGAGGAACAGCACGCCCATCGCGATCGCCGCGACGACCATGAATGCGCCCATGTCCGGCTCGAGCAGCAGCAGCGCACCGACCAGGCCGACCGCGAACGCCATCGGCAGGAAGCCCTTCGCGAAGCTCTGCATGTATTCCTGCTTGCGCACCGTGTAGTTCGCCGCGTAGATCGTCACCGCGAGCTTCATGATTTCCGACGGCTGCATGTTCGTGATGCCGAGCGGAATCCAGCGGCGCGCGCCGTTCACGCCCTTGCCGACGTGCGGGATCAGCACGATCACGAGGCCGACCAGCGCGATCAGGAAGAGATGCGGTGCATATTTGTCCCACGTCGACACGGGCACCCGGAACGCGATCACCGCCGCGATGAACGCGACGACGAGCGACACGCAGTGGCGCATCAGGAACGCGTAATCGTGATACGCCGCGTATTTCGGCGAATCGGGCATCGCGATCGACGCCGAGTACACCATCACGACGCCGAGCCCGAGCAGCGCGATCGCGACCCACAGCAGCGAGTAGTCGAAGTCGAGCATCCGCGAACGGCTCGGGCGCACGCCGTTGACGACGCTCGCGAGGCCGCCGGTCGCGGCGCGCGTCGCCGACGCGACGCGGCCGCCCGCAGCATTGCCGCCGGTGTCGCGCCGATCGTTGAAACGGGAGACGAGGCGATCGGACCAGCTCATGGCGTCGCTCCTTTGTCGATGGCGATTTCGTCGACCGCCGCGCGGAACACATCCGCGCGATGGGCGTAGTTCCTGAACATGTCGAGGCTCGCGCATGCCGGCGACAGCAACACCGCATCGCCCGGCTCGGCGAGGTCGGCCGCCGCGTGCACCGCGCCTTCGAGCGTCGTGTGGTCGGCAAGCGGCACGCCCGTTTCGGCGAGCGTGTCGCGGATCGCCGGCGCGTCACGGCCGATCAGCATCACCGCGCGGCACCAGCGCGCGACCGGCGCGACCAGCGGCGCGAAGTCCTGGCCCTTGCCGTCCCCGCCCGCGATCAGCACGATCTTCTGGGCGAGCCCGTCGAGCGCGGCAACCGTCGCGCCGACGTTCGTGCCCTTGCTGTCGTCGACGTAGTCCACGTCGTCGATCGTCGCGATCACTTCGACGCGATGCGCTTCGCCGCGGTACTCGCGCAGCGCGTGCAGCAGCGGCGCGGCCGGCAGGTCGATCGCGCGTGCGAGCGCGAATGCGGCCAGCGCGTTCGCCGCGTTGTGCAGCCCGCGGATACGCAGTGCGTCGGCCGGCATCAGGCGCTTCTGCGCGATGTCGGGCGTGTGCGCGGCATCGCGCTTGCGCCGGCGGCTCGTCGTCGCCGCTTCGTCCGGTGCATCGCGATCGACGGCTTCCACCAGCCACGCGATGCCGTTGTCGCGCGACAGCCCGTAGTCGCCGTCCTGCACCGGTTCGTTCAGGCCGAACGTGACCGTACGCGGCGCGTCGGCCGCGCCGGCTGCCGGCGCGAACTTCATCACTGCCGCATCGTCGCGGTTCAGCACGCGCGTCGTCGTCGCGCCGAAGATCCGGCCCTTTGCTTGCGCGTACGCTTCGAAGCTGCCGTGCCAGTCGAGGTGGTCCTGCGTGATGTTCAGGATCGCGGCCGCATCGGGCGCGAACGTGCGCGCGGTCTCGAGCTGGAAGCTCGACAGTTCGAGCACCCATACGTCCGGCAGCGCGGTTTCGTCGATCGCGCCGGCGAGCCGGTCGAGCATCGCCGGGCTGATGTTGCCCGCGACCGCGACCTTCTTGCCCGAGCGCTGGCACAGCAGGCCCGTGAGGCTCGTCGTCGTGGTCTTGCCGTTGGTGCCCGTGATCGCGAGCACCTTCGGCTGATAGCCGCTCGTGCCGAGCGCACGCAGCGCCTGCGCGAAGAATTCCAGCTCGCCCCACACCGCGATGCCGCGCTCGTTCGCGGCCGCGACCAGCGCCGCGAGCGCCGGTTCGAGCGGCGACAGCCCGGGGCTCAGCCCGACGAGCTCGATGCCGCCGTCGAGCAGCGCAGGCGTGAACGCCCCGCCGACGAACTCCGCATCGATGCCTTCGGCCTGCAGCGCGGCAAGGTTCGGCGGCGCCTCGCGGGTATCGGCAATACGCAGCCGGCACCCGTGCCTCGCGCACCATCGCGCGATCGCGAGACCCGATTCCCCGAGCCCCAGTACGAGCACCATCGGCCGTTGCCGATCTCCAAACATCTCGCCAGACATCCTTGTTACCTTTCCTTTACCGCAGCTTGAGGGTGGTCAGACCGAACAGGCACAGCATCAGCGTGATGATCCAGAAACGCACGACCACCTGCGTTTCCTTCCAGCCGGACAATTCGAAATGGTGATGCAGCGGCGCCATCTTCAGCAGGCGCCGCCCTTCGCCGTAGCGCTTTTTCGTGTACTTGAACCACGACACCTGCAGCATCACCGACAGCGTTTCCGCGACGAAGATGCCGCCCATGATGAACAGCACGATTTCCTGGCGCACGATCACCGCGACCGTGCCGAGCGCGCCGCCGAGCGCCAGCGCGCCGACGTCGCCCATGAACACCTGCGCGGGGTGCGTGTTGTACCAGAGGAACGCGAGCCCGGCCCCGCCCATCGCGGAACAGAAGATCAGCAGTTCGCCCGCGCCCGGGATATGCGGGAACAACAGGTATTTTGAATAGACCGCGCTGCCCATCACGTACGCGAACACACCCAGCGACGCGCCGACCAGCACAACCGGCATGATCACGAGGCCGTCGAGGCCGTCGGTCAGGTTCACCGCGTTGCTCGCGCCGACGATCACGAAGTACGTCAGCACGATGAAACCCCACACGCCGAGCGGATAGCTGATCGACTTCAGGAACGGCAGCATCAGGTCGGCGCGTGCCGGCAGCCCCATCGACAGGCCGCTCCTCACCCACGCCATGAACAGGTCGAACACGCGCACGTTGTTCGCCTCGGACACGCTGAAGGCGAGGTAGACAGCGGCGAACAGCCCGATCACCGATTGCCAGAAATACTTCTCGCGCGACGACATCCCGCGCGGGTCCTTGTGGACGACCTTGCGGTAATCGTCGACCCAGCCGATCACGCCGAAACCGAACGTGACGAGCATCACGATCCAGATGAAACGGTTCGTCAGGTCGCCCCACAGCAGCGTCGCGACCGCGATGCCGATCAGGATCAGCACGCCGCCCATCGTCGGCGTGCCGGACTTGACAAGGTGCGTCTGCGGGCCGTCCTTGCGCACGGCCTGACCGACCTTCATTTGCGTCAGCTTGCGGATCACCCACGGTCCGCACACGAGCCCGATCCCGAGCGCGGTGATGGTGGCCATCACCGCCCGGAACGTGAGGTACGTGAACAAGCGCAAAAAGCTTGCGTCTCCTTGCAGCCATTGCGCCAGCGCCAGCAGCATGCTTCCTTCCTTCTACTCAGTGTGCAGCGGGCGCCGTGCCCGCCGCGGGTTGGTTCGTCAGCGCGTCGACCACGCGCTCCATCTTCATGTACCGCGAGCCCTTCACGAGCAGCGTCGCCTGCGCGCCGTAACCGGCCGCGAGCAGCGCCGCCACGAGCGCGCCGACGTCGTCGAAGTGGCGTGCCGTGTCGCCGTACGCCGTGCACGCATCTCGCGATGCGTCGCCGAGCGCGAACAGCGCGTCGATCCCGCGCTCGCGCGCGTATGCACCGACCTCGCGATGGAAAGCCGGCCCTTCGTCGCCGACCTCGCCCATGTCGCCGATCACCAGCACGCGCGGCGCCGGTTGCGTGGCGAGCACGTCGATCGCGGCACGCATCGAATCGGGATTCGCGTTGTACGTATCGTCGACGACCGTCGCACCCGCGAGGCTGCCCGCGATCGCCTGCTTCACCTGCAGCCGGCCCTTGACCGGCTCGAACGATTCGAGACCCTGCTTGATCGCCGACAGCGCGACGCCGGCACCCAGCGCCGCGGCCGTGGCGGCCAGTGCATTGCGCGCGTTGTGCTCGCCGAGCGCGCGCAGCCGCACCGTGACGGCGCCCGCGGGCGTATCGATCGCGAGTTCGCCGCCGTGAAGACGGCCCGTGACCTGCGCGTCGTTCTGCCGTTCGGCATCGTGCAGCGCGAAATCGAGGATCCGGTTGCCGGTCGACGCGACGCGCCAGATGCCCGCATACGCGTCGTCGGCCGGGAACACCGCAACGCCGTCCGGCGGGAGCGCGTGAATCACGGCCGCATGTTCGAGCGCGACCGCTTCGACCGTCGCCATGAATTCCTGGTGCTCGCGCTGCGCGTTGTTGACGAGCGCGACCGTCGGCGCCGTGAGACGCGCGAGGACTTCGGTCTCGCCCGGATGGTTCATCCCGATCTCGATCACCGCGAGACGATGTGCGGCCGACAGGCGCAGCAGCGTCAACGGCAGGCCGACGTCGTTGTTCAGGTTGCCGGCCGTCGCGAGCCGCGCGTCGGCGCCGACCGCCGCCGCGAAGATCGACGCGATCATTTCCTTGACGGTCGTCTTGCCGTTGCTGCCCGTCACCGCGACGAGCGGCAGCGCGAATCGTTTGCGCCAGCCATGTGCCAGTGCGCCGAGCGCGGCACGTGTTTCGCCGCCTTCGATCGTCGGCATCGTGACGCCCGTCGGCACGTGCGCGACGAGCGCCGCCGCCGCACCGCGCGCAGCGACATCGCCAAGGAAGTCGTGCGCGTCGAAGCGCTCGCCTTTCAGTGCGACGAACAGGTCGCCGGGGCCGACGGTGCGGCTGTCCGTCGACACGCGGTCGAACGTGACGCCCGCATCGCCGTGGACGGTTGCGCCGGGAATCAGGCGAGCGGCTTCGCCGAGACTGAGCATCGTCATTCGGCGCCTCCCTTGCCGTGCGTCGCGCGCGCTGCCAGCGCGAGCCGCGCGTGATCCTGGTCGGAGAACGTACGCTTCTTGCCCATGATTTCCTGCGTGCCCTCATGGCCCTTGCCGGCCAGCACGACGACATCCTCGCGTGCGGCGCCGCGCACGGCCTGCAGGATCGCGCTCGCGCGATCCTCGATACGACGTGCGTGATCGGTCGCGGTCATGCCCGCGACGATCTGGTCGATGATGCGCTGCGGATCCTCGCTGCGCGGGTTGTCGCTCGTGACGACGGTTTCATCGGCGAGCCGCTCCGCGATCGCGCCCATCAGCGGGCGCTTCGTCGCATCGCGATCGCCGCCGCAGCCGAACATGCAGACGAGCCGGCCGCCGCGCGCCGTGGCGATCGGGCGCAGCGCGTCGAGCGTCTTTTCGAGCGCGTCGGGCGTGTGTGCATAGTCGATCACGACGAGCGGTTCGTCGTTCTGCAGCCGGCCGCCGAGCCGCTGCATCCGCCCGTTGACGGACTCGAGCCGCGCGATCTCGGCGAGCGCCGCATCGAACGGCAGGTCGGCCGCGAGCAGCGAGCCGAGCACCGCGAGCAGGTTGCTGACGTTGAACGTGCCGAGCGTGCCAACCTCGACGTCCGCTTCACCCCACGACGAACGCAGGTGGAACGCCGTGCCGGTCGCGGTGGCGCGCACGTCGAGTGCGACCAGTTCGCGATCGGCGTCAGGCGCCGGTGCGTCGCCGATCCCGTACGCGATCGTACGCACGCGGCCGGCGAGCTTCTCGAGCAGGCGCCGACCGGCTGCATCGTCGCGGTTGACGACTGCCGCGCGCAGGCCGCGCCACGCGAACAGCTTCGCCTTCGCGGCCTCGTACGCATCGAACGTGCCGTGATAGTCGAGGTGATCCTGCGTGAGGTTCGTAAACACCGCGATGTCGAAACCCGTGCCGTTCACGCGCCCCTGGTGCAGCGCGTGCGACGACACTTCCATCGCCACGGCCTTCGCGCCCGCGTCGCGCAACTGCGCGAGACTGCGCTGCAGTTGCGGCGCGTCGGGCGTCGTGAACCCCGTCGGCACGAGCTGGCCGGGCATCCCGGTGCCGAGCGTGCCGATCACCGCGCACGGCTGGTGCAGCGCCGTCAGTGCGGCGGCGATCCATTGCGTGCACGAAGTCTTGCCGTTCGTGCCGGTCACGCCCACCGCAAGCAGGCTGTCGCTCGGATTGCCGTACCAGCCGCTGGCGATCTCGCCAGCGAGCTGGTCGAGCGCCGGCACGGCCAGTGCAACGGGCACCGCCGGCGCCGCGGCCAGCCCTTCCGGCTGATACAGTACGGCGGCCGCACCGCGCGCGACGGCATCGACAATGAAAGCGCGGTTGTCGGCCCCGTCGACCGCATAGGCAAAAAACACGTCGCCGGCCTTGAGGCTGCGCGTGTCGGCATGCAGTTGCGCTGCGGGGGCCACATGCTGATGCAGCCACGCAAGCGCGGCTGCGATCTGCTGATGCGCCGGATGGGAACTGCGAGCGGCGCTCATCGAACAACTCCTGGTGAATTACGCGTCGTGCTGGACACGATCATATGCTTCGCACCGCCACCTGCGGCCAGCTTTTGCGGCCCCGCTGCGGAAGGTGCTGCCGGCGAATCGTCAGACACGACGAGTTGCTTGATCGGCATGTTCGGCGGCACGTTCAGCGCACGCATCGTGTCGCCGGCGATCGCCGAGAATACGGGGCCGGACACCTGGCCGCCGAAGTGGCTGCCGGCGGTCGGCTCGTCGACCGACACCGCGACGACAATGCGCGGATTCGGCATCGGCGCCATCCCGACGAACGACGCGCGGTACTTGCGCGTGTAGCCGTGCCCCTCATGCTTGTACGCGGTACCGCTCTTGCCGCCGACGCGATAGCCCGGCACGGCCGCATCGGGCGACGTGCCGCCCGGCGCCACCACCGTTTCGAGCATCGCGCGCACTTCGCGCGCGGTGGTCGGGTTGAACACCTGCGTGCCCACGACCGGCTGATTGGGGTCTGTCTTGAAAATGGTCACAGGCATCAGCTCGCCGTCATGCGCGATCGCCGTGTACGCGCGCGCAAGCTGGAACAGCGACACCGACAGGCCGTAGCCGTACGACATCGTCGCCTGCTCGATGCGACGCCAGCTCTTCCACGGACGCAGGCGGCCGGCCACCGCGCCCGGGAACCCGACCTTCGGCGCCTGGCCGAGGCCGATGCTCGTATACATATTCCACATTTCCTCGGGCCGCATCGTCATCGCGATCTTCGTCGCGCCGATGTTGCTCGACTTCTGGATCACGCCGCCGACCGTCAGCGTGCCGAAACCCGCGTCGTCGGTGATCGGTGCGCCGTCGAGCACGAAATGCCCGTTGCCCGTCTCGACGAGCGTGTTCGGCGTCACGCGATGCAGGTCGAGCGCGAGCGACACCGTAAACGGCTTCATGATCGAGCCCGGCTCGAACACGTCGGTCATGATCCGGTTGCGCAACTGCTCGCCCGTCATGCGCGAGCGGTCGTTCGGGTTGTACGTCGGGTAATTGACGAGCGCAAGCACCTCGCCGGTACGCACGTCGACGACCATCGCCGCGCCGGCCTTCGCCTTGAACTTCTCGACGGCGGCCTTCAGGTTCGCGTACGCGATGTACTGGATCTTGCTGTCGATCGACAGGTCGACGTCGGTGCCGTTGTGCGGCGGGATCTGCTCGGCGACATCCTCGACGATGTGCCCCAGCCGGTCCTTGATCACGCGACGCACGCCCGACGTGCCGGACAGCATCTTCTGGTCGCCGAGCTCGACGCCCTCCTGCCCTTCGTCCTCGACGTTCGTGAAGCCGATCAGGTGAGCGGTGATCTCGCCTTCCGGATAGAAGCGCTTGTACTCGTTGCGCTGATAGATACCGGGAATGTCGAGGGCGGCAACCTTGTCCGCGACGTCGATCGGCACCTGGCGCTTCACGTAGACGAAACCCTTGTCTTCCGACAGCTTCACGCGCAGTTCCTTCGACGTCATGCCGAGGAGCTTGCCGAGCTGGTTGACCTTGTCGGCATCGAGATCGTCCGGCACCGCGTCGGGAATCGCCCAGATCGCGCGCACGGGCAGGCTCGTCGCGAGCACGAGCCCGTTACGGTCGAGGATCTTGCCACGCGTCGCCGGCAGCTCGAGCGTGCGCTGGTAGCGGCTTTCGCCCTGCTTCTGGTAGAACGCGTTGCCGGGCCCCTGGATCCAGAACGCGCGCGCGGCCAGCGCGACGAACGCCATGAACAGCAGGAACACGACGAGCTTCGAGCGCCACATCGGCAGATGCACGCCCAGCACCGGGCTCGACGAGAACTTCACGTTCTGGCGCTTCTGGGACGGCTTCATCGCGCGCCTCCCTTGCCCTTGCCGGCCGTGTCCGCCGATGCCGGGATCGGTGCATCGATCGCCTTCGCCGCGCCCGGCGGCAGCGTCAGGTATTGCGTGCGGCCGGTCGAGATCGGCTGCATCTTCAGCGAATCGTTCGCAAGCTGCTCGATACGCGACGTCTTCGACAGCGCGCTCTGCTGATATTGAAGCTGCGCGTAGTCCTGCTGGAGCTGACGCTCCTGCGACTGCGCGCGCTGCAGCTGGATGAAGATCTGGCGCTGCTGGTTCGTCGAATTGACGACCGACAGCGCGCAGCCCATCACGATGATCAGCAGGAAGATATTGAAGCGGCTCATGGCGTGACGCGCTCCGCAATGCGCATCACGGCCGAGCGGGCGCGCGGGTTCGCGGCGACTTCCGCTTCACTCGGAAACTGGCGGCTGATGATCTTGAGCGGCGGGCTCGGGAGGTCGACGGCGCGGATCGGCAGGCGACGATCGACCGCAGGCGCACTCGCGTGCGCCTGCATGAATCGCTTGACGATCCGGTCCTCGAGTGAATGAAAGCTGATGACCACCAGCCGCCCCCCTTGCTCCAGCAACGACAGTGCCGCGTCTAGTACGACTTGCAGGTCCGCAAGCTCTTGATTGACGTGAATCCGTATAGCCTGAAAGGTGCGGGTTGCCGGATCCTTGCCCTTCTCACGGGTTTTGACGACGTGACCCACGATTTGGGCAAGCTCGCCCGTGGTGTCGAGAGGCCCAAGACGGTCGGACTCTGCCCGGCGAGCAACAAGCGCCTTTGCAATCTGAAAAGCAAACCGTTCTTCCCCATAATCCCGTATCACCTCCGTCAATTCCTGCACCGAAGCCCGTGCGAGCCATTCCGCCGCCGACTCGCCGCGCGTCGGATCCATCCGCATGTCCAGCGGGCCATCGGCGCGGAAGCTGAAGCCGCGCGCCGGATCGTCCACCTGCGGCGAGGACACGCCCAGGTCCAGCAACACACCCGACACCTTCTCGACGCCGCGCGCCGCAAGCGCGTCGCGCATCGATGCAAAGCTGTCATGCACGATCGAGAAGCGCGCATCCTCGATGCCTTGCGCCGTCTCGATCGCTCGCGGGTCCTTGTCGAACGCAATCAGCCGCCCGGCCGGCCCCAGCCGCGCGAGCACCGCACGGCTATGACCGCCGCGCCCGAACGTGCCGTCGACATAAACGCCGTCCGGCCGCGTCACGAGCGACTCGACCGCTTCATCCAACAGCACCGTCCGATGCCGCAATTCGTTTCCCATCGCGGGCGTCTCCGTCACCGCAATCAGAACGTGAAATTCTTCAGCGCGTCGGGCATGCCCTGCGCCATCGCCGCCTGCTCCTTCGCGTTGTAGGTCTGCGAATCCCACAGCTCGAAGTGACTACCCATTCCCAACAACATGACTTCCTTTTCCAGTCCAGCTGCCATGCGCAGCTCGGGCGATACAAGAATCCGGCCGGCGCTGTCGAGATCGACGTCCATCGCATTGCCGAGAAAAATGCGCCGCCACCAGTGCGCGTCCATCGGCAGCGCGGCGATCTTGGCGCGGAATACTTCCCATTCGGGGCGCGGAAACAGCAACAGGCAGCCGTCCGGGTGCTTGGTCACAGTCACCCGTCCTTCTGCCTGTCCTTGCAGCGCTTCGCGATAGCGAGCCGGCACCGACATCCGCCCTTTCGCATCGAGCGTCAGCGCCGACGCCCCTTGGAACACTTTCCGCTCTCCCGTTCAGGGCACCGAAGCACCCGCTCAATGCTGAGAATTTAGCCGGAATAGCCCGCCAAATCACACAAAAATACACTTTCTCACACTGTCTCCCACTTTAGAGGAAGGGTGTGGCACGGTCAAGGGAGCGGCCCGCTTTTTTGACGAATTTTGTTAGTTAGAACAAGGACTTACGCGCACACGCTCATGCTGCCCCTCATTCCAAAAACCGTTATAAATGAATGAGCTAGTGCAACTTGTGAAGGTGATACGTGAGAAAGACGGGCCAGACGGGTGTGCGGACGGGGCTTTCGGGGGCGGGAAAACGAGGAATAAACGGGCGGTATCAGCGGCGGGGAACCGGGGCGACGTCACGCATCGCCCCGGTGCGAATCTCACAGATAGTACGCAGTGCTCGTCATGACTTTCGACGCGGCGCGCATCAGCATTCGCGCGGGCAGCGGCAGTTCGATCCCGCCTGCGTCGGCGGCGGCCTTGCCGTGCTTCACCTCGTCGATACGCATCTGGTCGACGATCGCGCGCGACGCGGTATCGGCCGCCGGCAACTCGGACATATGGCCTTCGAGATGGCTCTCGACCTGCCGTTCGGTCTCGGCCATGAAGCCGAGACTGACCTTGTCGCCGAGCGCGCCAGCCGCCACGCCGATCGCGAGCGAACCCGCATACCAGAGCGGGTTCAACAGGCTCGGGCGCGAGTCGAGCTCTTTCAGGCGGTGCGCGGTCCACGCGAGGTGATCCTCCTCCTCGCGCGCGGCTTCCTCGAACATCGCCTTCGCGGATGCCGTGCGCGCGGTGAGCTTCTGCGCCTGGTACAGCGCCTGAGCGCAGACCTCGCCGACGTGGTTCACGCGCATCAGCCCGGCGGCATGCGTACGCTCCGCGGGCGTCAGTTCGACTGCGGGCGCCTCGGCCGGCGCGGGCACCGGCCGGCTCATCCGGCTAATGCCCGTCAGCGACCGCAGGCCGCGATCGAATTCGCTGATCAGTTCATCAAACACCATCCTGTTCTCCTGGCTGCATGTGCCGCCGCGAGCGGCAAGGGCACGAGTCCGCTGCGTAACCGACTTGATTATTCAGCGGAAATTGCGGTTAACCCGTGATTTTAACCATTGTTGCATAAAGGAAACATGGCGGCCTTGAGCTGCGGCATTTCGCTTTGTGGCAAAAACCGGTTTTGCTACATTACGTGCGACTTCTTGCGAAGTTGATGGGGCCCGTCAACAGAACATAACTATCCGCCCCGCCAGAAAAATTCAGTGATTTTTGGAGATCCGTTAATGAAAAAGTCGCTTCTCGCGCTCGTCGCGCTGGGCGCGTTCGCTGGCGCTGCCCATGCGCAAAGCAGCGTGACGCTTTACGGCATCATCGATGAAGGCCTGCTCTTCAACAACAATGCGGGCGGCAAGCACCTGTACAGCATGGCCAGCGGCGTGATGCAAGGCAGCCGCTTCGGCCTGCGCGGCACCGAAGACCTCGGTGGCGGCCTGAAGGCGATCTTCACCCTCGAAAACGGTTTCGACGTGAACAGCGGCAAGCTCGGTCAGGGCGGCCTGATGTTCGGTCGTCAGGCCTACGTCGGCCTGTCGAGCCAGTACGGTACGGTCACGCTGGGTCGTCAATACGACTCCGTCGTCGACTTCGTCGGCCCGCTCGAGGCAGGCGACCAGTGGGGCGGCTACATCGCCGCTCACCCCGGCGACCTCGACAACTTCAACAACGCCTATCGCGTGAACAACGCGGTCAAGTTCACGAGCCAGACCTATGGCGGCTTCTCGTTCGGCGGCCTGTACAGCTTCGGCGGTCAGGCAGGCCAGTTCTCGAAGAACCAGGTCTGGTCGCTCGGCGCAGGCTACAACAACGGCCCGCTGGTCTTGGGCGTCGGTTACTTGAACGCACGTACGCCGAACCAGTTCGGCGGCATGTTCAACAACGGTTCCGCGTCCTCGTCGGTCTCGTCGCCGATCTATGGTGCGTACGCGAACAACGCGAACACGTACCAGGTCATCGGTGCAGGCGGCGCATACACGTTCGGTGCAGCAACGATCGGCGCGACGTACTCGAACACGAAGTTCAAGGGCTTCTCGGCAGGCCCGTTCGTGAACCAGACCGCGACGTTCAACAACGGCGAAATCAACTTCAAGTATCAGCTGACCCCGGCGCTGATTCTCGGCGCGGCGTACGACTACACGCAAGGCAGCAAGATCGACGGCAACTCGGCAGCCAAGTACCACCAAGGCTCGCTGGGCGTCGACTACTTCCTGTCGAAGCGCACCGACGTCTACGCGATCGGCGTGTACCAGCACGCATCGGGCAACGTGCTCGACGCGAACGGCGACGTGATCAAGGCAACCGCGTCGATCAACGGTCTCGCCGGTTCGAGCACCAGCAACCAGGTCGCGGCACGCGTCGGCATCCGTCACAAGTTCTAATCAGCTTGCCTGACAAGCCGCAGCATATTGAAGGCGCCTCCGGGCGCCTTTTTCTTTTGCGGGGCAGAACCGCAAAAGCCGGAGCGCGGCGAATCGCGCCGGGCGTTGCGCGCTCGTCGTTGGGGGCCATGCCGCTTGCCTCTGCAGCCATCGAAACGCACGGCCGCCGCCGCAAGCCCATTCCGGAGGCAGTCTCGTTCGGAGACAAACCTCCTCGGGGCCGCACTGCAAACAAAAAGGCCCGGCATGTGCCGGGCCTTTCCCTTCGATCGACCGCGACGTTACGCGCGTCCGTCGCGCAATTCGCGCCGCAGGATCTTGCCGACGTTCGTTTTCGGCAGCTCCGTACGGAACTCGACCAGCTTCGGCCGCTTGTAGCCAGTGAGGCGCTCCTTGCAGTAGGCGAGGATGTCCTTGTCGGTGAGCGCCGGGTCCTTCTTCACGATGAACAGCTTCACGGCTTCGCCGGAATGCTCGTCGGGCACGCCGACCGCCGCCACCTCGAACACGCCCGGATGCGACGCCACCACGTCCTCGACTTCGTTCGGGTACACGTTGAAGCCCGATACGAGAATCATGTCCTTCTTCCGGTCGACGATCTTCACGTAACCCCGCGCATCCATCACGCCGACGTCGCCCGTCTTGAAGAAGCCGTCCGCGAACATGACCTTCGCGGTCTCGTCCGGCCGGTTCCAGTAGCCGGCCATCACCTGCGGCCCGCGGATGCAAATCTCGCCGGGTTCGCCGAGCGCGACGTCGTTGCCGGCATCGTCGCGAATCGCCACTTCGGTCGACGGCAGCGGCAGGCCGATCGTCCCGCTGTATTCGGTCGCCGTCACCGGGTTGCAGGTCGCGACCGGCGACGTTTCGGACAGCCCGTATCCTTCGATGATCGCCGTATGGGTCTTTTCATACCAGCGTTTCGCGACGCCTTCCTGGATCGCCATGCCGCCGCCGTTGGCGATCACGAGCTTCGACAGGTCGAGCTGATTGAATTCGGGGTGGTTCAGCAGTGCGTTATACAGCGTGTTGACCGCCGGGATCGTCGAGATCTGGTAGCCCTTCAGCTCCTTGATCATGCCGGCGATGTCGCGCGGGTTCGGGATCAGGATGCCCATGCCCCCGGTACGCATCGTCAGGAAACCGCAGACGGTCAGCGCGAACACGTGATACAGCGGCAGCGCGACAACGGTCACGAACTGTTTCACCTCCGGAAACTTCTCGTGAGCCGGATGATGCCAGGCGCCGGCCTGCAGCACGTTCGACACGATGTTCCGGTGCAGCAGCGTCGCCCCCTTTGCTACGCCTGTCGTCCCGCCCGTGTATTGCAGGAACGCGACGTCATCGGGGCCGATCTTCTGCGCCTTGAATGCCTGCCGCGCGCCTTCGGACAGCGCGGCCTTGAAGCGCGTGAACGACGGCAGTTGCCAGGCCGGCACCATCTTCTTCACGTTGCGCACGACGTAGTTGACGAGCCATCCCTTGATGCCCAGCAGATCGCCCATCGACGCGACGACGACGTGCTTGACGCTCGTATTCGCGATGACAGCCTGCAGCGTCGACGCGAAATTCTCGAGGATGACGATCGCCTCCGCGCCGCTGTCCTTCAGCTGATGTTCGAGCTCGCGTGGCGTGTAGAGCGGATTGACGTTGACGACGGCGTAGCCTGCGCGCAGTACCGCGGCGATCGCCACCGGGTACTGCAGCACGTTCGGCATCATGATCGCAACGCGCGCCCCGCGCGCAAGACCGCGCGATTGCAGCCAGGCGCCGAACTGGCGCGACAGCTTGTCGAGTTCGCCGTACGTGATGCCCTTGCCCATGCAGACGAACGCCGTGCGGTCGCGGTACTGGCGGAAGCTTTCGTCGAGCAGGTCTGGAACGGAGGGATACGGAGACGCGTCAATTTCGGCTGGAACGCCGGGTGGGTACGATTTCAGCCAAATTTTGTTCATACTGCGCGTCTCCTCACGGATTTTCGAATGATCGTGCTAAAACGCATCGTAACGGCTCGCCCGTCCCGATACAACAGGGTTAGATGTCCACTTCGAACTTCCGTGGAGATTCGTCGGATGATACGGTGATATTCGGTCAAATGCGTTCAACTTCCACAAGGCAATCGTAAAACGTCGCCGAATTGCCGAGATCGGTGAGCGCCTGGCTCGTCACCTCGTTCGCGTTCCTGCCGTCCGGCGACAGCTTCTTCCACCAGATCGACAACCCGACGACGAGCCCTGCACGTGCGCGATCGGTAATTCTCGCGAGCGCCTGCATCGAACCGCGGTCGTTGAAGATGCGGACGAGATCGCCCTCCGCGATGCCCCGTGCATCGGCATCCGACGGGTGAATGTCGAGATGTGGTTCGCCTTCGGTATGACGCAGGCTGTCGACGTTCACGAACGTGCTGTTCAGGAAGTGACGGGCCGGCGGCGAAATCATCGCGAGCGGATAGCGCGCGGCGAGTTCGGGTGCCGCCTCGGCCGATTCGAACGGCGGCAGGTAGTCGGGCACAGGGTCCACGCCCATCTGCTCGAGCCGCGGGCTGTAGAACTCGCACTTGCCGGACGGTGTACGGAAACCGCCGTTCGCGAACGGCGCCTCCGGCAGCTTGAGTTTCAACCAGCCGTCGCGCTTCAGCGTGTCCCAGTCGCTGTCGAGTGCCGGATCGTCCCAGCGGAGGGCCACGCGCGCGATCTCTTCGTCGCTGTGATAGAGCGCGGGCTCGTCCAGCCCCATGCTGCGCGCGATCCCGCGGAAGATCTCCGTGTTCGGCCGCGCGTCTCCCACCGGAGGAATCGACGGCAGGTTCGCCATCACGTAGGTGTGGCCGTACGATTTGTGAATGTCCAGATGCTCGAGCTGCGTGGTTGCCGGCAGCACAATGTCGGCGAAATCGGCGGTATCTGTCTTGAAATGCTCAAGAACCACCGTGAACAGATCGTCACGCGCGAACCCCGCCGCGACTTTCGAGGAATCCGGCGCGACCGCCACCGGATTCGAGTTGTACACGATCACCGCTTCGACCTTCGGTCCGAAGGTGGCATCGCCCGGGTGCAACAGCGCATCGCCGATCGCGTTCATGTTGATGATGCGCGGCAGTTTGTGCGGCCAGCCCGGCATCAAGTCCGGGCGCAGCAACGCAGCCTGGTTGACCGGCGCGGATTCCGACGACGAGAGCAACAACCCACCGGCCCGATCGCGCCATGCACCCGTCAGCGCCGGCAGACTTGCGATCGCCCGTACCGCGTTGCCACCGCCGCGGACGCGCTGCATGCCGTAGTTCAGGCGGATCGATGCCTTCCGGGTAGCGCCGTAACGACGCGCAAGATCGATCAACTCCGACGCGTCGATGCCGCAAATCTGCGCGACACGATCCGGCGGATAGGACATCGCCCGTTCCTTGAGTGCGTCGAAACCGAGCGTATGGTTGGCGATGTAGTCGTGATCGAGCAGGTCTTCGGTAATCAGCACGTGCATCATGCCGAGTGCGAACGCGCCATCGGTACCCGGTTTCAACGCAATATGCTGATGACACTTCTCTGCTGTCAGCGAACGGTACGGATCGATGGCGACAAGACGGGCGCCTCGGCGCTTCGCTTCCTGCGCACGCGTCCAGAAATGCAGACTCGACGCGATCGGGTTCGCTCCCCATATCAGAATCAGTTCGCTTTCCTCGAAATGCTCGAGATGCATACCGAGACTGGCGCCATATGTGTACCGTAACCCCGCAGCACCGGCCGCCGCGCAGATCGTGCGCTCGAGCCGCGAGGCGCCCAGTTTGTGGAAGAACCGCTGGGCGATGCCCTCCCCTTGCACGAGCCCCATCGTCCCCGCATAGCTGTACGGCACGATCGCTTCCGGTGCGCGCGCCGCGATTTCACCGAGACGACGGCCGATCTCGTCGAACGCCTCGTCCCAGCTGATCGGTACGAAATGCCCTTCCCCTTTGGCGCCGATGCGCTTGAGCGGAACGGTGAGGCGATCGGGATGATGAACGCGATCGGCGTATCGGCTGACTTTCGTGCACAACACGCCTTGCGTCGGCGGATGGTCAGGATCGCCCGTGACCTTGATCGCCTTGCCGTTTTCGACGGTCACACGCATTGCGCACGTGTCCGGACAATCGTGCGGGCAAACGGCCCGGGCTACCTGAATCGCGGCGTTCATCGTTTTGAGTGCTTAGATGGGGGTTCGCAAATTTTACGTGGACACGCCGAATAAAGCGTTCATTTCGTTCGGATCCTGGGTTATCTGACCAAAAATCGATTCGAGGAAGCCGGGGTAGTTTCGGTTACACCACGCATCATCTGCGAGGGAGGCTTGTATGGCCCATCCGATATGCGTAGTCGACGATGGAAGGCAGATCGTGCACGACGTCGCTAATCGGTACACGGAGAGGAGGGAGTTGCGGTTTTGATCGGAGATACGACCAATAGATCAAGGGATCGCGAATGATATCGGTCATTTCGGAAAACCAGGCGTTGCGATTGGGTGCACCTGGGAGTCGCGGAGAATCGGCACCCCGGCCCCAGCTCGAGCAGCGTCCTGGCCACCGATCCCGATCACTCGCGCATTTCCATCGCCGGAATGCAAAAACCCCCGCCTGTTCGGGCGGGGGTTTCTGGCTTAGGGAGCCTGACGATTACCTACTTTCACACGGGAATCCGCACTATCATCGGCGTAGAGTCGTTTCACGGTCCTGTTCGGGATGGGAAGGGGTGGGACCGACTCGCTATGGTCATCAGGCAAAGAGGGTTGTCCTGCTGGCGTGGCCAACAGAACCAATCTGGGAAGAAGCAGTAATTAGGTTGTGTGTATCACACACGAGAATCCAACATGTCGCTCTGGATCTTGCGGCCGGTGCTTTCACACGGCGCCGATCTACAAGGCAGACTTGTTATAGGATCAAGCCTTACGGGCAATTAGTATCAGTTAGCTGAACGCATTACTGCGCTTACACACCTGACCTATCAACGTCCTGGTCTCGAACGACCCTTCAAGGGGATCTAGTCCCCAGGGATATCTCATCTTAAGGCGAGTTTCCCGCTTAGATGCTTTCAGCGGTTATCTCTTCCGAACATAGCTACCCGGCGATGCCACTGGCGTGACAACCGGTACACCAGAGGTTCGTCCACTCCGGTCCTCTCGTACTAGGAGCAGCCCCCTTCAAATATCCAACGCCCACGGCAGATAGGGACCAAACTGTCTCACGACGTTTTAAACCCAGCTCACGTACCTCTTTAAATGGCGAACAGCCATACCCTTGGGACCGGCTACAGCCCCAGGATGAGATGAGCCGACATCGAGGTGCCAAACACCGCCGTCGATATGAACTCTTGGGCGGTATCAGCCTGTTATCCCCAGAGTACCTTTTATCCGTTGAGCGATGGCCCTTCCATACAGAACCACCGGATCACTATGACCTGCTTTCGCACCTGCTCGACTTGTCGGTCTCGCAGTTAAGCACGCTTATGCCATTGCACTATCAGCACGATTTCCGACCGTACCTAGCGTACCTTCGTACTCCTCCGTTACGCTTTGGGAGGAGACCGCCCCAGTCAAACTGCCTACCATGCACTGTCCCCGACCCGGATCACGGGCCAAGGTTAGAACCTCAAACAAACCAGGGTGGTATTTCAAGGACGGCTCCACCGAAACTAGCGTTCCGGTTTCATAGCCTCCCACCTATCCTACACAGATCGGTTCAAAGTCCAATGCAAAGCTACAGTAAAGGTTCATGGGGTCTTTCCGTCTAGCCGCGGGTAGATTGCATCATCACAAACACTTCAACTTCGCTGAGTCTCGGGAGGAGACAGTGTGGCCATCGTTACGCCATTCGTGCAGGTCGGAACTTACCCGACAAGGAATTTCGCTACCTTAGGACCGTTATAGTTACGGCCGCCGTTTACCGGGACTTCAATCAAGAGCTTGCACCCCATCATTTAATCTTCCGGCACCGGGCAGGCGTCACACCCTATACGTCCACTTTCGTGTTTGCAGAGTGCTGTGTTTTTATTAAACAGTCGCAGCCACCAGTTTATTGCAACCCCTTCACCCTCCTGGCGCAGGCCAGTCAAGCTACAAGGGCGTACCTTATCCCGAAGTTACGGTACCAATTTGCCGAGTTCCTTCTCCCGAGTTCTCTCAAGCGCCTTAGAATACTCATCTCGCCCACCTGTGTCGGTTTGCGGTACGGTCATCGTTAGACTGAAGCTTAGAGGCTTTTCTTGGAACCACTTCCAATTGCTTCGCTTCCGAAGAAGCTCGCGCCACACCCTTGAATTACGCACCCGGATTTGCCTAAGTGCCTTCTCCAATGCAGCGACCGGGACTTCCAACACCCGGACAACCTTCCGCGATCCGTCCCCCCATCGCATCTAACAATGGTGCAGGAATATTGACCTGCTTCCCATCAGCTACGCATTTCTGCCTCGCCTTAGGGGCCGACTCACCCTACGCCGATGAACGTTGCGTAGGAAACCTTGGGCTTACGGCGAGGGGGCCTTTCACCCCCTTTATCGCTACTCATGTCAGCATTCGCACTTCCGATACCTCCAGCACCCTTTACAAGGCACCTTCGCAGGCTTACGGAACGCTCTCCTACCATGCGAGCAAGCTCGCATCCGCAGCTTCGGTATATAGCTTAGCCCCGTTACATCTTCCGCGCAGGACGACTCGATCAGTGAGCTATTACGCTTTCTTTAAAGGGTGGCTGCTTCTAAGCCAACCTCCTGACTGTTTTAGCCTTCCCACTTCGTTTCCCACTTAGCTATATTTGGGGACCTTAGCTGGCGGTCTGGGTTGTTTCCCTCTTGACACCGGACGTTAGCACCCGATGTCTGTCTCCCGTGATTGCACTCTTCGGTATTCGGAGTTTGCTATGGCGGGGTAATCTGCAATAGACCCCCCAACCATGACAGTGCTCTACCCCCGAAGGTGAGACACGAGGCACTACCTAAATAGTTTTCGGAGAGAACCAGCTATTTCCAGGTTTGTTTAGCCTTTCACCCCTATCCACAGCTCATCCCCTAACTTTTCAACGTTAGTGGGTTCGGACCTCCAGTACGTGTTACCGCACCTTCATCCTGGCCATGGATAGATCACCTGGTTTCGGGTCTACGCCCAGCAACTGAACGCCCTATTCGGACTCGCTTTCGCTACGCCTGCCCTATACGGTTAAGCTTGCTACTGAACGTAAGTCGCTGACCCATTATACAAAAGGTACGCCGTCACCCCTTACGAGGCTCCGACTGTTTGTATGCATGCGGTTTCAGGATCTATTTCACTCCCCTCCCGGGGTTCTTTTCGCCTTTCCCTCACGGTACTGGTTCACTATCGGTCGATCACGAGTATTTAGCCTTGGAGGATGGTCCCCCCATCTTCAGACAGGATTTCACGTGTCCCGCCCTACTTGTCGCACACCTAGTTCTTTCATACTGTTTTCGCCTACAGGGCTATCACCTGCTATGGCCGCACTTTCCAGAGCGTTCGGCTAACAATACAAATAAAGAGTGCAAGGCTCATCCCATTTCGCTCGCCACTACTTTGGGAATCTCGGTTGATTTCTTTTCCTGCGGTTACTTAGATGTTTCAGTTCACCGCGTTCGCTTCACATGGCCTATGTATTCAGCCATGGATACTCCAAAAGGAGTGGGTTTCCCCATTCGGACATCTACGGATCAAAGCTTGTTTGCCAGCTCCCCGTAGCTTTTCGCAGGCTACCGCGTCCTTCATCGCCTGTGATCGCCAAGGCATCCACCACATGCACTTGTTCGCTTGACCCTATAACGAGTCTGTCTCATCGACAGTCGCTACAGGTTGAGTTCTCGCGTTGTGCCGTATTCCAATTGAGTCAAACTTAGAGTTCGAATCATCTTGAGATACATCGATACAATCACAACCCGGATAGTTTTCACGTCCATCTCAAGACGCTTCCGCTATCCAAATTACTTACTTCTTCCAGATTGTTAAAGAACGACAGCCGATACTTTCGTACCGCTCTGACTGGCTCAATCGCCAATGCAAAATTCTCGGTTCATCATATGAACCAAGCACTTAGCGTTGGTGATTGGTGGAGGCAGACGGGATCGAACCGACGACCCCCTGCTTGCAAAGCAGGTGCTCTCCCAGCTGAGCTATGCCCCCATTGAGTACAGATACCCTCAGGTGTTAGCCGGTCGGCTTGGGGTACTCGTAAGCGCTAAAGCGCTAACGATCACCGACACGTCAGACAATGGTGGGTCTGGTTGGATTCGAACCAACGACCCCCGCCTTATCAAGACGGTGCTCTAACCGACTGAGCTACAGACCCCTGAGTCTGTCTTTAATTTACAGCCGATAAGCGTGAGCGCTCAACTTTGCGAGATAGCTCTGGAAAGGAGGTGATCCAGCCGCACCTTCCGATACGGCTACCTTGTTACGACTTCACCCCAGTCATGAATCCTACCGTGGTGACCGTCCTCCTTGCGGTTAGACTAGCCACTTCTGGTAAAACCCACTCCCATGGTGTGACGGGCGGTGTGTACAAGACCCGGGAACGTATTCACCGCGGCATGCTGATCCGCGATTACTAGCGATTCCAGCTTCATGCACTCGAGTTGCAGAGTGCAATCCGGACTACGATCGGTTTTCTGGGATTAGCTCCCCCTCGCGGGTTGGCAACCCTCTGTTCCGACCATTGTATGACGTGTGAAGCCCTACCCATAAGGGCCATGAGGACTTGACGTCATCCCCACCTTCCTCCGGTTTGTCACCGGCAGTCTCCTTAGAGTGCTCTTGCGTAGCAACTAAGGACAAGGGTTGCGCTCGTTGCGGGACTTAACCCAACATCTCACGACACGAGCTGACGACAGCCATGCAGCACCTGTGCGCCGGTTCTCTTTCGAGCACTCCCGCCTCTCAGCAGGATTCCGACCATGTCAAGGGTAGGTAAGGTTTTTCGCGTTGCATCGAATTAATCCACATCATCCACCGCTTGTGCGGGTCCCCGTCAATTCCTTTGAGTTTTAATCTTGCGACCGTACTCCCCAGGCGGTCAACTTCACGCGTTAGCTACGTTACTAAGGAAATGAATCCCCAACAACTAGTTGACATCGTTTAGGGCGTGGACTACCAGGGTATCTAATCCTGTTTGCTCCCCACGCTTTCGTGCATGAGCGTCAGTATTGGCCCAGGGGGCTGCCTTCGCCATCGGTATTCCTCCACATCTCTACGCATTTCACTGCTACACGTGGAATTCTACCCCCCTCTGCCATACTCTAGCCTGCCAGTCACCAATGCAGTTCCCAGGTTGAGCCCGGGGATTTCACATCGGTCTTAGCAAACCGCCTGCGCACGCTTTACGCCCAGTAATTCCGATTAACGCTTGCACCCTACGTATTACCGCGGCTGCTGGCACGTAGTTAGCCGGTGCTTATTCTTCCGGTACCGTCATCCCCCGACTGTATTAGAGCCAAGGATTTCTTTCCGGACAAAAGTGCTTTACAACCCGAAGGCCTTCTTCACACACGCGGCATTGCTGGATCAGGCTTTCGCCCATTGTCCAAAATTCCCCACTGCTGCCTCCCGTAGGAGTCTGGGCCGTGTCTCAGTCCCAGTGTGGCTGGTCGTCCTCTCAGACCAGCTACTGATCGTCGCCTTGGTAGGCCTTTACCCCACCAACTAGCTAATCAGCCATCGGCCAACCCTATAGCGCGAGGCCCGAAGGTCCCCCGCTTTCATCCGTGGATCGTATGCGGTATTAATCCGGCTTTCGCCGGGCTATCCCCCACTACAGGACATGTTCCGATGTATTACTCACCCGTTCGCCACTCGCCACCAGGTGCAAGCACCCGTGCTGCCGTTCGACTTGCATGTGTAAGGCATGCCGCCAGCGTTCAATCTGAGCCAGGATCAAACTCTTCAGTTTAAACCTGTTACTGTTTTCGGTTCGGTTAAGAACCGGTCGCTCACTCAAAGCTGACAGGAATATGAATCACTTCATAAACCTGACTTACTTTAGTGTGAGACTCTTGATACTTTTGCTATCTGACCCGAAGATCAGCTCGCTTCCATCAAGCGCCCACACTTATCGGCTGTTAATTTTTAAAGAGCAATCTGCGAGGAACCTCGTGCTTCCCGGCAGCGCTGCGTTTTCAGCAGCAGAGAAGCGAGATTATGAACCGTGTTTCGCAGCTCGTCAACAACTTTTTACACTACATCGTTGCGACTGCGGGGTTCAACTTCCAGGCCAGCCGCGCGCCCGACACTGCAGCACACCACCAGCTTCGCTTCCCTCTCCCGCGCTGCGTTTCCGTTAGCGCGAAAGAGGCGTGATTCTAAGCACCCGCCCTCATCCACGCAAGCCCTTTGTGAAAATATTTTGAAAAAGCCCCCGTGCGCTGACGCGCACGGGGGCTGGGGCTGGGGCTCGGCGGGCCGAGGGTTATTACACCGACAACCGATACCAGCCAGGCACCGGCCACCTACTTCGGGCAGCGCAATCAGCGGTGCTTGAACACCGGCTTCCGCTTTTCAACGAATGCCGCCATCCCCTCCTTCTGATCTTCGGTCGCGAACAGCGAATGGAACAGCCGGCGCTCGAAGTGAACGCCCTCGGCCAGCGTCGTCTCGTACGCACGGTTCACCGACTCCTTGACCATCATGACCGCCGGCAGCGAAAACTCGGCGATCGTCGCCGCGGCGGCAATCGCCTCGTCGAGAAGCGTCGCGGCCGGCAACACACGCGACACGAGCCCCGCACGCTCCGCTTCGGCTGCATCCATGAAGCGGGCCGTCAGGCACATATCCATCGCCTTCGCCTTCGACACCGCGCGCGGCAGACGCTGCGTACCGCCCGCACCCGGCATGACGCCCAGCTTGATTTCCGGCTGGCCGAACTTGGCCGTGTCCGCCGCGAAGATGATGTCGCACATCATGGCCAGCTCGCAGCCACCGCCCAGCGCAAAGCCCGACACCGCCGCGATGATCGGCTTGCGGATTTCGCGAACCGTCTCCCAGTTACGTGTGATGTAGTCGCCCCGGTAGACATCCATATAGGAATAGGTCGCCATCATGCCGATGTCCGCGCCAGCCGCGAACGCCTTCTCGCTCCCGGTCACGACGATCGCGCCGACGCCATCGTCCGCATCGAACGCCTTCAGCGCATCACCCAGTTCATCCATCAGCGCATCGTTCAGCGCGTTCAGCGCCTTCGGACGGTTCAGCGTAACCAGCCCGACACGCCCCCGGGTCTCCACCAGGATGTTCTCGTAAGCCATCTATTTCTCCTCGATCAATGAAATGAGAAACGCCTCGCACATGCGAATAGTTTGATGCTACCATTCTCCGACCAACCGGTCGGTTAATTAATCGATCCAACCCTCTCATCGTCCATCAGGCTGCCGCCATGACCCATGCACTGTTCACGAAGCACGAAGACACGCTGAAGCACGCACTCGCCGCCATCGAGAGCCGCGGGTACTGGAGCCCGTTCGCCGAAATGCCGAGCCCCAAAGTGTACGGGGAAAGCGCGAACGCAGATGGCGAGGCCGCGTTCAAGTCATACCTCGACAAGACGTTCGCGCTCGACCACCCGGCGTCCGGAGAAACGGTCGGCGCGGAACGGTCGCCGTACGGCATCGCGCTGGGCATCCGGTATCCGAAGTCGACGCCCGACGAACTGATCGCCGCCGCTGCCGCCGCGCAGCGTTCATGGCGTGAAGCCGGCCCGAGCGCCTGGATCGGCGTCAGCCTCGAAATCCTCGCGCGCCTGAATCGTGCGAGCTTCGAGATCGCCTACAGCGTGATGCACACCACGGGGCAGGCATTCATGATGGCGTTCCAGGCCGGCGGCCCGCACGCGCAGGATCGCGCGCTCGAGGCCGTTGCCTATGCGTGGGACGAACTGCGCCGCATTCCGGCCGATGCGCACTGGGAGAAGCCGCAAGGCAAGAACCCGCCGCTCGCGATGCACAAGCGCTACACGATCGTCCCGCGCGGCACCGGCCTCGTACTCGGCTGCTGCACGTTCCCGACCTGGAACGGCTACCCGGGATTGTTCGCCGATCTGGCCACCGGCAACACCGTGATCGTCAAACCGCATCCGGGCGCGATCCTGCCTCTCGCAATCACGGTCCGGATCGCTCGCGACGTGCTGCGCGAAGCCGGCTTCGATCCGAACGTCGTCACGCTCCTCGCGACCGAACCCAACGACGGCGCACTCGTTCAGGATCTCGCGCTGCGCCCCGAGATCAAGCTGATCGACTTCACCGGCAGCACGCAAAACGGCACGTGGCTCGAGCGCCATGCCCACCAGGCACAGGTCTATACGGAGAAGGCAGGCGTCAACCAGATCGTGATCGACTCGACCGACGACCTGAAGGCCACCGCCAAGAACATCGCGTTCTCGCTGGCGCTGTACTCCGGCCAGATGTGCACGGCACCGCAGAACATCTACGTGCCGCGCGACGGCATCCGGACGGCGGACGGCCATGCCAGCTTCGACGAAGTCGCACAGGCAATCGCCGTTGCAGTGCAGAAACTCACCGGCGATCCGGCCCGCTCGGTCGAACTGATCGGCGCGATCCAGAACGAAGGCGTGACCGCACGCATCGACGACGCCCGCCAGCTCGGCCGCGTGCTCGCCGACAGCCTTACCCTCCAGCACCCCGCGTTCCCCGATGCCCGCGTGCGCACACCGCTCGTGCTGCAACTCGACGTGGCCGATCGCGAGAAATTCACGCAGGAGTGGTTCGGCCCGATCTCGTTCGTGATCGCAACCGACTCGACCGCGCAGTCGCTCGATCTCGCCGGTGAGATCGCGGCAGAACATGGTGCGCTGACGCTCTCCGTCTACAGTACCGACGAAGCCATCGTCGATGCTGCACACGATGCGGCGGTGCGCGGCGGCGTCGCGCTGTCGATCAACCTGACCGGTGGCGTGTTCGTGAACCAGTCGGCAGCGTTCTCGGATTTCCACGGCACGGGCGCGAACCCGGCAGCCAACGCGGCGCTGGCGGACCCGGCATTCGTCGCCAACCGGTTCCGCGTCGTGCAAAGCCGCGTCCATGTTGCGCCGAAAGCGGCACCCGCGGAAGCCGGTCAACCTGCATAACCCGAATGGTCGACGTGCAAACGCCGCCACGTTCTCTACCATGAACGAATCCGCCACCCGGCGGGTTCGTTGCTCATCGATACGCCCATGACAGACGCCTATATCTGCGACGCGATTCGCACCCCCATCGGCCGCTACGGCGGCGCCCTGAAAGATGTCCGCGCCGACGACCTCGGTGCGGTACCGCTCAAGGCGCTCGTGGAGCGCAACCGTGACGTCGACTGGTCAGCGATCGACGACGTGATCTACGGCTGCGCGAACCAGGCCGGTGAGGACAACCGCAACGTCGCGCGCATGTCCGCGCTGCTCGCGGGGCTGCCGACCGACGTGCCCGGCACGACGCTGAACCGCCTGTGCGGCTCCGGGATGGATGCGGTCGGCACTGCTGCGCGCGCGATCAAGGCCGGGGAGGCGCGCCTGATGATCGCGGGCGGCGTCGAGAGCATGACACGCGCGCCGTTCGTGATGGGCAAGGCCGCGAGCGCATTCGCGCGCCAGGCCGACATCTACGATACGACGATCGGCTGGCGCTTCGTCAATCCGTTGATGAAACAGCTGTATGGCGTCGATTCGATGCCGGAGACGGCCGAGAACGTCGCGGTCGACTACAACGTCAGCCGCGCCGATCAGGATCTGTTCGCGCTGCGCAGCCAGCAGAAGGCTGCGCGTGCGCAGCAGGACGGCACGCTCGCCGAGGAAATCGTCGCGGTCACGATTCCGCAGAAGAAAGGCGATCCGCTGGTCGTCTCGCGCGACGAGCATCCGCGCGAAACGTCGCTCGAAGCGCTCGCGAAGCTGAAAGGCGTCGTGCGCCCGGACGGTTCGGTGACGGCCGGCAACGCATCGGGCGTCAACGACGGTGCGTGCGCGCTGCTGCTCGCCAATGCACAGGCAGCGGACCAGTACGGCCTGCGCCGCCGCGCACGGGTCGTCGGAATGGCGACGGCCGGCGTCGCGCCGCGCGTGATGGGCATCGGGCCCGCACCGGCCACGCAGAAACTGCTGCGCCAGCTCGGGATGACGATCGACCAGTTCGACGTGATCGAGCTGAACGAGGCGTTTGCGTCGCAAGGTCTGGCGGTGCTGCGCATGCTCGGCGTCGCCGACGACGATCCGCGCGTGAACCCGAACGGCGGCGCAATCGCACTGGGCCATCCGCTCGGCGCATCGGGCGCGCGGCTCGTGACCACGGCGCTCCACCAACTCGAGCGTACGGGCGGCCGCTTTGCGCTCTGTACGATGTGCATCGGCGTCGGCCAGGGTATCGCGCTCGCGATCGAACGCGTGTAACCCACGCACCGCGCGCCTATAACGAAGTCATGAAGGAGACACTGCATGTCCTATCAGGCGATTCAGCTGGATATCGATCGCGCCTCGAACGTGGCCACGATTACCCTCAACCGCCCCGACAAGCTGAACAGCTTTACGCGGGCGATGCATCGCGAACTGCAGTCGGCACTCGATGATGTCGAGGCGGCCGGCGCGCGCGCACTGATCCTGACTGGCGCGGGGCGCGGCTTCTGCGCGGGCCAGGACCTGGCCGATCTCGACTTCACGCCGGGCGCGTCCACCGACCTCGGCGCGCTGATCGACGAGCACTTCAATCCGCTGATCCGCCGCCTGCAGCGTCTGCCGATACCGGTCATCGCCGCCGTCAACGGCACCGCGGCCGGCGCCGGCGCGAACCTCGCGCTCGCGTGCGATCTCGTGTTCGCCGCCCGCTCGAGCAGTTTCATCCAGGCCTTCGTCAAGATCGGGCTCGTACCCGATTCGGGCGGCACATGGTTCCTGCCGCAACGCGTCGGCATGGCACGCGCGCTGGGGCTCGCGCTGACCGGCGACAAGCTCGGCGCCGAACAGGCCGAGCAATGGGGCTTGATCTGGCGCGCGGTCGACGATGACACCCTCGCTGCGTCAGTCCGCCAGCTCGCCACCCAGCTTGCGCAGCAGCCGACGCTCGCGATCGCATCGATCAAGCAATCGATGCGCGACAGCGTCACGAACACGCTCGACCAGCAACTCGACCAGGAACGTGACCTGCAGCGCAAGCTCGGTCAGTCGTACGACTATGCGGAAGGCGTGAAGGCATTCATCGAGAAGCGCGCGCCGCGCTTCGAGGGGCGTTGACATGACGGACGCCACTGCCACGCTCGACCCCGACTCGCTCGCCCGTGCCGCCGCGCGAGCCATGTACGACGCCGACGCATGCAGCCGCGCGTTCGGGATGGAAATCGCCGAAGTACGCGCCGGCTACGCGCGCCTGCAAATGCGCGTGCGGCCCGAATTCCTGAACGGGCATCAGACCTGCCATGGCGGGATCATCTTCACGCTGGCCGATTCGACGTTCGCGTTCGCATGCAACTCGTACAACGTGAACACAGTCGCGGCCGGCTGCTCGATCGAATTCCTGCGCCCCGTGCACGGCGACGACGTGCTGACGGCCGAGGCGATCGAGCAGGCACGCGCCGGCCGCCAAGGGATCTACGACATCCGCGTCACGAACCAGACCGGGGAAACCGTCGCGATGTTTCGCGGCAAATCCGCCCAGATCAAGGGTACGGTCATCCCGGAAGACCGCTGACGCCGACGGCTCGCACATAACAAACACTGGAGACATGCATGACTACCCCGCTACCGCTCGAGCCGATCGAGACCGCCTCACGCGACGAGCTGACCGCGCTGCAGCTCGAACGCCTCAAGTGGTCGCTCCGGCATGCGTATGACCACTCTCCCGTCTATCGTCGCAAGTTCGACGACGCGGGCGTCCATCCGGACGACCTGAAGACGCTCGCCGACCTGGCGCGCTTCCCGTTCACGACGAAGAGCGACCTGCGCGACAGTTACCCGTTCGGGATGTTCGCGGTGCCGCAGGACCAGATCTCGCGCATTCATGCGTCGTCGGGCACGACCGGCAAGCCGACGGTCGTCGGCTATACGGCCGGCGACATCGACACGTGGGCGAACCTCGTCGCTCGCTCGATCCGCGCCGCCGGTGCGCGCCGCGGCGACAAGGTGCACGTGAGCTACGGCTACGGCCTGTTCACAGGCGGGCTCGGTGCGCACTACGGCGCCGAACGCGCGGGGCTGACCGTGATCCCGTTCGGCGGCGGCCAGACCGAAAAGCAGGTGCAGCTGATCCAGGATTTCCGGCCCGACATCATCATGGTGACGCCGAGCTACATGCTGTCGATCGCCGACGAAATCGAGCGCCAGGGTCTCGATCCGGTGCAGAGTTCGCTGCGCATCGGCATCTTCGGCGCGGAACCGTGGACCAACGACATGCGCGTCGCGATCGAGCAGCGGATGGGCATCGACGCGGTCGACATCTACGGACTTTCCGAAGTGATGGGCCCCGGCGTCGCGTCCGAATGCGTCGAGACCAAGGACGGCCCGACCATCTGGGAAGACCACTTCTATCCTGAAATCATCGACCCTGAAACCGGCGAAGTGCTTCCGGACGGCGAACTCGGCGAGCTCGTGTTCACGTCGCTGACGAAGGAGGCACTGCCGATCGTCCGCTACCGGACCCGCGATCTCACGCGGCTGCTGCCTGGCACTGCCCGCACGATGCGCCGGATGGAGAAGATCACGGGGCGTTCGGACGACATGATGATCGTGCGCGGTGTCAACGTGTTCCCGACGCAAATCGAGGAGCAGCTGCTCAAGCAGCGCGCGCTCGCACCGCACTACCAGATCGTACTGACGAAGGAAGGCCCGCTCGACGTGCTGACACTCAATGTCGAGCCCTGTCCGGAGACTGCGCCCGATACGGCGGCGATTCATGCGGCCAAACAGGCGCTCGCACACGACATCAAGTCGCTGATCGGCGTGACGGCCGTAATCAACGTGCTGCCCGTGAACGGGATCGAGCGTTCGGTCGGCAAGGCGCGACGCGTCGTCGACAAGCGCAAGGGCTGACGGCAATCGCTGCGCGTGCACGACGTGCGGTGAATCCGCGGCTGCAAATGAAACAGCCCGATCGGCCAACGCCGATCGGGCTGTTTCATTCCGGGCCGCCTCAAGTCACGAGTTCGGGAACAGCAGCCACATCCGGCCGACCTGCTTCATCCGCCCGGCCTGATCGCCTGCGTCGTCGCCGAGCCCCCAGAAATAGTCGGCCCGCACACCGCCCTTGATCGCGGAGCCCGTATCCTGCGCGAACACGAGCCGGTTCATCGGCGTATTCGTGAGCGGGCGCGTGGTCTGCAGGAACACCGGCGTGCCGAGCGGGATCGACGACGGGTCGACCGCGATCGAGCGTTCCGGCGTCAGCGGCACGCCGAGCGCGCCGATCGGGCCGTCCGCGCCGCCGTGCGGCGCATCCTCCTTGGTCGGCATGTCGCGGAAGAACACGAACCGCGGGTTCGTGTCGAGCAACGCGTCGACGCGATTCGGGTTCGCCTTCGCCCACGCCTTGATACCCTGCATCGTCGCCTGGGCGGGCGTCAGTTCGCCGCGATCGAGCAGCCACTTGCCGATCGAACGGTACGGCTGGTTGTTGGTGCCGCCGAAGCCGACCCGCATCACCGAACCGTCGTCGAGCAGCACGCGCCCCGAGCCCTGCACCTGCAGGAAGAACGCCTCGATCGGGTCGTCGACCCACACGAGTTCGTTGCCGTTCAGGATGCCGGCGCGTTCGAGCTGCGCGCGTGCCGGCAGCGCGGCGCCCGCGCGATAACCGGCCGGCCAGCGGTACAGCGCGTACTGATACGGGCCACGACGCACGCGCGAACCATGCAGCAGCGGCTCGTAATAGCCGGTCACCAGCCCGTCGAGCGTACCGTCGGTGTTCGCGAACTGGAACGGCGTGAAATACGTTTCGAAGAATGCCCGCGCACTGCTGACGTCAAGCTCGTCGAGCCGGTCGGCAGCCGCACACGCACGCTGCCAGGCCGGCTGGCGCGCGAGCCGCGCGCAGTTCTGCCGCAACGCGGCCGTCGCGCCGATCAGCGAATCGTCCTGCCAACCCGGCACCTGCTGCCACGCGACCGGCGTGAGTCGCTTCGCGGCGACCTGCCCCGGCACGATCGCCGCGCCGGTCGGCGGCTTCAGCGACGAAGTCCGCGTCGGCGCGCCGCCGCACGCCGCAAGCAGCGCCGCCACCGCGACCGCTGCCGCCCACCCGGCCAACCGGGGCCCAAACCACATACAATGTCCGTTCTTGATGGAAACCGCCATGTCAGATTTTCTCGACCAATATCCGATGCTCATCTTTGCGCTCGAAGCCTTCGTAGCGCTTGCCCTGCTGATCTTCATCGTCGTGTGGACGTCGTCGGGCAGAAAGAAGCACGCCCGCGGCAACAACGACCGTCAGCCGCGCTGACGCGCTCCGCACGCTCAATGCAGCGTGCGCGGCATGTGGAGTGCGAACTCGTCGACCGGCGCCTCGAAACGCTCGCCGTCTTCCGCCACGCAGAAGTACGCGCCCCGCATCGTGCCGACCGGCGTCGCGATCACGGCCCAGCTCGTGTATTCGAAGTGCTCGCCCGGCTGCAGCAGCGGCTGGTGCCCGACGACGCCGAGCCCCTTCACTTCCTGCACATGGTTCTCGCTGTCCGTGATGATCCAGTGACGCGCGATCAGCTGCGCCGCGACTTGTCCCGTGTTGCGGATCGTCAGCGTGTACGCGAATGCGTATTGACGGCGATCGGGGTCGGATTGTTCCGGCAAGTAGCTGGTTTTCACCGAAACGGTGAACTGATACTGACTCATGATGTTTCCGGTGGAAGGTGACTGTCCGTGCCGGCATGGGCAACGGGGCCGCGGGCGCGCCGCATTGGTTCGGCATTCTATGCGCAATCGGGCCTCGGCCGCACGGCCCGCCGCCGCGCACGGGGTCGCCGGACGGTAGAATGACGGTTTTGCGCCGCAACGTCCCCGCTCCCCTGCCATGACCCAATTCCGTATCGCTCCCAGCATCCTGTCGGCCGATTTCGCACGGCTCGGCGAAGAAGTCCGCAATGTCGTCGCCGCCGGCGCCGACTGGATCCACTTCGACGTGATGGACAACCATTATGTGCCGAACCTGACGATCGGCCCGCTCGTGTGCGAAGCGATCCGCCCGCACGTGCAGGTGCCGATCGACGTGCACCTGATGGTGCGCCCGGTCGACCGGATCGTGCCCGATTTTGCGAAGGCCGGTGCAAACCTGATCAGCTTCCACCCGGAAGGCTCCGATCACATCGACCGCACGCTGTCGCTGATCCGTGACCACGGCTGCAAGGCCGGTCTCGTGTTCAATCCGGCGACGCCGCTGAACTACCTCGATCACGTGATGGATCGCCTCGACTTCGTGCTGCTGATGTCGGTCAACCCGGGCTTCGGCGGCCAGTCGTTCATCCCGGAAACGCTGAACAAGCTGCGCGAGGCACGCGCACGCATCGACGCGTACACCGAGCGCACCGGCCGCGAGATCCTGCTCGAAGTCGACGGCGGCGTGAAAACCGACAACATCGCGGAAATCGCGGCGGCCGGGGCCGACACCTTCGTCGCGGGTTCGGCGATCTTCGGCAAGCCCGACTACCGCAAGGTGATCGACGAGATGCGCGCCGCGCTCGCTACCGTCGAGCGGAGCTGACGCCGTGGCCGATTCGTCGCTCGCCGGCCATGCGCCGGCCGGGGCCGCAACCGAAGCCGCCCCGATCCGCTTCGCCGCGCCGCGCATCGACGCGGCGCTGATCGATCTCGACGGCACGATGGTCGACACAGCCGACGATTTCACGGCCGGCCTGAACAGGATGCTCGCGCAGCTCGGCGCGCCGGCCACGTCGCGTGACGAGGTGATCGGCTACGTCGGCAAGGGCTCCGAACACCTGATCCAGAGCGTGCTGAAACCGCGCTTCCCGGCCGACGAAGCGCACGCGCGCTTCGACGACGCACTGGCGATCTACCAGACCGAATACGCGAAGATCAACGGCCGCCACACGCGCCTCTATCCGGACGTAGCCGCCGGCCTCGACGCATTGCGTGCGGCCGGCATCCGGCTCGCGTGCGTGACGAACAAGCCGCATCGCTTCGCCGTCGAACTGCTCGAGCAATACGGGCTGGCCGATTGCTTCGGCGTCGTGCTCGGCGGCGACAGCGTCGCGCGCAAGAAGCCCGATCCGCTGCCGATGCTGACGGCCTGTAGCGCGCTCGGCGTCGCTCCGGATGCGGCAGTCGCGATCGGCGACTCGGAAAACGATGCGCTGGCCGGCCGCGCGGCCGGGATGGCGACGCTGACTGTGCCGTACGGCTACAACCACGGCAAAGCTATACAAACGATAAATTCGGATGGTATAGTCGATTCGTTGCTGGTCGCAGCTCGCGCAATTACCGCGCACAACACCGGCCGGCCAACCATCTGATTATTTCTTCCATCTGCATGTTTCTGAATAAAAAACGGAGTCTGAGCAGCATCGACCGGGGAGCCTGGCCCTGGCGTCGCTGGTCGCGCTAACCTCTTCGATGAGGTACGCTGAAGCACGTCTTCAGCGCCGTTTTTTATCTCGCTGCGCATCCGCGCGCCGACCGTCGCACCACCTCGAGTTCCACCGCGCCCGAACGCTTGCGTTCAGGATCGGCCGCAGGCTCGCGACGTTCACGCCCGGAGTGCCGGCCGGCAACAGGCACTTCTCGATCGACCGCCCTTTCGCCGACGGCAACCCGCGCAGCGTCAAATGATCCCTGGCGCACGCGCCGCTCGTCCCGAACAGGACCGGAACATGACCGAACTCGAATTCCAATCGCTCGCGAACGAAGGCTACAACCGCATCCCGCTGATCGCGGAAGCCCTCGCCGATCTCGAAACGCCGCTGTCCCTCTACCTGAAGCTGGCCCAGCCCGAACGCGCGGGCGCCAACTCGTTCCTGCTCGAATCGGTGGTCGGCGGCGAACGCTTCGGCCGCTACTCGTTCATCGGCCTGCCGGCCCGCACGCTCGTCCGCACCCGTAACGGCGTGTCGGAAGTCGTGCGCGACGGCCAGGTCGTCGAGACGCATGAAGGTGACCCGTTCCAGTTCATCGAATCGTTCCAGGCGCGCTTCAAGGTGGCGCAGCGCCCGGGTCTGCCGCGCTTCTGCGGCGGTCTCGCCGGCTACTTCGGCTACGACGCGGTGCGCTACATCGAGAAGAAGCTCGCGAACACCGCGCCGCGCGACGATCTCGGCCTGCCGGACATCCAGTTGCTGCTGACCGAGGAAGTTGCGGTCATCGACAACCTCGCCGGCAAGCTGTACCTGATCATCTACGCGGACCCGAGCCAGGCCGAAGCCTACACGAAGGCGAAACAGCGCCTGCGCGAACTGAAACAGCGCCTGCGCACGACCGTGCAGCCGCCCGTCACGTCGGCGAGCGTGCGCACCGAAACCTTCCGCGAGTTCAAGAAGGACGACTATCTGGCCGCCGTGCGTCAGGCGAAGGAATACATCGCGGCCGGCGAGCTGATGCAGATCCAGGTCGGCCAGCGGCTGACGAAGCCGTACCGCGACAATCCGCTGTCGCTGTATCGTGCGCTGCGTTCGCTGAACCCGTCGCCGTACATGTACTACTACAACTTCGGCGATTTCCACGTGGTCGGCGCGTCACCGGAAATCCTCGTGCGCCAGGAGAAGCGCGGCGAAGACCAGATCGTCACGATCCGTCCGCTCGCCGGCACGCGCCCGCGCGGCAACACGCCCGAGCGCGATGCCGAACTCGCGACCGAACTGCTCAACGATCCGAAGGAGATCGCCGAGCACGTGATGCTGATCGACCTCGCGCGCAACGACGTCGGCCGCATCGCGGAAATCGGCTCGGTGCAGGTGACCGACAAGATGGTCATCGAGAAATACTCGCACGTGCAGCACATCGTCAGCTCGGTCGAAGGCAAGCTGAAACCCGGGATGACGAACTACGACGTGCTGCGCGCGACGTTCCCGGCCGGCACGTTGTCCGGCGCGCCGAAGGTGCGCGCGATGGAGCTGATCGACGAGCTCGAGCCGGTCAAGCGCGGGTTGTACGGCGGCGCCGTCGGCTACCTGTCGTTCTCGGGCGAGATGGATCTCGCGATCGCGATCCGGACGGGCCTGATCCACAACGGCAACCTGTATGTGCAAGCGGCGGCCGGCGTCGTCGCGGATTCGGTGCCCGAATCCGAATGGCAAGAGACCGAGAACAAGGCGCGCGCGGTGCTGCGTGCGGCCGAACAGGTCCAGGACGGCCTCGATAGCGACTTCTGACCGGAGACTGACCATGCTGCTCATGATCGACAACTACGACTCGTTTACCTACAACCTGGTCCAGTACTTCGGCGAACTCGGCGAGGACGTACGCACCTACCGCAACGACGAAATCACGCTCGACGAGATCGCGCGCCTGAATCCCGACGCGATCTGCCTGTCGCCCGGCCCGAGCAACCCGCAACACGCGGGCATCACGCTCGACGTGCTGCGTGAATTTTCGGGCAAGAAGCCGATCCTCGGCGTCTGCCTCGGCCATCAGGCGATCGGCGAGGCATTCGGCGGCCGCGTCGTGCGCGCGAAGACCATCATGCACGGCAAGGTAAGCAAGATCGAAACCGACTGCCGCGGCGTGTTCGCCGACCTGCCGAAGCATTTCGACGTCACGCGCTACCACTCGCTCGCGATCGAGCGCGAATCGCTGCCCGACTGCCTCGAGGTGTCCGCGTGGACCGACGACGGCGAGATCATGGGCGTGCGCCACAAGACGCTGCCGATCGAAGGCGTACAGTTCCACCCGGAATCGATCCTGTCCGAGCATGGCCATGCACTGCTCGAGAATTTCCTGAAACAGGCACGCGCCGCAGCCGCGCAAGCCGCCTGACGGGAGCCACACGATGACGATTACCCCGCAGGAAGCGCTTCAGCGCACGATCGAACACCGCGAGATCTTCCACGACGAGATGCTGCACCTGATGCGGCTCATCATGCGCGGCGACATGTCGCCCGTGATGGCGGCCGCGATCATCACCGGGCTGCGCGTAAAGAAGGAGACAATCGGCGAGATCGCCGCGGCCGCGACCGTAATGCGCGAATTCGCGAACCACGTCGAGGTGCAGGACAACTCGAACTTCGTCGACATCGTCGGCACCGGCGGCGACGGCTCGCATACGTTCAACATCTCGACCGCGTCGATGTTCGTCACGGCCGCGGCCGGCGCGAAGGTCGCGAAGCACGGCAACCGCGGCGTATCGAGCAAGTCCGGCAGCGCCGACGTGCTCGAGGCGCTCGGCGTGAACATCGACCTGCAGTCGGAGCAGGTTGCCGCGTCGATCGCCGAAACCGGCATGGGCTTCATGTTCGCGCCGAACCATCACCCGGCGATGAAGAACATCGCGGCCGTGCGCCGCGAACTCGGCGTGCGCACGATCTTCAACATCCTCGGCCCGCTGACCAATCCGGCCGGCGCGCCGAACCAGCTGATGGGCGTGTTCCACCCCGACCTCGTCGGCATCCAGGTGCGCGTGATGCAGCGTCTCGGCGCACAGCACGTGCTCGTGGTGTACGGCAAGGACGGGATGGACGAGGTTTCGCTCGGCGCCGCGACGCTCGTCGGTGAATTGCGCGACGGCAAGGTGCACGAATACGAGATCCATCCGGAAGATTTCGGCCTGCAGATGGTGTCGAACCGCACGCTGAAGGTGGAAAATGCCGACGAATCGCGCACGATGCTGCTCGGCGCGCTGGACAACCAGCCGGGCGTCGCGCGCGAGATCGTCACGCTGAACGCGGGCACAGCACTCTATGCGGCGAACGTCGCCGAATCGATCGCGGACGGCATCCAGCTCGCCCGCGAAGCGATCGCGAGCGGCAAGGCCCGCGCGAAGGTCGACGAACTCGTGCGCTTCACGCAGCAGTTCAAGCGCTGACTCCCCTTACGAATCAAGCAGGAACCCACATGAGCGACATTCTCGACCGAATCATCGCCGTCAAGCGCGAAGAAGTCGCGGCGGCCATGCGCAGCGCGCCGCTCGAGGCACTGAAACTGGAAGCCTCCGCGCGCGACCTGCGCGACTTCGTCGGCGCACTGCGCGCGAAACACGCAGCCGGCCACGCGGCCGTGATTTCCGAAATCAAGAAGGCCAGCCCGTCGAAGGGCGTGCTGCGCGAGCATTTCGTGCCGGCCGACATCGCGCGTTCGTATGCTGAGCACGGCGCCGCGTGCCTGTCGGTGCTGACCGACGAGCAGTTCTTCCAGGGCAGCGTCCGCTATCTCGAGGAAGCGCGCGCGGCCTGCACGCTGCCGGTGCTGCGCAAGGACTTCATCGTCGACGCGTACCAGATCGTGGAAGCGCGCGCGATGGGCGCGGACGCGATCCTGCTGATCGCCGCCGCGCTCGACACGCCGCTGATGCAGGATCTCGAAGCGTATGCTCACTCGCTCGGCCTCGCGGTGCTGGTCGAAGTGCACGACCGCAACGAGATGGAACAGGCGCTGACGCTCAAGACGCCGCTGCTCGGCATCAACAACCGCAACCTGCGCACGTTCGAGACGTCGATCCAGACCACGCTCGACATGCTCGACATGATTCCGGCGGACCGCATCGTCGTGACCGAGTCGGGGATCCTGTCGCGCACCGATGTCGACACGATGCGCGCGGCGAACGTGAACACGTTCCTCGTCGGAGAAGCGTTCATGCGTGCCGACCAGCCGGGCGAGGAGCTCGCACGGATGTTCTTCTGATGGCGATCGAAAAGGAAATCAAGCTCGCGCTGCCGGCCGGCCAGGCCGAGGCCGCGCGACGCTTCTTCGAGACGCTGACCGGCGAACCCGGCCAAGACATCACGCTCGCGAACGTCTACTACGACACGCCCGATCTCGCGCTGGCCCGCTCGAAGAGCGCGGTGCGCGTGCGCCGCGCGCCGCAGGGCTGGCTGCAGACGTTCAAGACGGTCGGCAGCGCGGAAGGCGGCCTGCACCGCCGCCACGAATGGGAGCTGCCGGTCGCCGGCGACGCGCTCGAGATCGATGCGCTCGTCGCGGCCTGCGACGTGCCGGAGGCCGCCGCCGCGCTGAATGACGCGGCCGGCGCGCTGCGTGCGCTGTTCCGCACGGATTTTTCGCGTACGCTGTGGCGCATCGCAATCGGCGGCGCAACCGTCGAAGCCGCGGTGGACATCGGCGAGATCGTCGTCCAGGCGGAACACGAAACGCGCCGCGAACCGATCAGCGAAATCGAACTCGAACTGATCGACGGCCCGGAAGCGGCGCTCGCAACGCTCGCCGCCGAACTGCAGCAGGCGCTGCCGGGCCTCGCTCCCGAAAACATCAGCAAGGCGCAGCGCGGCTACCGGCTGCGCGCGCAATAACACGCATCACGCATGGCAACCCGCAAGACTTCCCGCGCGCCGCAACAGGCGTCGCTGTTCGACGATCCCGTGCCGGAAACGGCACCGGCCGATCTTCCGTCCCCGCCTTCCGAGCCGCCCGCGGCCGGGCGCAAGCCCGCCAAGAAAGCCGCCGCATCGGCTGCGGCACCAGCGGCACCGGCGGCACCGCAGCCTGCCGCCGCCAACGTTCCGCACCTCGCCGCGCAATTCGACGCGCTGCCGGCCGTCTGGCGCGACGTGCTGAAACCCTTTACCGACAGCGACGCATATGCGCCGCTGTGCCGCTTCGTCGACGACGAGCGTGCGGCCGGCAAGACGGTCTACCCGACCGACGTGTTCCGCGCGCTGCGCCTGACGAGCCCGGACGACGTGAAAGTCGTGATCCTCGGCCAGGATCCGTATCACGGCGACGATCGCGGCACGCCGCAGGCACACGGGCTCGCATTCTCGGTGCCGCCCGCCGTGCGCACGCCGCCGTCGCTGCGCAACATCTTCAAGGAAATCGCCGCGAACTTCGGTCATGACACGCCACGCCACGGCTGCCTCGACACCTGGGCACGCCAGGGCGTGCTGCTGCTCAACACGGTGCTGACGGTCGAGCGCGGCGCGGCCGCGAGCCATGCGAAGCGCGGCTGGGAGCAGTGCACGGACACGCTGATCCGCGAACTCGCCGGCCGCCATCGCGGGCTCGTGTTCATGCTGTGGGGCGCACACGCGCAGGCGAAGCGCGCGCTGTTCGACGCAAGCGCGCATTGCGTGCTCGAGGCGCCGCATCCGTCGCCGCTGTCCGCGCACCGCGGTTTCCTCGGTTGCCGCCATTTCGCGCTCGCGAACGACTATCTGGTCGATGCCGGCCGCGAGCCGATCGACTGGCGCCTGCCGGAAGTCGCCGAAACGCTCGCGTAACGCGCTGCCGGTTCCTTCGTGCCGGCAAGCATGCAAAAACGCCGCGTCCCTTTCGGGAACGCGGCGTTTTTTTATCGGGCGATGCAGCAGGTGCGTCGCACCCGCGTCGGCCTTCCTTACGCGGCGGCGATCGCTTCGCGTGCGCTGGCGAGCGCGGCGCTTTGCGCGTCCGGCCCGAGGTTCAGGCCTTCAGCGTGAATGAAGTTCACGTCGGTCAGGCCGATGAAGCCGAGGAACGAGCGCAGGTACGGCGTCTGGCTGTCGTTCGGCGTACCCAGGTACTTGCCGCCGCGGGCCGTCACCACGTGAACCTTCTTGCCCTTGATCAGGCCTTCCGGACCGTTCTCGGTGTAGCGGAACGTGACGCCTGCACGGGCGATCCAGTCGAAATACGCCTTCAGTTGCGACGACACGCCGAAGTTGTACATCGGTGCGCCGATCACGACGATGTCGGCGGCTTGCAGTTCGGCGATCAGTGCATCGCTCTTCGCGACGATCGCATTCTGTTCCGCGGTGCGCTTGTCGGCCGGCGTGAAGAACGCGCCGAGCACCGATTCGTCGAGGTGCGGCAGCGCATCGGCCAGCAGGTCACGAACCACGACCTTCGCGCCGGGGTTCGATTGTTGCAGCTTTGCCGTCAGTTCATTGGCCAGCAGCGTGGATTGCGCACCTTGCGAACGCGCCGCGGAATTGATTTGCAGAATGGTCGTCATGTCAGGCTCCAGTAGGGTTGCGCTTCGGTAGCGCGAGTGACGCCATTGTGCGTGGCCACATGACCGCGAAAAAGCGGGTTCAGGGCGACGGATTGTTGCAACAACAGAACAATCCTCGATCGCGCCCCGATACCCGCCTTCGTACGATCAGCCCTTCAGCCAGGCTTCCCGGGCCTTCGATACCGCCGCCGGCTTCGCGGCCGCCGTCAGCCGGTAGCGCGTGACTTCGGGGCCGTCGAGCTTCAGTTTCGCGATGCGCAGCTCGTCGCGACGGAATGCGTGAACCTCGACCTTGTCGCCCGGACGGTAGCGCGCGAGCAGCGCGTCGAGGTTGGTGCCCGTGACGCGCAGCCCGTCGACCGCGATCAGCGTGTCGCCGGCCGACAGCCCCGCGCGATGCGCGGCGCCGCCTTCGTAGACCGCCGCGAACGTGCAATCCGCCCCGCCGCGCAGGCGTGCGCCGATCGTCGGCTTCGCGGCAGCGCCGTTCGCGACATCCGGCGTGAGCGTCACGCCGAACGGTGCGAGCAGTTCGGCGAGCGGCAGGTCGCGCGTGCCGTGCACGGCATCGGTGAACAGGCGGCCGAGCGCGACGCCCGTCGCTTCCTCGATCAGCGTCTCGACTTCGTTTTCCTCGACGCCTGCCTGCTTGCCGCGGTAGAAATCGCGGCCGTAGCGCTGCCACAGCAGGCGCATCACGTCGTCGAGCGACTTCCGGTTGCGCGTCTGCGCGCGGATCGCGAGATCGAACGCGAGCGCGACCAGCGAACCCTTCGTGTAATAGCTGACGATCGCGTTGGTCGCGTTCTCGTCCTGGCGGTAGTACTTGATCCACGCGTCGAACGAGCTTTCCGCGACGCTTTGCTTGAGCCGGCCCGTGCCGCGCAGCACGCCGCCGACCGTGCGGCCGAGCGCCGCGAAATATTCGTCCTGCGACATCAGCCCGCTGCGCACCAGCATCAGGTCGTCGTAATACGACGTGAAGCCTTCGAACAGCCACAGCAGCGACGTGTAATTCTCGCGCGTCAGGTCGTACGGCACGAACGCCGCCGGCTTGATGCGCTTCACGTTCCAGGTATGGAAGTACTCGTGACTGCAGAGACCGAGGTACGTGCGATAGCCTTCCGTCGTTTCGGGTCGCCCCTTCACCGGCAGGTCGGTGCGGTTGCAGATCAGCGCGGTCGACGCGCGATGCTCGAGACCGCCGTAACCGTCGCTGACCGCAAGCGTCATGAACACGTAGCGGTCCATCGGCGCCTTCTTCGATTTCGGCTCGAACAGCGCGATCTGTGCTTCGCACACGCGCTTCAGGTCGGTGCGCAGGCGCTCCATGTCGAGCTGCGTCACACGCCCCGCGATCACGATGTCGTGCGGCACGCCGTGCGCGTCGAACGTCGCCAGCGCGAATTCGCCGATCGTCACCGGATGGTCGGAAAGCTCGTCGTAGTTCGCTGCGCGGTACGCGCCGAACCCGTAGCGCTTCGTGCCGCGCGCCTCGGGCAACGCGGTGCCGACGCGCCACGTGCGGAACGCCGCGCCGGCCGGCTTCCCGATGTCGACTTCACACGGCGCGTCCTCGCGGCCGGCGACGCTCAGGAACACGGCCGTCGCGTTGAAGAAGCCGCCCGATTCGTCGAGATACGCGGAGCGCACCGACAGGTCCCATGCGTACACGTCGTAGCGCAGGGTCAGCGTGCCGTTCACGGGTGCGGCCTGCCACGTGTGCTTGTCGGTCTTTGCGATCCGCACCTTGCGGCCCGCGTCGTTGAATGCGCCGAGCGTCACGATGTTGCGCGCGAACTCGCGCACGAGGTAGCTGCCCGGAATCCACACCGGCAGCGAAAAGCGCTGGCCTTCGGGGTCGGGATCGGTGACCGTCACCGACACTTCGAACAGGTGCGCGGCAAGATCTTTCGGGACAATCGAATAGCGGATCGGCTGGGTCATCGTGGGAATCGGACGGTCGAATATGGCGGCGGAAACGAAGAGAGGCGCCGGCAGGTCACGCGGGCGCCCCTCGCTGGCCGGGCCATGCGGCCCGGCGTGTGGTCGGTTACTTGCTCGACGCGAGCGCCTGGTTGAGCTGGTCGGCCGATACGGCGCCCGGCAGGCGGCGGCCGTCCGGCAGGAAGATCGTCGGCGTGCCCGTGACGTTCATCCCGCGGCCGAGCGCGAGGTTCTTGTCGAGTGCGGCGGTATCGCAGGTACCGGCGCCGGTCGGTGCGCGATGGTCGAGCATCCAGCTCTCCCACGTTTTCGCGCGATCGGTCGCACACCAGATCGCCTTCGACTTCGCGGTCGAATCCGGCGACAGCACCGGGTACAGGAACGTGTAGACGGTCACGTTGTCGACCGACTGCAGCGTCGTCTCGAGCTTCTTGCAGTACGGGCAGTTCGGATCGGAGAACACCGCGATCTTGCGGGCGCCGTTGCCCTTGACGACCTTGATCGCATTCGCGAACGGCAGGCTCGCGAAGTCGATCTTGTTGATTTCGGACAGGCGGGCGTCGGTCAGGTTCTTGTGCGTCTTGGTGTCGACGAGATCGCCGAGCAGCACGTAGTCGCCCGCCGCATCGCTATAGATGATCTGTGAGCCGAGGTTCACTTCGTACAGGCCCGCGACCGGCGATTTCGACACGCTCTTGATCGGCGCATCGTTGCCGAGGCGGGCCTGCAGCGTGGCTTTCAGCTTGTCGGTGGTCTGGTCGGCCTGCGCGGTGCAGCCAAGCGTCGCCATCGTGACGGCCAGCGCCAGCGACGCGATGCGGATCGTTTTTTTCATCGAAATCTTCCTTCAGCTCAATCGGTGTTCACGGCACAGTGTACGCCGTAACGGAACCGTGTCCGACCGGCGAAGCGGCCGAAGGTTCGATCAGCCGAGCGCAGCCGACACGAGCCAGCGCTTCACGAGCGGCTGCGCACCGACGAAGGCCATGCCCGCATTGCGCACGGCCTTCGCGAGCGAGCCCGGCACCGCGAACAGCCGCTGCAGGCCGTCGGTTGCGACCATCAGCGCGCGGATGTCCTCGCGGCGCGAACGCTCGTAGCGGCGCAGCAGCACCGTATCGCCGAGGTTGCGGAAGCTTTCCTTGCCGGCGATCGCGTCGGCAAGCGCCGCCACATCGCGCAGGCCGAGGTTCATCCCCTGTCCCGCGAGCGGGTGGATCAGGTGCGCGGCATCGCCGACGAGCGCGACGCGCGGCGCGATCAGCTTGTCGACCGTCTGCAGCGCCAGCGGGAAGCCGGCGGCCGGCGTCACGCAGTCGAGCGTGCCGACCTGGCCATGAGACACGCGCTCGACCTCGGCCGCGAGCTGCGCCGGATCGAGTGCGAGCAATTCGTCCGCATGCGCGGTGTGCGCGGACCAGACGAGCGACACATGGCCGTCCGGCAGCGGCAGCAGCGCGACGATCTCGCCTTCGTGGAACCACTGGTAGGCCGTCTCGCGATGCGGCAGCGACGCCTTGAAGTTCGCGACGACTCCGGTTTGCCGGTAGTCGCGCCGTTCGACTTTGGCCCCCATTTGCGAGCGCACCCACGAATGCGCGCCGTCCGCGCCGACGACGAGATCCGCTTCCAGCACCTGCCCCGACGACAGCGTGAGCACGGCTGCGTCGTCATGTACGTCGAAGCCCTGCGCGCGCGCCTCGAACCACGTGAGGTTCGGCTGGAACCGCAGCGCGGCGTCGAGCGACGCCTCGACCAGCGACGATTCGGCGATCCACGCGAGCTGCGGCACGGATGCCTGATATGCGGAGAAATGCAGTTCCGCGTGCGCATCGCCGTACACGCGCATGTCGTAGACCGGTGCGAGGCGGCCATGGTCGAGCGCCTGCCAGACCCGCAGCCGCTCGAGCAACGCCTGCGAACTGGAAGACAGCGCGTAGACGCGCGTGTCGAATACGAGATCGGCGGGGCGCGGCGCGGCCGGCTGGGCGAGCAAGGCAGTCTTGTAGCCGGACTGGGTCAGCGCGAGCGCGGCAGTCTTGCCGACGAGCCCGCCGCCGACCACGGCGACGTCGAAGGAGTGGTGGGCAGTCATGGCGGGCATTATAGCCGCGGGGCCAAACCCTTACGCGGCCGGACTTTGCGGGAAATCAGCAGAATCGCAGGCGGCCGATGCAGCGCGGCGGCCTGCCGCATCGGCCGTTCGGCGCAACCCCGGAATCCGGGGCGTCGGCACGGTACAATAGCGTCTTTGACCGTCGGCCCGCCGCGCCCCAAGCGCCGGCCGCCCTTTTTTCCCGCGCCGCCGTGCCCTGTCCGGCCGCGCCGCCTTACCCGTCCGAAGGATTCCATGAGTCTCAAATGCGGCATCGTCGGCTTGCCCAACGTCGGCAAGTCCACCCTGTTCAATGCGCTGACCAAGGCCGGCATCGCCGCCGAGAACTACCCGTTCTGCACGATCGAGCCGAACGTCGGCATCGTCGAAGTGCCCGATACGCGCCTGAAGGCGCTCTCCGAGATCGTCAAGCCGGAGCGTGTCGTGCCGGCCGTCGTCGAGTTCGTCGACATCGCGGGCCTCGTCGCGGGCGCGAGCAAGGGTGAAGGCCTCGGCAACCAGTTCCTCGCCAACATTCGCGAAACCGATGCAATCACACACGTCGTGCGCTGCTTCGAGGACGAGAACGTCATTCACGTCGCCGGCAAGGTCAGCCCGATCGACGACATCGAAGTGATCAATACCGAGCTCGCGCTCGCCGACCTCGGCACCGTCGAGAAGGCGCTCACGCGCTATTCGAAGGCCGCGAAGTCGGGCAACGACAAGGAAGCGGCGAAGCTCGTCGCGGTGCTCGAGAAGGTGCGCGCGCAGCTCGACCAGGGCAAGGCCGTGCGCGGTCTCGCGCTGTCGGACGACGAAGAGGCGCTGCTCAAGCCGTTCTGCCTGATCACCGCGAAGCCGGCCATGTACGTGGCCAACGTGAAGGACGACGGTTTCGAGAACAACCCGCACCTGGATGCCGTGCGCAAGTACGCGGAAAGCGAAAATGCGCCGGTGGTCGCCGTGTGCGCGGCGATCGAGGCGGAAATCGCCGATCTCGACGATGCCGACAAGGAAGCATTCCTCGCCGACATGGGCATGGAAGAGCCGGGCCTCGACCGCGTGATTCGCGCGGGCTTCAAGCTGCTCGGCCTGCAGACCTACTTCACCGCGGGCGTGAAGGAAGTGCGCGCGTGGACGATCCATATCGGCGACACGGCGCCGCAGGCGGCCGGCGTGATCCACACCGACTTCGAGCGCGGCTTCATCCGCGCGCAGACGATCGCGTTCGACGACTTCATCACGTACAAGGGCGAGCAAGGCGCGAAGGAAGCCGGCAAGATGCGCGCCGAAGGGAAGGAATATGTCGTGCACGACGGCGACGTGATGAATTTCCTGTTCAACGTCTGACCCTTGCATCGGCCGATGCCGTGTGAATCACGCGGCATCGCGCACTGCGTGCCCGGCACGAAAAACGAATGGCCCGACGGCAAGCGCCGTCGGGCCATTTTTCATTGCAGGACGTTCTGCCAGCCGGCGGCGAACACCGTGCGTCCGCCGCCGCTTCGTCACGGCATCACGTCGCCGACACCCGCCGCCCCGCGCTCGCCTGCGCATCGCGGCCGCGCTTGTTCAGCCACGATGCCAGCAGCACGATCAGCGCCAGCACGGCCGTCGCGCCCACTTCCATCCTGTGATCCTCACTCACGAGCATCACGGTCAGCGTGCCGCAGATGAACAGGATCACCAGCCACGTGAGCCAGGGGAACAGCCACATCCGCAGCGTCAGGTCCGCGCCGGTCGCTTCGAGCGTCTTGCGCATCCGCAGCTGCGAGATCGCGATCACGAGATACACGAGCAGCGCGATCGCGCCAGACGTCGCGAGCAGGAATCCGAAGACCTGTTCCGGCATCAGGTAGTTCGCGATCACGGTCAGGAAGCCGAATGCGGTCGATGCGAGCACGGCCGCGCGCGGCGTGCCGGTCGAATCCGTGCGGTGCAGAAACGCGGGCGCGTCCTTGCGCTTCGACAGCGAGAACAGCATCCGCGACGCGGTGTACAGCGCCGAATTCAGGCAGCTCGCGACCGACACGAGCACGATCACGTCGATGATCGCCTTCGCGTTCGGGATGCCGATCAGCTCCATCGCGCGCTGATACGAACCGTGCTTCGGCAGCAGCGGATCGTTCCACGGCACGATGGCCGCGACGATCAGGATCGAGCCGAGATAGAACAGCGTGATGCGCCAGATCACCGAGTTGGTCGCGCGCACGATCTGGCGTTGCGGGTTGTCCGATTCGGCGGCCGCGATCGTCACGATCTCCGTGCCGAGGAACGAGAACATCGTCGTCAGCATCGCCGCGAGCACCGCACCGGCACCGTGCGGCATGAAGCCACCGTGCACGAACAGGTTCGATACGCCCGACACCGCAGGGGCGGGAATGATGCCGACGATCGCCGCGCCGCCGATGCACAGGAACACGACGATCGCGACGACCTTGATCAGCGCGAACCAGAATTCGAATTCGCCGTAGTTCTTGACCGAGAAGAGGTTGGTCACCGTCAGCACCAGCGTGATGCCGAGCGCGAAGACCCAGGTTGCAACGCCGGGGAACCATGCATTGAGGATGGTCGCGGCGGCGGTCGCCTCGATCGGGATCACGAGCACCCAGAACCACCAGTACAGCCAGCCGATCGAGAAACCGGCCCAGTGGCCGATCGCGCGATCGGCATAGGTGGAGAACGAACCGCTGTCCGGATGCGCGACGGCCATCTCGCCGAGCATGCGCATCACCAGCACCACCAGCACGCCCGCGATCGCATACGCGAGGATCGACGCCGGGCCGGCTTCCGCGATCGCGTGGCCGGAGCCGACGAACAGGCCCGCGCCGATCACGCCGGCAATCGACATCATCGTCACGTGCCGCTGCTTCAGGCCCGTACCGAGGCCTGTGTTGCTTCCACTCATCTGTCTCTCTCCAAAAAACGGTTCCGGTATGGCCGGGTGTCGCGTGAAGGCAGCAGGGGGAGTTGTCGTTCTTGAATCCGGCTGCGAGCGCGCGTGCATCGCACGCGGGCATGCGGCCGGATGGGACCGTTCGGATCGGCGCGCCGCGCAGTCTGCGAAGCTGCGGGTGCGATGCGGCGCGCGGTGCGCCGACGCATCGCGTGCGCCGTTTCCGTCGGCTTTCGTCAGCTGCCTTCGAAGCGAAGGAGTGTAAGCACCAAACGGTTCTTCACTAAGAACCAATTGAAGAATTTCGATGGAACCACTCGTTGCATCGACGTCGATCGATGCAACGCTCGTACCCGTTCGGGCCGGCGCGCGAGCCGCGCCGAAAGCGCCCGGCGACGCCGGGCAGCAGGCCGCAACCGGCGTGTCAGTTCGCGCCGTGCACCCTCTCGTCGCGCCATTGGGCGGGGACGACGGCCTGCCATTCTCGCAGAAGCAGTTTTTTCACGGCGTCCGGACGGGCCGCCGACAGCCGCACCAGCACAATCGGCCAGCCGACGTAGTGATCCGTCACGTAATACACGTCCGGTTCCGATTCGATCAGCCACGCGCGCTCGTCGGGGCCGACACCTTTCACGACGAGCGTGTCGCCGTCCTCGCGCAGACGCGCGAGCATCTTGCCCCTCACCTTGAGCGCAGGCGTGCCGTACGACGTACCTTCCTCGACGCCGCGCCATGCCAGCGCGATCTGGCGGACTTCGTCGAATGTCATGAGGCCTCCCGGCTGCACTTCCTCGGTTCACGATCCGGCCACCCTACCGGAATTCGCGAAGGCACGCCGCGGGACGTGCGCCTATCCGCGCACCGCATGTGCGGCCACCGGCGCACGCCCCGTCGTCGCGACGATCGCGAAGGCGATCGCATTCGCGGCGGCGCTGGCCAGGATCGGCACGAGATAGCCGCCGCCCGCGTCGTAGATGAAACCGGCCGCGGCCGGCCCGATCAGCGTGCCGAATGCGACGCTCGTATAAAGCACGCCGATGATCCCGCTCACGTTGCGCCCGCCGAAGTAGTCCATCACGACCGCCGGCAGCACGGCGACCCAGCCGCCATAGAACACGCCGAACACGAGCGCGAACGCGGCAAGCGTCGCGACGGTGCCGGCACCGGCCCACGCGACGAGCGCGACGGCCATGCCCGCGAACATCGCGAGCAGCGACGCACGGCGGCCGAAGCGGTCGGCGAGGCCGCCGAGGAAGAAGCGGCCGGCCGTGCTGCCGACGCCGATCGCGCCGAGCAGCAGCACGGCCGTCGACGGCGCGACGCCATGATCGAGCGCGTACGGCACGAGGTGAACGAACGGGACGAACACGCCGAACGAGCAGGCGAGGCATGCGGCGTACAGGCTTGCGAACGGCCGCGACATGACGGCTTCGCGCACCGTCGCGCCGGCAGGCGCCGAAGCGGCGACCGGCTGACGCCCCGCGGCGGCACCGGACACCGAGGCCCCCGCACTGCGCCCGGCGACTTGTGCCCCGCCGCCGGGCTCATGCGCAGCCTCCCCGTCCGGCAGCAGCCCCCGCCCGCGCGGGTCGTTCTCGATCAGCAGCGACATCCCCGAGCCGATCACGACCGCGATCACGGCCAGCGTGAAATACGCGCCGCGCCAGCCGACCTGCGCGATCAGCGTGGACGCGAGCGGCGGCATCACCAGCGTGCCGACACCGATCCCCGCGACCGCGAGCCCCGATGCGAAGCCGCGCCGGCGCACGAACCAGCGCTGCACGGCGCCGACCGCCGGTACGTATGCGCAGCCGACGCCGAAACCGACGCCAAGCCCGTACGCGACATAGACCTGCAGCAGCGTGTGCGCGGCGCCGGCAGCCGCGAGCCCGGCGCCCGTCAGCAGCATCCCGGCGACGGCGAGCCGCCGCGAGCCGAAGCGGTCGGCCAGCGGCCCGCTGACGATGCCGAAACCGAAATACAGGAAGCCGGCGAGCGAGAACACGAGCGAGATCTGGCCGCGCGACGCGGCGAAGTCCCGCTGCAGCGACTCGACGAACGCACTGAACGTATAGGCGCTGCCGAATCCGACGAACGTGACGGCGAACGCGGCCGCGACCACGTACCAGCCGTAGAAATGGCGCGATGCGCCCGGGTGGTTCATGACGATGCTCCTCTCAGGTCCAGCCGGACACCTCACGGCGTCCGGTTTGCCTCGTGGATATAGTTGAACTATGTTGATCGCATTGGTCGCTGCAATGCAGCCCCCAAGCACGCAATCGGATGCGACAACGGTACTCGCGCACACGCGCCGCCTCAAACGATATTTCATCGGCCATTCGCTTTAGAAAAACTCAATGAATCGTTCCCGCCTGCCGCCGCTCAACGCGCTGCGTGCATTCGAAGCAGCCGCCCGCCACCTGTCGGTGAAATCGGCGGCCGAGGAGCTGTCGGTCACGCCCGGCGCGGTGAGCCAGATGATCCGCACGCTCGAGACGCACCTCGGCGTGCAGCTGTTCGAGCGCGTCAACCGCGGCATCCTGCTGACGGCCGCCGGTCGCGACTACCTGCCGCCGGTGCGCAACGCGTTCCGGCAGATCGCCGACGCGTCGCAGCGCGTGTCGGGCGCCGCCGACAGCGGCGTGCTGACGGTGAGCGTCACCCCGTTCTTCGCATCCGCGTGGCTCGTCCCGCGCCTCGCGCAATTCCGGCACGCGTGCCCTGACGTCGACCTGCAGGTCGTCACGAGCCACGCACTCGCGGATTTTTCGCGCGACGGCGTCGATGTTGCAATCCGTCATGGCCTCGGGCGCTACATCGGCCTGTGCAGCGAGCGCCTGCTGACGGTGGAGATCGTCGCGCTCGCGTCGCCCGACCTTGTCGCGCGGCTCGGCATGCCGGCGACGCCCGCCGATCTGGTCGGCTGGCCGCAGCTGCATGACGCCGAGCGCAAGGGCTGGCACATCTGGTTCGGCGCGCAGCGGATCGACGATATCGGGCCGCCGCGCGGCCCCGCGTTCGACGACTCGGGCCTGTTGCTGCAGGCGATCGTCGCCGGTCAGGGCGCCGGGCTGCTGCCGGCCGCGATGGTGCGCGGCGAGCTGGCAAGCGGCCGGCTCGTGCAGCTTGCCGACGTCGCGTGGCTCGACGATTTCGCGTACTACCTCGTCTATCCGCCGCATCACGCCGAGCGGCCGAAGGTCGCCGCTTTTCGCCGGTGGATCCTCGAGGCCGCGCAGGCCGACGGCGCGGCCTCGATGTCGGGCGCGGCGTAGCGTCACGCCGCCGCGCCGGTACCGGTCGGGCGCCGATCCGCTAACATGCGGCGCGGGCCATCCGCCCGACATCGATAACAACAAACCGACCGTGAGAGACCATGCCTGCCCTGTTCTGCCGCACGACACGCATCGCGGCACTGTCCGCCGTCTTCTTCGTCGCCTGCGCCGCGTTGCCCCAACCCGCACACGCGTACCGCGCACCGCCCGGCTACGGCAACGAAGCCGATCTCGACCGTCACGACACGTATCGCAACCGCGACGGCGAAACCGTGCACGCACCCGCGCATTCGAAATCGGGCCGCGTGCCCGAAGGCGCGAGCGCGCGCTGCCGCGACGGCACCTACAGCTTCAGCCGCCATCGGCGCGGCACGTGCTCGGGGCACGGCGGCGTCGCCGCGTGGCTGTGAGCACAGCCCCGGCCAAAAGGCCAGGTGTCGCGCCAGCGGCAGCCGGCGGCGAAGTACAATAGCCGCTCGCGCCGCCGACACGCGGCGACGCCGCCGCGCCGTGCGCGGCACGCTCCGTACCGAATCACCCGACGCCGCCACGCCCGCGCGCTGCGCGGCAGTCTCAACCATTTCTGACTTTCACACCCAAATGGCCCAATACGTTTTCACGATGAACCGGGTCGGCAAGATCGTGCCGCCCAAGCGCCAGATCCTGAAGGACATCTCGCTGTCGTTCTTTCCCGGCGCGAAGATCGGCGTGCTCGGCCTGAACGGCTCGGGCAAGTCGACGCTGATCCGCATCATGGCGGGCGTCGACAAGGACATCGAAGGCGAAGCGACGCCGATGCCGAACCTGAACATCGGCTATCTGCCGCAGGAGCCGCAGCTCGACCCGACGAAGACGGTGCGCGAAGCCGTCGAGGAAGGCCTCGGCGACCTGTTCCAGGCCAACAAGAAGCTCGAGGAAATCTACGCGGCGTACGCGGAGCCGGACGCCGACTTCGACGCGCTCGCGGCCGAGCAGGCGAAGTACGAAGCGATCCTCGCGTCGAGCGACGGCGGCAGCCCCGAGCAGCAGCTCGAAGTGGCCGCCGACGCACTGCGCCTGCCGTCATGGGATGCAAAGATCGAGCATCTTTCGGGCGGTGAGAAGCGCCGCGTCGCGCTGTGCAAGCTGCTGCTCGAAAAACCCGACATGCTGCTGCTCGACGAACCGACCAACCACCTCGACGCGGAATCGGTCGACTGGCTCGAGCAGTTCCTGGTGCGCTTCCCGGGCACCGTCGTCGCGGTCACCCACGATCGCTACTTCCTCGACAACGCGGCCGAGTGGATTCTCGAACTCGACCGCGGCCACGGCATTCCGTGGAAGGGCAACTACAGCAGCTGGCTCGACCAGAAGGAAGAGCGCCTGAAGCAGGAAGAAGCGTCGGAATCGGCGCGCCAGAAGGCGATCAAGAAGGAACTGGAGTGGGTGCGCCAGAACCCGAAGGGCCGGCAGGCGAAGTCGAAGGCACGTATCGCGCGCTTCGAGGAGCTGAACAGCCAGGAATACCAGAAGCGCAACGAGACGCAGGAAATCTTCATCCCGGTCGGCGATCGCCTCGGCAATGAAGTGATCGAGTTCAAGAACGTCAGCAAGGCGTTCGGCGACCGTCTGCTGATCGACAACCTGAACCTGAAGATCCCGGCCGGCGCGATCGTCGGCATCATCGGCCCGAACGGCGCCGGCAAGTCGACGCTGTTCCGGATGCTGACGGGCAAGGAGCAGCCGGATTCGGGCGAAGTCGTAATGGGGCCGACCGTGAAGCTCGCGTACGTCGACCAGAGCCGCGACGCGCTCGACGGCACGAAGACGGTGTTCGAGGAAATCTCGGGCGGCGCCGACGTGCTGACGGTGGGCAAGTACGAAACGCCGTCGCGCGCGTATATCGGCCGCTTCAACTTCAAGGGCGGCGACCAGCAGAAGATCGTCGGCAACCTGTCCGGCGGTGAACGCGGCCGCCTGCACCTCGCGAAGACGCTGATCTCGGGCGGCAACGTGCTGCTGCTGGACGAACCGTCGAACGACCTCGACGTCGAAACGCTGCGCGCGCTGGAAGACGCGCTGCTCGAATTCGCGGGCTCGGTGATGGTGATCTCGCACGATCGCTGGTTCCTCGACCGGATCGCGACGCACATCCTCGCATTCGAAGGCGATTCGCAGGTCACGTTCTTCGACGGCAACTACCAGGAATACGAAGCCGACAAGCGTGCGCGCCTCGGCGAGGAAGCCGCGAAGCCGAAGCGTCTGCGCTACAAGCCGATCAGCCGCTGAGCGGCGCGGCCCGGGCGCCCGGCACTGCGGTAACGCAGGAACGGGCACCGAGGCTGGTCGCTCCGGAAGCGGGACAACAAAAAACGGGCCGCTGGCCCGTTTTTTTATCCGGCGGCTGGCTGCCGGCTTGCCGCTTACGCCAGCGCGCCCAGTTCGCGCAGCCGTGCCTCGGTCGTGGCCGCACTCGTGTGATGAATGCCGTGCCAGCCGAGCGCCGTCGCGGCCGCGGCGTTCTTCGCGTTGTCATCGATGAACACGAGTTCGTGCGGCCCGATGCCCGGCAAGTGCGGCTCGATCCGCGCATGCATCTCGCGGTAGATCGCCGGATCGGGTTTCACGAGCTTCACACGGCCCGACACGACGATGTCCCTGAAACGCCGCAGCACCGGGAAGTTGTCCCACGCATACGGAAACGTCTGCGCCGACCAGTTCGTCAGCCCGAACAGCGGCATCCCCTGCGCGTCGAGCCGGTCGACGAGCGCGGCGCCTTCGTCGAGCACGCCGCCGATCATCTCGTGCCAGCGCGCATAGAACGCGCGGATCAGCCCCTCGTGCGCCGGAAACTTCGCGACGAGCTCGGCCGTCCCCTCTTCGATCGTCTGCCCGCCGTCCTGGCGGACCACCCAGTCCATCGTGCAGACATGCGTGAAGAACCAGCGACGCTCGGTGTCGTCGGGAATCAGTTCCCGGTAAAGGTACTCGGGGCTCCAGTCGATCAGCACGCCGCCGAAATCGAACACCACGGCCTTGATCGTCATGCGAACTCCGTCGCAAGGACATCCGCGAGCGGGCGCGGTATCACCGGGTTGCCCGACAGCGAATTGTTTTCCCATACGAAGTGATGATGCGCGACGATCTGCGCCGCCGACAGGTGCGTGCGCTCGTTCGTGGTGTGCAGGTCGGACACGACGGTCGTCCGGTAGCCGAGCAGCGCTGCGCGGCGCGCGGCCGAATCGACGCAGAACTCGGTCGCATAACCGCAGATCAGCACCGAACGGATGCCGTGGCGCTCGAGTTGCGCCGCGAGCGGCGTATCGTGAAACGAATCGCTCATCTGCTTGCGCACCCGCCAGTCATCGTTCCCGACGACCAGCCCCGCGTGCAGTTCCCAGCCCGGCGTGCCGGGCACGACGTCGTCGTCCGCGTCGCCGTCGTGCTGCACGAAGCACACGGGCGCGTTCGCCGCACGCGCCGCCGCCGTCAACCGGTTGATGCCCGACACCACGTCATCGAGCCGGTACGCGGGCGTTGCCCGCTCCACCAGCCCGCGTTGCATGTCGACCACGATCACTGCCGTGTCCGCCATCGTCGCCCTCGCTGTTGTTGTTCGGCCGGCACCCGGCCGCTTTCCTGCGTTGCGTCAGATCGGCTGCGTGCGCGCGTCGAGCCACGCCTTGGCATCGCCGCTCAGATGGCGGCCGACGCGCTCGCGCACCGTTGCGTGATACGCGTTCAGCCACGCGCGTTCTTCTTCATGCAGCATCTCGATCAGCACGCAGCGCGTGTCGATCGGGCACAGCGTCAGCGTCTCGAACGCGAGGAAATCGCCGAACTCGGTCTGCCCGGCCGCGCGGTTCACGACCAGGTTCTCGATCCGGATGCCCCACTGGCCGGGACGGTACACGCCCGGCTCGATCGACGTGATCATGCCCTCTTCCATCGCCGTATACGGCTCGGCCGGCGCGTAGTGCGAGATCACCTGCGGGCCTTCGTGCACGTTCAGGAAGTAGCCGACGCCGTGCCCCGTGCCGTGCCCATAGTCGAGCCCGGCCGCCCACATCGGCGCGCGCGCGATCGCGTCGAGCATCGGCGAGCGGATGCCGCGCGGGAATCGGGCACGCGACAGCGCCATCATCGATTTCAGCACGATCGTGAAATCGCGCCGCTGCAGGTCGCTGACGGTGCCGACCGGCACGACGCGCGTGATGTCGGTCGTACCCGTCACGTACTGGCCGCCCGAATCGATCAGCAGCAGCCCGTCGCCGGCGATCGTCGCGTGCGACTCCGGCGTCGCGCGGTAATGCGGCATCGCGCCGTTCGCGTTGAAGCCCGCGATCGTCGCGAAGCTCGGCGACACGTAGCCGGGGCGTCGCGCGCGCGCGGCAGTGAGCTTCTCGTCGATCGTCAGTTCGGTGATCGTCTCGCGGTTCACGGCCTGTTCGAACCAGGAGAAGAATTCCGCGAGCGCGGCGCCGTCGTGCTCCATCGTCACGCGCACGTGCTCGATCTCGGTGGATGTCTTGCGCGACTTCGCGAACGTCGACGGATTCACGGCCTCGACGAGCTTCACGCCGGCCGGCACGGCCTCGAGCGTGCCGAACGTCACGCGGCGCGGGTCGATCAGCAGCGTCGCGCCGTCGGGCAGTGCCGCGAGCGCGGCGCGCGCGGCGTCGTAGGCGCGGACGTCGACGCCGTCCTGCGCGAGCGACGCGGCCAGTGCCGGCGACACCTTGCCGTCGGCGACGAACAGCGTCGCGCGATCGGCGCCGATCATTGCGTGCGCAACGAATACGGGATTGAAGTTGACGTCGGCGCCGCGCAGGTTGAACAGCCATGCGAGGTCGTCGAGCGTCGAGACGAAATGCCACTGCGCGCCCTGCGCACGCATCGCGCGGCGCACTTCGGCCAGCTTGCTCGCGCGCGTCGTGTCGGCCTGCGGCGCCGCGTGCTCGAACACCGCGTCGCCGGGCAGCCCCGGCCGCTCGGGCCAGATCGCGTCGAGCAGGTCGAGGTCGGTGCGCAGCGCGATGCCGCGCGCGTTCAGCGCGGCCGTCAGCCCGCGTGCGGCCGCGACGCCGAGCACCGCGCCGTCGACGCCGACCGTCGCCCCCGCCGCCACGTTCTGCGCGAGCCAGTCGACGTGCGGCGCGCTCTGCTGCCCGCCCGTCATCTTCATCAGTTGCACGCCCGTGCCGGCCAGTTCGGCGTCGGCCTGCACCCAGTAGCGGCTGTCGACCCACAGCCCCGCGAAATCCGCGGTCACGACCAGCGTGCCGACCGATCCCGTGAAGCCGGACAGCCAGCGGCGGGCCTGCCAGCGCTCCGGCAGATATTCGGACAGGTGGGGATCAGCGGACGGCACGAGATAGGCGGCCAGGTTCTCGCGGGCCATCGCGCCACGCAGCAGCGCGAGACGGGCCGGCACCGGCGAGACTTCGGGAAGACGGGCATTCATGATTTCACCTGAGAGCATTCAGCGACGGGCCGACAGCGCAACCGTCACGGCTACTGCGAGGAACGCGACGCCGGTGCAGACCGGCCATTCGAGCGTCTCGCCATCGTAAAACAGTCCAGAGAGATTGCCGGCCATGCGGGCCGCAGCCGCGCCGACGATACCGGCGAGCACCGCGATCCACCACGCCGGCCGGCCCGTGCGCCGCATCGGATGCAGCCATCGGCCGAACAGCCCGACGGCCGCTCCCAGGACAAGGATTCCAAACCAGTTCATTCGACGCCTTCCATAAATTCGGATTCGTCCCATAGGCGTGAACGTTGCCAGCGGCTAGCATCGATTCATCCATCGAACCCGAGACCAGCCGGGTGCCGCGAACGTTCGAGTGTAGGGGCCGACTCGACGTTATGGCAAGCGCGCACCGGCTGCCGTATTGAAGAAATTCTCATGCGAATCGCTCTGATCGATCCGGACGCGCGCCATGCCGCGCTCCTGAACCGCCTGCTCTTTGCGGGCGGTCATGTGTGCCACGCGTTTCCGTCCAGTACGGCGTTCTTCGAGTGGCTCGCCGCCAATACCTGCGACATGCTGATCACCGGCCACTGGGCCGGCGACCAGCCGGCCGAGGAAGTCATTCCGCGTGCGCAGACGGTCCTGCCCGGACTGCCGGCGATCGCCGTGATGCAAATGCCGCGCGAAAGCCAAATCGTATCGTGCCTGCACGCGGGCGCCGACGATTGCCTCGTGCGCCCGGTGAGCGGGCCCGAGCTGCTCGCGCGCGTCAACGCGGTGAGCCGGCGCGCCGGCGTGCGCCGGCCGCCGGCCCGCTCACGCGAAATGTATGGCGAATACGCCTTCGACGCCACGCACTGCCTCGTTCGCTTCGACAACGCAATCGTTTCACTCACGCCGAAGGAGTTCCGTTTTGCGCAGTTGCTGTTCGCGAATCTGTCGCGGCCCGTGTCGCGCGCCCATATTCTCGAAACGGTGTGGGCACGCCGCCGCGACATGAAGTCGCGCACGCTCGATACCCACGCGTCCCGGCTGCGCAGCAAGCTGCACCTGCTTCCGGAGCGCGGCTACCGGCTGCTGCCGCTCTACGGCTATGGCTATCAACTCGACCGCGTGCCGATCGAGCCCCCAAATTCCCGGCCCCGCCACGCCGATGCCCGGTATGCCGCGAGTGAGGAAATCGCTGAAACGCTATAATATGGGGCTAAACGATAGCCCTCGATATGCAACTCCTCACGATCGGAATCAATCACCACACTGCGCCTGTCGCCCTGCGCGAACGCGTGGCGTTTCCGCTCGAGCAGATCAAGCCGGCTCTCGTCACGTTCAAGAACGTGTTTCTCGGCCCCCAGGCGCCCAATACGCCCGAAGCGGCGATCCTCTCCACCTGCAACCGCACCGAACTGTATTGCGCGACCGATGATCGCGCCGCACGCGAAGGCGCGGTCCGCTGGCTGTCGGAGTATCACCGGATTCCGGTCGACGAGCTCGCACCGCACGTCTATGCGCTGCCGCAGTCGGAAGCAGTCCGGCACGCGTTCCGCGTCGCATCCGGCCTCGATTCGATGGTGCTGGGCGAAACCCAGATTCTGGGCCAGATGAAGGATGCCGTCCGCACCGCGACGGAAGCCGGCGCGCTCGGCACCTACCTGAACCAGCTGTTCCAGCGCACGTTCGCGGTGGCGAAAGAAGTGCGCGGCACGACCGAAATCGGCACGCAGTCGGTGTCGATGGCCGCCGCCGCGGTGCGCCTCGCGCAGCGGATCTTCGAAAAAGTGTCCGATCAGCGCGTGCTGTTCATCGGCGCCGGCGAGATGATCGAGCTGTGCGCGACGCACTTCGCCGCGCAAGGCCCGCGCGAACTCGTCGTCGCGAACCGCACGGCCGAACGCGGCCAGCGCCTTGCCGAACGCTTCAGCGGCCGCGCGATGCCGCTCTCGGATCTGCCGACCCGCATGCACGAATTCGACATCATCGTGTCGTGCACGGCGTCGACGCTGCCGATCATCGGCCTCGGCGCAGTCGAGCGCGCGGTGAAGGCACGCCGCCACCGGCCGATCTTCATGGTCGACCTCGCGGTGCCGCGCGACATCGAGCCCGAAGTCGGCAAGCTGAAGGACGTGTTCCTCTACACCGTCGACGATCTCGGCGCGATCGTGCGCGAAGGCAACGCATCGCGCCAGGCTGCGGTCGCACAGGCCGAAGCGATCATCGAAACGCGTGTGCAGAATTTCATGCAGTGGCTCGACACGCGCAGCGTCGTGCCGGTGATCCGTCACATGCATACGCAGGCCGACGCCTTGCGCCGGGCCGAAGTCGACAAGGCGCAGAAGCTGCTCGCGCGCGGCGACGATCCGGCCGCCGTGCTCGAAGCGCTGTCGCAGGCGCTGACCAACAAGCTGATCCACGGCCCGACGAGCGCGCTCAATCGCGTGAACGGCGCCGATCGCGATTCGCTGATCGACCTGATGCGCGGCTTCTACCAGCACGCGCCACGCTCGAACGACCAGTCCGGCCACTAGCGCCGGCCGATCGCCCTGCCGCCGGCCGCGCGCCGGCCTATCCTTTCCGAATACCCCTTGCCCGGGAGCGCCGCTCCACACCATGAAGACGAGCATGCAACGCAAGCTCGACCAGCTGTCCACACGGCTGGCCGAACTGAACGACCTGCTGAGCCGCGAAAACGTCACGGCCGACCTCGACCAGTACCGCAAGCTGACGCGTGAACATGCGGAACTTGGCCCGGTGGTCGAACAGTACGCGCTGTGGCGCCAGTCGCGCAGCGACGAGACGGCCGCGCAGGAGCTGCTCGGCGATCTGTCGATGCGCGACTTCGCGGAAGACGAAATCCGCAGCGCGCGCGAGAGCATGACCCGCCTCGAGACCGAGCTGCAGAAGATGCTGCTGCCGAAGGATCCGAACGACGACCGCAACATCTTCCTCGAAATCCGTGCGGGCACGGGCGGCGACGAATCCGCGCTGTTCGCCGGCGACCTGCTGCGCATGTACCTGCGCTTCGCGGAACGCCAGCGCTGGCAGGTCGAAATGATGTCGGAGAGCGCATCGGATCTCGGCGGCTACAAGGAAGTGATCGTGCGGATCGCGGGCCAGGGCGCGTATTCGCGCCTGAAGTTCGAATCGGGCGGCCATCGCGTGCAGCGCGTGCCGGCAACCGAGACGCAAGGGCGCATCCACACGTCCGCGTGCACGGTCGCGGTGATGCCGGAAGCCGACGAAATCGGCGAGGTCGAAATCAATCCGGCCGACCTGCGGATCGACACGTTCCGTGCGTCCGGCGCGGGTGGCCAGCACATCAACAAGACCGACTCGGCGGTGCGCGTCACGCACATCCCGACCGGGATCGTCGTCGAGTGCCAGGACGACCGTTCGCAGCACAAGAACAAGGATCGCGCGCTGAAGGTGCTCGCCGCGCGCATCAAGGACAAGCAGTATCACGAGCAGCACGCGAAGGAAGCCGCGACGCGCAAGAGCCTGATCGGCTCCGGCGATCGCTCGGAACGAATCCGCACGTACAACTTCCCGCAGGGCCGGATGACCGACCACCGGATCAACCTGACGCTGTACCGGCTCGAGGCGATCATGGACGGCGACCTCGACGAACTGATCAGCGCGCTGGTCAGCGAGCACCAGGCCGAACTGCTCGCGTCGCTCGGCGACGCCGACTGAGGTCACGATGCCCGACACGACCGCCGACGAACTGCTGCGCGCGTCCGCGCTCGACGCGGTCGATGCGCGCGTGCTGCTCGCGCACGCGCTTGGCTGGACCCGCACGCAACTGATCACGCGCGGCGACGCGCCGCTCGACGCGGCCGCGGTCGAACGCTACCGCACGCTCGAGGCGCGCCGCATGGCCGGCGAGCCGGTCGCGCAGCTCGTCGGGATGCGCGAATTCTTCGGCCGGCCGTTCGACGTGACGCCCGACGTGCTGATCCCGCGCCCTGAAACCGAACTGCTCGTCGAAGCCGCACTCGATGCGATCGACGGGCTGCCGCATCCGGCCGTGCTCGATCTCGGCACGGGCAGCGGTGCCATTGCCGTCTCCATCGCCGCCGAGCGGCCCGATGCACGCGTGTGGGCGCTCGACCGTTCGCCGGCCGCACTCGAGGTCGCGCAACGCAACGCACGCAAGCTGCTCGACGCGCACCGCCCCGGCGGCCCGCTGCACTGGTTGCAGAGCGACTGGTACGCGGCGCTCGATCCTGCGCTCGCCTTCGACACGATCGTCAGCAATCCGCCGTACATCGCGCAGCACGATCCGCACCTCACGCAGGGCGACCTGCGTTTCGAGCCGCGCGGCGCACTCACCGACGATGCCGACGGCCTCAGCGCGATCCGCACGATCGTCGCGGGCGCCGGCACTTACCTGAAACCGGGCGGCACGCTCTGGATCGAGCACGGTTACGACCAGGCCGAGGCCGTGCGCGCCGTACTCGCATCGCACGGCTTCGTCGCGGTCGAATCGCTCGCCGATCTGGCCGCAATCGAACGCACGACAGGCGGCCGCCTGCCGGGCTGATGCCCGGCCCGTCCGGTTGAAATCCGCTATCATTTCGATCTAACGCCCCGCAAACGCAAGGTCAGTCATGGACACCCAACAACGTATCAAGCAAATCGTCGACGAAAACCAGGTCGTGCTCTTCATGAAGGGCAACGCGCAATTCCCGATGTGCGGCTTTTCGGGCCGCGCCATCCAGGTGCTGAAGGCCTGCGGCGTCGATCAGTTCAAGACGGTCAACGTGCTCGAAGACGACGAGATCCGCCAGGGCATCAAGGAATTCTCGAACTGGCCGACCATCCCGCAGCTCTACGTGAAGGGCGAATTCATCGGCGGCTCGGACATCATGATGGAGATGTACCAGTCGGGCGAACTGCAGCAACTGTTCGCCGCCGCGTAATACGCCCCGCCCCCTTTTCGATGGCATCTCCCAGCGCGCCGCCACGCCGGCTGATCGTCGCGATCACCGGCGCCACCGGCGCGATCTACGGCGTACGGCTGCTCGACCTGCTGCGCGCCGCCGGCGGCGTCGAAACGCACCTGCTGATTTCGAACGCCGGCTGGCTCAACATCCAGCACGAACTGAAGCTGTCGAAGGCCGAGGTCGAAAGCCGTGCGGACGTCGTGCACTCGGTGCGCGACGTCGGCGCGACGATCGCATCGGGGTCGTTCGCGACCGACGGGATGGTGATCGCGCCCTGCTCGATGAAGACGCTCGCGAGCGTCGCGCACGGGCTGTCCGACAACCTGATCACGCGCGCGGCCGACGTCACGTTGAAGGAGCGCCGCCGCCTCGTGCTGATGGTGCGCGAAACGCCGTTCAACCTCGCGCATCTGCGCAACATGACGGCCGTGACCGAAATGGGCGGCATCGTCTTCCCGCCGCTACCCGCGTTCTACGCAATGCCGAAGACGATCGAGGAACTCGTCGACCAGACCGTCACCCGCGTGCTCGACCTGTTCGCGCTCAGTGCACCGATGACGACGCCGTGGGCCGGCATCCGGCCGGGGCAGTAAGCCGCTCGCCTCTTCCGCGCCGTTCTTCGCGCATCTTCATCGATTCATCTGCCTTCCGGCCTGATTCGGCCACCTCGAACCCTCGTCCGCCCTCGCGCTCGCGGAATCGGCCCGATTATCAACCAATACGACTCAATCAAATTCCACGCGACGGATTTATCAATGCTCGGTGCGCGCCTATAGTCACAGGCAAATCCCTTTGCAGGCCACCACCATGAACCGCTTGCCTTCGCTCTACCTGTCCCACGGCGCCCCGACGCTGCCGATCGACCCGACGCTGCCGTCCGGCGCGTTCACCCACCTTGGCGCCGAATTGCCGCGCCCGCGCGCGGTACTGATGCTGTCCGCGCATTGGGGCACGCAGCGTCCCGTCGCCAGCGTCGCCGCGCATCCTGAAACGATCCACGACTTCTACGGCTTTCCGCAGGCGCTGTACGACATCCGCTACCCGGCGCCCGGCGCGCCCGACGTCGCCGAGCGCGCGGCCGGACTGCTGAATGCGGCCGGCATCGCCACCGCGACGACCGAGCACGGCCTCGACCACGGCGCGTGGGTACCGATGCTGCTGATGTTCCCGGAAGCCGACGTGCCGGTGGCACAGCTGTCGATCCAGCCGCGGGCGGATGCTGCACACCACTTCGCGCTCGGCCGCGCGCTGCGACCGCTGCGCGACGAAGGCGTGATGGTGATCGGCTCCGGCCAGATCACACACAACCTGCGCGCCGCCGATTTCGGTGCGGCACCGGAAGACGCGGACCCGCGCGTCGCGGAATTCACCGACTGGTTCGAGGCGAAACTGGCCGCGCGCGACGTCGACGCGCTGCTCGACTACCGTCGGCAGGCGCCGCATGCCGCGCTGATGCATCCGACCGACGAGCATCTGCTGCCGGTGTTCACGGCGCTCGGCGCGGCGGACAACGACTACCAGCTTGGCATCCAGTCGCTCGGCACGTACCAGCGCGTGCTCGCGATGACGAACTACGTGTTCGCGAGCGCGGCCGCCTGAGCGTCGCGCGGCAACCGTCGAGCGCCAATAAAAAGCCCGCCCGAGCATCGCTCGGGCGGGCTTTTTTCCGCTGCTGGCTGCCGCCGCCGAATCCGGCGACAGGTCACGCGTCAGGCACCGACCCCCTCGAGGATCTCGTCGTGCGATTCACGCTCGTCGAGATACTGGGTCCGGTAGCCGGTATTCACGCCCCAGAAGTAGAACACCAGCGAGATTGCGGCGACGATCAGCATGTCCCAGCCGTACGGCAGCACGCCGTAACCGCCGAACTCCTTGCTGCCGATCAGCGACAGCACGGCCATCGTCGGCAGGTACGCGACCAGCCACCATGCGGCCTTCAGGTCGGCACCCCAGCCGGTCCAGCCCGACTTCGCCTGGAAGTAGAAGTACACCGGCAGCGCGACGATCATCAGCAGGATGATCTCGCCCGTCAGCGGCCACTTCGCCCAGTAGAGGATCAGCGACGCGCAGACGAACGCGAACGGCGCGATCAGCTTCATCAGCGGAATCGACAGCGGACGCTCGATGTCGGTCGCCGAACGGCGCAGCGCCATCAGGCTGATCGGGCCGGTCAGGTACGAGATCACCGTCGCAACCGAGATCACCGCCGCGAGCGAGCTCCAGCCGCGGAAGAAGAACAGGAAGATGAACGAGACCAGCAGGTTGAACCACATCGCCTGGCGCGGCACGCCGTAGAGCGGGTGCACGTTGCCGAACATCTTCGGCATCGTGTTGTTGCGCTCCATCGCGTAGATCATGCGGGTGGTGGTCGCCATGTACGTCGTGCCGGTGCCGCTCGGGCTGACGAACGCGTCGACGTACAGCAGGATCGCGAGCCAGTTCAGGTTCAGCGCGATCGCCAGTTCGGCGAACGGCGACTTGAAGTTGAAGTGCGACCAGCCCTGCGCGACGTCAGCCGGATTCACCGAGCCGATGTACGCCATCTGCAGCAGTACGTAGATCACGAGCGCGATCAGGATCGACGTGATCACCGCGAACGGCACGCTGCGCGACGGGTTGCGCGCTTCGCCCGCGAGGTTCACCGGGCTCTGGAAGCCGTTGAACGCGAACACGATGCCGCTTGTCGCGACCGCGGTCAGCACCGCCGACCAGCCGTACGGCGCAAAGCTTGCATTGGATGCGGTGCCGAGGTTTTCCGGATGGTAGCTCGTCAGCATCAGGCCGAGGATCGTGAGGCCGGGGATCAGGAACTTGAAGATCGTGATCGTGGTGTTCGCCCGGGCAAACGCCTTCACGCCCCAGTAATTCAGCAAGAAGTAGATGACGACCAGCACGGCCGACAGCAGCAGGCCGGGTGTCGTCAGCTCGCCGTTTACGAATAGCGCATGCGCCCACGGATACGGCCACGTGCTCATGTACTGGATCGACGCTTCAGCCTCGATCGGGATCACGGATACGATCGCGATCCAGTTCGCCCACGCGCTGATGAAGCCGACCAGCGAGCCATGCGAGTAGCGCGCGTAGCGCACCATGCCGCCCGACTCGGGGAACATCGCGCCCAGTTCCGCGTACGTCAGTGCAATCGCGAGAATCACGACCGCGCCGATGATCCATGCGCAGATCGCTGCCGGACCGGCGATCTTTGCGGCCTTCCAGGCGCCGAACAGCCAGCCCGAGCCGATAATCGAACCCAGCCCCGTCAGCATCAATGCAAACGGGCCGATGTTCCGTTGAATAGAACTCTTCACATCCTCTCCTGTGTCTCAAAAAGCATGGTCGGCCCGCGGTCCGGGATCGGCTCGGACTGCACCGCGCACGCATTCTTGGGGGGACGCGTCACCCGATCAGGGCAACCCGTCCGCGCGGCGCGTAGTTTAACGGTTGCACCTCAAGCGTGGCGCCAAAATCGTTCGGCCCCTACAAAAAATTCGCATCGTTTGCAAGCTTTGTAAACCTGATATACGCAATAACCCTGAGTCCATGGAAATACGGTTGACCACGCGGGTGATAAGCCGTATAAAGGACTTCGCAGGATTTCAAGTGGCGAGTGAATTGGTTCTTTCGTAGTTCGCCCATCAACGGTACTCCGGTTGGTCCTATTACCCCTTCCTTGATTTTCCGCACACCATGGGCTTCGGCCCCGTTTTATCTTTTTAGGAACAAGTAACATGGCAACCGGTACCGTCAAGTGGTTCAATGACGCAAAGGGCTTCGGCTTCATCACCCCGGAAGGCGGCGGCGACGATCTGTTCGCGCACTTCTCGGAAATCCGCGTCGAAGGCTTCAAGACGCTGCAAGAAAACCAGAAGGTTGAATTCGAAGTGAAGACGGGCCCGAAGGGTCTGCAAGCTGCGAACATCCGTCCGGTCTAAGCTTGGCGCGATTATTCGTGTAAAAAAGCCCCGCTTCGGCGGGGCTTTTTGTTTTTCGGCGCCGGTCGCCCGGCATGACGGCCTTTCAGCCGCCCGCATTCAGCCGAACAAGCGCTGCGCGTGAATGCCGAGACCCGTCGCGACACTCGCGAGGCGGTCGCCGAACACCGGCTGCGCATCCGGGAACGCACCCGCGAGCGCACCCGACAGGAACGCGAGCCCCGTCGAGCCGCCGGTGAAATACAGTGCGCCGACGTCGCGCGGCGCGACACCCGCCAGCCGCACCGTCTCGCGCGCGGCATCGACGATGCGGGCGGTGTCGTCGCGGCTCGCATCGACGAGGCGCTCGGCGTCGAACGCGATCTGCAGATCCTCTTCCACGTCGTTCAGGTCGATCATCGTCTCCCCGCCCGCCGCGACGCCGATCTTCGCTTCCTCCGCGCGCGCCATCAACGCATGCCCGAGCCGCTGCTCGACCACGCTCGTGAGCCGGTCGTACTGCTGCACATCGCGGTACAGGTGCTTCATCAGCTTCAGCTCGCCGAGCCGCTTCGGCGTGTAGACCGTGTTGATCAGGTGCCAGGTCGCGAGATCGAAGTAGATCTTGTTCGGCAGCTCGCGCCCTTCGGGATCGAGCGAACGGTAGCCGAATGCGGGCAGGATCGCGGCCAGCTCGACACGCCGGTCGTAGTCGGTGCCCGCGACGTGCACGCCGTGGTGGGCCAGCACGTCGTCCTTGCGCTCGAGCCGCGCCATCCGCTCGGGCCCGACGCGCACCAGCGAGAAGTCGGACGTGCCGCCGCCGATGTCGGCGACGAGCACGAGGCGCTCCGCCTGCTGGCGCGACTCGTAGTCGAACGCGGCCGCGATCGGTTCGTACTGAAATTGAACGTCCGTGAAGCCGACCGACCGCGCGGCAGCCTCGAGCTGGTCCTGTGCAAGGCGGTCGGCGCGCGGATCGTCGTCGACGAAGAACACGGGCCGGCCGAGCACCGCACGACCGATCGGCGCAGCCGCGCGGGTTTCGGCCTTGTGCTTCAGGTGCGTCAGGAAGCGCGCGATGATGTCGGTGTACGCGATCGCGCTGCCGTCGCCGAGGTCGGTCGTCGTTTCCGCGAGCGGCGAGCCGAGAATGCTCTTCATCGAGCGCATCAGCCGGCCGTCGAAACCGTCGATGTAGGAAGCCAGCGCCGCACGGCCGTATTCGACCGTCTCTTCGTCGTTGTTGAAGAAGATCGCGGTGGGCAGCGTCAGGTGGTCGCCCTCGACGGGCGCGAGGCGCATGCCATCGCCGTCGGGCAGCGCCACGGCGGAATTGGACGTGCCGAAATCGATCGCGCAGTAAGTCATGGGAAATTGCCGCAGCAGGGCCGGCGCGAAAACGGAAAGGACGGGCTTTTTAACATGAAGCCCGCGGGATCACAACCGGGGCCGGCCACCGGTGCCGCGCAGCGGGCCCCGGTGGCGACGGCGCGCAGACGGGCGCGCCGGGAAGACAGGCGGACGGGATGCGCGACGCAGCCCCCTCCAGGCAGGTCAGGCCGCCGCGTCGAAGCCCTTCTTCCACGCGCCCGCATAGACGACCTCGCCGATCGCATGACGCGTGCGCGGCGCCTTCTCGCGATCGCGCAGCACGGGATCGAGCTTGTCGACGTTGCCGTAGTGGCCGAGCGAGATGATCGCCGGAATCGCGACGTCGGCCGGGATCGCAAACGCGTCGCGGAACGCCTTCGCGTCGAAGCCGCTCATCTGGTGGGCAGCCAGGCCCAGCGCGTGCGCCTGCAGCACCAGCGACATCGCGGCGGCGCCCGCGTCGTACAGCGCGGTCGGTGCCGGTTCCCCCTTCGGCGTGAGCGTATGCGCGGTCACGGCGATCAGCACCGGCGCCGGCGCATTCCAGCCCTGGTTGAACGGCACCAGCGTCGCGAACGCGCGCTTGAATGCGTCTTCGTCCTGCGTGCGGTCGAATACGATGAAGCGCCACGGCTGCGCGTTGTACGCAGACGGTGCCCAGCGGGCAGCTTCGAGCACCGCGTGCAGATCGCCGGCGCTGACGGGTTCATCCGAATACGCGCGCGGGCTCCAGCGGCCCGCGATCAGATCGTGAATCGAAACAGTGGTGGGAGCAGGTTTGACGGACATGCGGATCCTCGCTGACATCGATGAAGGGGCGCGAACGCCTGGCGAACCGCAAGCATACCCGCTTGAGCCGATCCGCGCCCGATCCTGCCGAGCTATGCAAATCTCCGTGCGTGCATTGGCCGGCCGCCTGCCGCGCGGGCCGGCCGGACTGCCGGCTTGCCGCGATCAGGCCGCCTGCGCAGCCGCGCGCGACGGGCCGCGGTTGATGCGCAGCACGATCAGCGCGCCGAAGATGCACAGCCCGCCCGAAATCATCGATGCGATCGTGTAGGTGCCGAGGCTCGCGCGCAGCAGCCCTGCGCCGAGCGCCGCGAACGCCGCGCCGAGCTGGTGGCCGGCGACGATCCAGCCGAACACGACCGGCGCCGCGGCCTTGCCGAACACGTCGGTCGCGAGCCGCACGGTCGGCGGCACGGTCGCGATCCAGTCGAGCCCGTAGAACATCGCGAACAGCGGCAGCCCGAAGAAATCGATCCCGAACGCATGCGGCAGGTAGATCAGCGACAGCCCGCGCAGCCCGTAGTACCAGAACAGCAGCACGCGATTGTCGTAGCGGTCGGACAACCAGCCCGACAGCGTCGTGCCGAACAGGTCGAACACGCCCATCGCGGCGAGCAGCGATGCGCCCTGCACTTCCGTCATCCCGTAGTCGCTGCACATCGCGATCAGGTGCGTGCCGACGTAACCGTTGGTGCTCGCGCCGCAAATGAAGAAGCTGAAGAACAGCAGCCAGAAATCGCGCGAGCGGCTCGCCGTCAGCAGCGTACGGAACGCGACCGCGAGCGGGTTCTCCTTGGTCGCATCGGGCGCGGGCGGCGCATCGGCCGGCTCGCCGTAAGGGCGCAGCTGCACGTCGGCCGGCCGCTCGGGCAACAGGAACGCAACGAGCGGAATCACGATCGCGGCCGCCACCGCGACGACCAGCACGACCGGCCGCCAGCCGTGGCGCTGCGCGATCGCCGCGAGCATCGGCAGGAACACGAGCTGGCCGGTGGCCGTGCTCGCGGTCAGGATCCCCATCACGAGGCCGCGCCGCGCATGGAACCAGCGCGTGACGAAGGTCGCGGACAGCGTCAGCGCGACGACACCCGTCGAGCAGCCGACCATCAGGCCCCAGATCACCACCATCTGCCAGCTCTGCGTCATCATCGACGACAGCGCGACGCCCGCGCTCATCGTCACGAGCGCGGTGAGGATGGTCGGGCGCAGCCCGAAGCGCTGCATCGCGGCGGCCGCGAACGGGCCGGTCAGGCCATACAGCGCGATGTTCACCGAGATCGCCAGCGAAATCGCCGCGCGGCTCCAGCCGAGCTCGCGTTCGAGCGGCACCATCAGCACGCTCGGCGTCGCGCGCGTGCCGGCGGCCGCCAGCAGGATCAGGAATACCACCGCCGCCGCGAGCCATCCGTAGTGGAAGCGCCCGCCGATTCGTGTCACCGCCCAGTTCATCTTCGCGTTCTCCAGTTGGCGGCGCCGACGCCTCCGCGCCCGCTCCGCCCCACCCAGCCAGGCCACCTCCGCCGCACGCTGCATCGGCTGACCCGGGCCGACGCTTGGCATTTGTCTGTCGATCCGGTCGGCATTGTTACCGACCGGTCACAAGTGTGTTGCGATCGTAGTGACCAATCGGTAACATGTCAAGCAATCCAATATGCAGTCGAGGGTCATCATGTCGGGCATCGAGATCGCCAAACCGCCGGCGCGTCGTACGCGCCGGCCGATCGACGGCGCCACCGCGCAGGAGCACCTGCTGCGCGCCGCCGAGGAGCTGTTTTACAGGGAAGGCGTTCGGACGGTGGGCGTCGAGGCGGTCGTGGAACGCGCGGGCGTCAACAAGATGAGCCTGTATCGGCAGTTCTCGTCGAAGGACGACCTGATCCTCGCGTATCTGGAGCGGATGGATGCGTGTTTCTTCGAGCGTCTCGACACAAGCACCGCGAAGCATCCGGGCCAGCCGAAGGCGCAACTGATCCAGTATTTCGTCGACCTGGCCGAGCGCGCGACGCAGAAGGACTATCGCGGCTGCCCGTTCGTCAACGTCGCGGCGGAGTTTCCGGATGCATCGCACCCGGCGCGCGAGCGCGTCGCGCAGAACAAGGAACAGTTGATGAAGCGGCTCGTCGCGCTTTGCGAAGGCGCCGGCGCGCGGCAACCGCAGGCGCTCGCCGATGCGCTCGCGCTGGTGGTCGAGGGTATCTACGCGGCGAGCCAGACCTATCGGCACGGCGAAACGCCGATCGGCACCGCGCCCGCGCTCGTCACGCAATTGATCGAAGCCGCGTGCGCGTGACGGGCCGCGCGCGTCCGCACCCTGCGCGCCCGCTACAATGCGGCCCTCGCCGCCCTTCCGCCCGACTGGTTTCACGATGACCGACACCCGCCCCGAATCGCATGACGACATCCTCGCCGCCACGCGGCACTGGCTCGCGCGCGCGGTGATCGGGCTCAATCTGTGCCCGTTCGCGAAAAGCGTCTATGTGAAGGAACAGGTGCGCTACGCGATCAGCGAAGCGACGACGCTCGAAGACGCGCTCGCCGAACTCGAAACGGAACTGCGCGCGCTCGACGCGGCCGACCCGCAGCAGGTCGACACGACGCTCTTGATCTTCCCGCATGCGTTCGCCGATTTCGTCGACTACAACGATGCGCTGTTCTTTGCCGACCGCCTGGTGCGGCAACTGCGGCTCGACGGCGTGCTGCAGATTGCGAGCTTCCACCCGCAGTACCGGTTCGAAGGCAGCGAGCCCGACGACATCGAGAACTACACGAACCGCGCGCCGTATCCGATCCTGCACCTGCTGCGCGAGGACAGCATCGCGCGCGCGGTCGACGCGTTCCCGGACGCGTCCGCGATCTACGAAAGGAATCAGGAAACACTGCGCCGCCTCGGCCACGACGGCTGGCGCGAATGGATGCGCCGGCCGGGCGACGACGTCTGACGCGGCGTGCAACGTGCGGCGTGCAACGTGCGCCGCGTGGCGCGCCCGCCGCCCGCGCGTCAGCCTTCGGCCGGCTCCGCGACCTCGCCGCCCGCCGCCGCGGCTTCCGGCACGAAGAAACGTGCGTTCAGCTCGGCAAGCCCGAACATCCCCAGGATCTCGTTCAGCCGCTCGCCGGGCCGCCGACGCGGCAGGTTCTTGTACTGCGCGATGATCAGCTCGTTCTTCATCGAATGCTCCCAGCCGACCAGCTCGGTCACGCTGACCTGGTAGCCGTGCGCTTCGAGCTGCAGGCAGCGCAGCACGTTGGTGATCTGGCTGCCGAATTCGCGCGTATGCAGCGGATGCCGCCACACTTCCGTCAGCGCGTTCGCGAGCGATTTGCCCTTGTTCTTGCGCAGCACGCCCGCGACTTCCGCCTGGCAGCACGGCACGAGCACGATGTGCTGCGCGCGCTTCGCGAGCGCGAAGCGGATCGCGTCGTCGGTCGCCGTGTCGCACGCATGCAGCGCGGTGACGACGTCGACCGTTTCGGGCAGCTTCGGCGACGTGATCGAATCGGCGACCGACAGGTTCAGGAACGACATGCCGCCGAACCCGAGCCGCGCGGCGAGCTCGGCCGAACGCGTGACCAGCTCCTCGCGGGTCTCGATCCCGTACACGTGCGACGCAAATGCCGCCGTGCCGTGCCCCGGCTGCTGCTTGAAGAACAGGTCGTACAGGATGAAGCCGAGATACGACTTGCCGGCGCCGTGATCGACGAGCGTCACGCTGCCACGGTCGGCCTGCACGCCGGCAAGCAGCGGCTCGATGAACTGGAACAGGTGATAGACCTGTTTCAGCTTGCGGCGGCTGTCCTGGTTCAGCTTCCCGTCGCGGGTGAGGATGTGCAGTTCCTTCAGCAGCTCGACGGACTGCTCCGGGCGGATTTCGTGGGTCTTGTTCGACATCGTGAAGCGGCGCCGGGCCACGGTCGGCAGACCACGGCCCGGCGGCGGGAATTCGTGAGGAATGGCGATAGTTTACCGAAAATGCGCGGTCAGGCTCGTGCGCCGAGCCGCCAGAGCGACGTGACCTCGGCGCGGCGTGCCGCGTGCAGCGGATCGTCGGCGTCGGCGGACTTCGGGTGTGCGGGGCGGATGTCTTCGCGGCCGAGCACGACGAGGCCGGCTTCGTCGATCCACTGCAGCAGGGTGTCGCGCGGCCGCAGGCCGAGATGCTCGGCGAAATCGGACAGGATCAGCCAGCCTTCGCCGCCCGGTTCGAGATGGTCGGCGAGCCCCGCGAGGAAACCGCGCAGCATGCGGCTGTCGGGATCGTAGACCGCGTACTCGATCGGTGCGCTCGGACGGGCCGGCACCCACGGCGGGTTGCAGACGACGAGCGGCGCACGGCCGGCCGGAAACAGATCCGCCTCGACGACCTCGACGCGGCCCGCGTGGCCCAGCCGCTCGACGTTCTCGCGCGCACAGGCGAGCGCCCGCGGATCCTGATCGGTCGCGACGATGCGCTCGACGCCGCGCGACGCCAGCACGGCCGCGAGCACGCCGGTGCCCGTGCCGATGTCGAACGCGAGCGACGTCGCGGGCAGCGGCGCGCGCGCGACGAGTTCGACGTATTCGCCGCGCACCGGCGAGAACACGCCGTAGTGCGGATGGATCGGCGCGCCGCCCAGCGCCGGGATCGGCACACCCTTCTTGCGCCATTCATGCGCGCCGACGAGGCCGAGCAGCTCGCGCAGCGACACGACCGACGGTGCGCCGCCCGGGCCGTACGCTTCCTCGCACGCGGCGCGCACGTCGGGCGCGCGGCGCAGCGGGATCGTGTAGTCGGCATCGAGCGGGATCAGCAGCATCCCGAGCGTGCGGGCGCGCTGCGACTGCGCGAGACGATGCAGGTTGAATGCGTCGACGCCCACCGCGGCCTTCGCCTTCTTCGGCTTGCGTTCGACACGGCGCGCCATCGCCTGCACGAGCTGGCGCGCATTCTGGAAGTCGCCCTGCCAGACGAGCGCGGTGCCCTCGCAGGCCAGACGGTAGGCCGCGTCGGCGGTGAGACGGTCGTCGGCGGGCACCGCGCGCTTCGGCGGCTGCACGCCGGCTTCGGAGCGCCAGCGCACGGCATGTTCGGCGCCGTCGGCGTCGGTCCAGTGGAAAACGGGGAAATCGGTCACGCGAGCTCGGCTACGGTTGGCTTCAGACAGGCGGCGCGACAGACGCGCGCCGCGCGGACCACACCATACCGCGCTTTGCCCGCGCGGCAAAGCGCGGGCGACCGCCCCGACCGCCGCCCGCGCGATGCTCGCGGCGTGCTGGCGCTGACGGGCCGGTCAGCTCTGGTCGTCGAGCGCGGCGTCCGGCGCGTTCTGCTTCACCGACGCGATGCCGTTCTCGCGGCTCGCTTCGGCCTTGTACAGCTCGCTCGTGCCGATGATCTCGTGATTGCCGGCCTTCAGGTTGAACATGAACTGGCCGTTGCTCGCGGTCTTGCGCTCGTAGCGCGCGTCGTCCGGCGCGTTCTTGCGCACCGACGCGACGCCGTTTTCCGCCGACGCCTTGGTCTTGTACAGCTCGCTGCGCAGAATGATCTCGCCGTTGGCGGCCTTCAGGTGGAACAGGAACTGCCCGTCGCTCGCTTTCTTGATGACGAATTTCGCTGCCATGGTGCCCTCTCGAAAAAGTCGCCCGGCCCTCCGGACTGAGGCAGTCTAAACGCGATTGACGCGCAAGACGTAAGGCACGTGAAGCTCGATCGTCAGGAATCGTCAGACGGCGCCGCGATCGCGACGCTTCGTCCGGCCCGGCATCCGGCATCCCGCATCGCGCCGGCATCGTCTACCCGCCCCACCCCGGCATCGCCGGCATGCGCAACGTGCCCGCATCGCTGAAGCGCACGGTGCCGAGCACGCCGCCCGCGAGCCGGCCGCGCAGCGCATACGGCAACTCGCCGCTGGCAGCCGCGCCGGGCAGGTTCCACGCCTGCCGCGCGGCGGCGAACGCCGACACGGAAACCGGCACGTCGAGCACGGCCTCGCCGAAGCGCGGCACGACGCCCGAGCGGTCGCTCACGCCGCTCGCGAACGGCGTGCCGTTCAGGTCGAGCGCCACCGAGATGCCGTCGTATTCGATCGGCGTGTCGTTCGGGTTCTGCACGCGCAGCTTCAGGTTGAAACGCATCTCGAGGCCCTGCCCGACGAGCGGGTCGAGCCCGGCGACCGACACGCGCACGGAATCGCGCGTGAGCCCCGCGCAGCCGCCGAGCAGGAGCACGGCGGCGAACAGCAGCAGCACGGCGCGCAGCGGCGCGATTCGGAACAGGGTTCGTGGCATGGGGGCCTCCTCGCGGCAATCGGTGAGCGGATCGTCGCTGCATTGTACCGAGCGCGCCCCGCACACCGGGTTTCGTAGTTTTCGCGGCCACGCCGGATCGTTAATAGATTAAAACTACGAAAATACCAGCTAAACGGAAAGCGCATTAATGCTTTCCAGCATTCAATGAAGCGCGGTGAATTCAATAGATGCAATTTCTAAATTTTTCGTTTCCTTTACCTAAAACCATCAAGTATATTTACGCATCCTTCGAGCAAGCCGACAAAGCTTGAAGCCGCATGACGGCGATTTTACGGAACGGCGACACGCCTTCCTGCCATCCTGCGGCCCGGCCCGGCCAGCCCCGTAGGTCGTTGGTTCAATGGAATCGCGCGCCCGCGCAGGGCGCGCGGCTCCGTGTCGTGCGCGCGAAATCAACTCAGTACAACACGCGCCCGGCCATTTTGAACCGGCAAGTTAACCGACATCCGGAAATCCAGAGGGGGCAGTAAACCATGATTACCTTCACGTAGTCGGCCGCCGTCTTTTCGAATAATCCGTCATTGGCATTTTCATCGCTGTTGATTAACGGCGAGGGGATTGTTTTTGCCGGCGTTTTCGCAGCACTGAACGATTCTTTCAACAATCGAGGTTTCAGTCATGTCGATCGATATTCGCAAGATGCGTTATCTGCCGCTCGTCGCCGCGCTCGCACTCGCCGGGTGCGGCGGTGACGACGGCGGTGCAGGCTCCGCTTCCGCGCTCAGCTCCGCCGGCGCGCCGCACTCGGGCTCGTCGCCCACCGTCAACGCGCCGCCGAGCGCATCCAACGTCGACAAGAGCGTGTCGCCTGTCGAGTTGCCGGACACCGTGGTGCCCGTGAACTACCGGCTGTGGTTCCGCCCGAACGACGCGCTGAACGCGTTCGACGGCCGCGCCGACGTCGAGATCAAGGTGCTGAAGCCGGTCAACAACATCGTGATCGCCGGCCACCGGATCAAGTTCACGAACGGCCGCATCACGCTGCAGCCGGGCAACATCCAGCTGATCGCGACGCCGCAGGACAAGGGCGACTTCTACCAGCTGCGCCCCGTGAGCGGCACGATCTCGCCGGGCAACTATTCGCTGCACATGGAATGGTCGGGCATCATCAACTTCAAGTCGTATGACGATCCGGGCACGAAGACGGGCGGCAGCTGCGGCGACGATCCGTATCCGGGCTGCTCGGCCGCGGAAGGCGTGTTCCGCGTCGACCTGAAGGGCACCGACGGCAAGACGAGCGGCGCGATCCTCACGCAGGGCGAAACCAACCTGTCGCGCCAGTGGTTCCCCGGCTGGGACGAGCCGGCGTTCCGCCCGACCTATGAAGTGACGGCCGAAGTGCCGTCGAACTGGCGCGTCGTGTCGAACGCGGCCGAGAAGCCGTCGACCAACGTCGGCGGCGGCTACAAGCTCGTGCAGTTCGAGAAGACCCCGCCGATGCCGTCGTACCTGCTGTTCTTCGGCGGCGGCCAGTTCGACACCTATGAAGACGACTTCACGAGCCCGCTGCCGGGCGGCAAGGGCGGCCTGCACCTGCGCGTGTTCACGCCGCCGGGCATGAGCGACTGGGCGAAGCCGGCGATGGACCGCACCAAGCAGGCGCTCGACTTCTACTACCGCTACACGGGCATTGCGCTGCCGCTCACGAAGTTCGACACGGTGGCCGCGAACGATGCGTTCAAGGAGCAGAAGGACCTGAACTTCGGCGGGATGGAGAACTGGGGGTCGATCCTCGAGTTCGCCGACGACATCCTGCCGCAGCCGGGCCAGCCGATGTCGCACTACGGCAACGAGGTGCTGACGCACGAAGTCGCGCACCAGTGGTTCGGCGATCTCGTCACGACCGACTGGTGGGACAACGTGTGGCTCAACGAATCGTTCGCGACGTTCTTCGAGACGAAGACGACGATCCAGTTCTTCCCCGACGAGTTCAGCTGGCTCGACCAGGTGAAGAACAAGTACCGCGTGATCAATCGTGACATCGGCCCGAACGCCTTCCCGGTCGCGCCGAACTTCAACGGCTGGGCCTCGAACGACTTCGTGCTGAGCGCCAGCGCGTTCACGTACGACAAGGGCGGCCACGTGCTGAAGACGCTCGAGAACTATCTCGGCGAACAGACGCTGCGCAAGGGTTTGCAGCAGTACCTCGTCGACTACTCGTTCGGCAACGGCACACCGAAGCGCCTGTGGGATGCGCTGTCGAAGGAAAGCGGCCAGGCGATCGGCGCGATCGGCGACAGCTACGTCCGCCAGACCGGCGTGCCGCTGATCTCGCTCGACACGCAGTGCGACCTGACGAAGAACCAGACGGTCGTCACGCTGAAACAGCAGCCGTTCCCGAACAAGAACGCGTATCCGGGCCTGCAATGGACGGTGCCGATCACGCTCGCGTACGGCCAGGGTCTCGCGAAACGCACGACGCTCGCGCTGAAGGATACGCAGACGCAAACGCGGATCGACGGCTGCACGGGCGTGGTGGCCGACCCGAGCGGGCTCGACTACTACGTCGTGAACTACAGCGACGCGGCCTGGAGCGGGCTGCTCACGCAGGTCAACGGCTCGACCGATCCGGTGCTGCTCGCGAACCTGAAGAGCGAAGCCGCGCTGCTCGTCGCGAACAACCTCGCGCCGGCATCGCGCTCGACGTCGATCGGCTCGGTCGCTTCGCCGGCTGCGATGAAGCTGCGCCAGACGCCGACCTTCGGCGGCATCGAACCGGTGACGAAGGAACGCCCGGCACTGCAATACCAGGGCATCTTCAAGCCGCGTAAGGTAGTCACGCAGTAACGGTGCGCGCCCGGCCGGTGCCGCGCAGCCTGCGGCGGCCGGCCGGCGTACCGGTTTCTCCGACCTTTGAAGGGCCTCGCGTGCGAGGCCCTTTTTCATGCCCGGCGTGCGTCGGGCCCGGCGACACGTCGCCGGCCGTCGTCACGCCCACGCCGCATCCCACGCCGGCTGCGCGAACCACGTCGCGAGGAACGCGACGAGCCGCGACGCGCGTGCGGTGCCGCGCGCCGGCTGGCGCAACACGTGGATCGTCGCCGGCTCGGGCGCCGCCGCGAACTGCGGCAGCACCGCGCGCAAGCGGCCATCGCGCAACGCGTCCCCCGCGAGCCAGGTCGGCAGGTGCGCGAGACCGAGCCCGTCGATCGCGGCTTCGAGCAACGCTTCCGAATGATTGCTGCGAAACCGCGGCTGCGCCGGCGCGTGGCGGCGCTCGCCGAAGCGCCACGCGCCCGGCGGCGGCACCCCGTGCCAGGCGAGGCAGTCGTGCCCGGCGAGCGCGTCGGGCGTATCCGGCTCGCCGCGCCGCGCCAGATACGCCGCGCTCGCGCACAGCACGCGCCGCTGCGGCGCCAGCACGGTTGCGACGAGGCGCGTGTCCTCGAGCGGACCGATGCGCACCGCGAGATCAACGTCGGAGCCGAGCCGCGCGCCCTGCAGGTCGACCATGCTGTCGGTCAGCACGAGGTCGACCTGCAGCGCCGGATGACGCTGCATGAACGCGGCCAGCGCGGCCACCAGATGCCGCCGGCCGAACGGCGCCGGACAGTCGACGCGCAGCAGCCCGCTCGGCTCGTCGTGCTGGCTGTGCAGGTCTTCCTGCAGGCCGCGCAGCTCGGCCAGCATCCGCGTCGCGCGCCCGTACAGCAACTGCCCGGCCTCGGTGGGCCGCAGCGCATGCGTCGTGCGATGCAGGAGGCGGATGCCGAGCTGTGTCTCGAGGCGGTCGATACGTCGCGTGACCGACGACGCGGCGACACCCAGCCGGCGGGCGGCCGCCGAGAAGCTCTGCTGGTCGACCACGTCGACGAACAGCGCCAGGTGCGGGGAAAGGAAATCGTCCATTCGGTGCCTTCGGATTTGGCTATGCGTTCATCGCAAAACAATCATCCGCTTTTGCGGGTTTCCGCGTCAAACCGGGCCGACTAGACTGCGTTCATCCATTTCATTCGCTGCACGCCCCGCCCCACCGGGCCGCGCGGCAGCCAACCGCCACGGAGATCACCATGCGCAGCATCCGCTTCGACGCCCCCGCCGCCGACATCGAGTCGCTCGACGCGCGGGTCAGGGAAATCGACACGCCCGTACCGGCCGACGGCCAGATGCTGATCGAGGTGCACGCGGCCGGCGTGAATCCGAGCGACGTGAAGGCCGCGCTCGGCCGCATGCCGCACGCGGTGTGGCCGCGCACGCCCGGGCGCGACTGGGCCGGCATCGTGCGCAGCGGCCCGGAAGGCTGGATCGGCGCGCCGGTGTGGGGCTCGGGCGGCGATCTCGGCGTCGGCCGCGACGGCTCGCATGCGCAATGGCTCGTGCTCGACGCGGCACTGGTGCGCCGCAAGCCCGCCGTGCTGACGCTCGACGAAGCGGCCGGCGTCGGCGTGCCGTTCGTCACCGCCTACGAGGGCTTGCGCCGCGCCGGCATGCCGACGGCCGGCGACGTCGTGCTCGTGTTCGGCGCGAACGGCAAGGTCGGCCAGGCCGCGATCCAGCTCGCGACCGCGCACGGCGCAACCGTGATCGGCGTCGAGCGCAGCGCCGGCGGCTATCGCGGCCATGCATCGGGCGACGTGCACATGATCGACGCGTCGAAAGAGCCGGTGGCCGACGCGGTGCGCGCGGCGACCGGCGGCCGCGGCGCGGACATCGTCTACAACACGGTCGGCAGCCCGTACTTCGAAGCGGCGAACGCGTCGATGGCGATCGGTGCACGGCAGATCTTCATCTCGACGATCGAGCGCAGCGTGCCGTTCGACATCTTCGCGTTCTATCGCGGCCAGCACACGTTCGTGGGCATCGATTCGCTGCAGCTCGGCGGCGCCGCGATCGCGCAGATCCTCGACACGCTCGCGCCCGGCTTCGGCAACGGCACCCTGCGCCCGTTCCCGATCGGCGACGACTACGTCTATCCGCTCGAGCGCGCGCACGAGGCGTATCGCGCGGTGCTGGCCGGTGCGCGCGAGCGCGTCATCCTCAAACCCTGACGCCGGATCACACGGGAGACCGCCATGACGGATTACGTGACTTCGCTCGCGGTGGGCCTCGGCGTCGGCGTGTTGTATGCGCTGCTGCACGTGCGCTCGCCGGCCCCGCCGCTCGTCGCGCTCGTCGGGCTGCTTGGAATGGTGATCGGCGAACGCGCGATCGCGCTGTTGCGCTGACGGGTCGATGCCGCTAGCTGTGAAGCTTCAATAGGTTGTATAGATGGTTCATCCGGACTGAGTCTGGGAGACTGGAAGTCGCCAAACACCCAACCTTCCAGGAACCCAGCCGGATGAACACCCATAAGAATGCCCGACTCACTTTCGCGCGTCGACTTGAGATGGTTCAGGAGATCACCGAATCCGGTTCGAGCGTGTCGCGAGCGGTGGCCGATCACGGCGTGACAGCACCGACTGTGCGCAAATGGCTTGGACGCTACCTAGCCGGCGGTGCGGTTGCGCTGGCTGACGCTTCTTCTCGACCGGCTCGCTCTCCACGCGCCATCGCCCCGTCGACTGCCTTACTGATCGTGGAATTGCGCCAGCAGCGCTTGCTGCAACGTCAGATCGCTCGACAGGTGGGAGTGTCGGCCTCGACCGTCAGTCGGGTGCTGGTGCGTGCCGGACTGTCTCGGTTGAGCGACCTGCAACCGCGTGAACCGGTTCAGCGCTACGAGCACAAGGCGCCGGGCGATTTGCTGCACATCGACATCAAGAAGCTTGGCCGTATCGCGCGTCCTGGCCATCGTGTCACCGGCAATCGGCGCGATACAGTGGACGGCGTTGGCTGGGAGTACCTGTTCGTCGCAGTGGACGATCACGCCCGGATTGCCTACACGGCAATGCATCCAGACGAGACGAAACGCAGTGCCGTGCAGTTCCTGCGCGATGCAGTGGCTTGGTACGCCGGACTCGGCGTGCGTGTGCATCGCTTGCTAACCGACAACGGTTCGGCGTTTCGCTCACACGAGTTTGCGCGAGCCTGTCAGGAACTGGGTATCCGGCACAAATTTACGCGGGCGTATCGTCCGCAGACCAACGGCAAGGCCGAACGCTTCATCCAGTCAGCGTTACGCGAATGGGCCTACGCATGGACATACCAGAGCTCGGCCCATCGCATCGAAGCCTTGGCGAGTTGGCAGCACCACTACAACTGGCATCGTGCCCATAGCGCCATCGGCGGCGTTGCGCCGATGGCCAGACTTCCCGCGTCGAGAAACAACCTCTTGACGCTTCACAGCTAGCGGTCGTCGCGCCGGCGGAATGCCCACCACGCGGCGAGTGCCGTGAAGCCCGCCACGAGCAGCACCATCAGCCAGAAGCCGTGCTTGTTCTCCGAGAACGGCACGCCGCCGACATTCATCCCGAAGAAGCCGGCAACGATGTTGATCGGCAGCGCGATCACGGTCACGAGCGTCAGCGTGAACAGCGTCCGGTTGTTCTGCTCGTCGAGACGCGAACCGATCTCTTCCTGAAGCAGCTTGATCCGCTCGTTGAGCCCGGCCAGGTCGGCGAGCACCAGCGAAAACTCCTCGGTCGACTCGCGCAGCTCCTGCACGTCTTCCACGTGCAGCCAGGCGGGCGGTTTCGCGAGCAGCCGGAAGATCGACCCGGGCTCGGGCGCGAGCATGCGCTGCAGGCGCGTCAGCGTGCGGCGCATCGCGCCGAGCTCGATGCGGCTCGACGTGAGCCGCTGCGACAGGAAGCGGTCCTCGATGCGATCGACGTCGATACTCGTGCGCCGCATGATCTGGATCAGCAGGTCGGCCTGGTCGCGCAGCAGGTGCACGAGCAGCTCCGCCGGCGACCGGAACTGCTCGCCGTCGCGCACGCACGCGCGCAGCGTGTCGACCGAACGCAGCGGCTTGAGCCGCGCGGTGACCATGATGCGCCGCTCGACGTGGACGAACAGCGTCGCGATCTCCGACGGCGTCAGTTCGAGGTTGAACATCACGTCGTTGACGATCGCGCGCAGTGCGCCGTCTTCCTGCTCGATGCGCGTCGAGCGCGACCCTTCGTGAAGGAATTCGAAGAAGCTGTCGGGCAGGCCGAGGTGCGTGCGCATCCAGCGCTCGCTCGCGCCGTGCGCGAGATTGAAGTGCAGCCAGACGAAATCGTCCGACGCGCCGTCGTGCTCGCGGCACGAGCGCAGCCACGCGGCGGCCGTGTCGGCATCGAGCGTCGCGCCGGATCCGCCCGGATCGAAGCGGAATCCGCACACCATGCCGGACGTATCGGCGCCGTAAGTCTGTACGATCAGGTCCATCGTGTCGAAGGTCGTGCGGCGCGCCGCGCGCCGCGCATCGCGGGTCGCGAGCCCGCGCCGGAAAAGGAAAGGAAACGTATGCCCGACGGGCGTGACGCGCCGGTGACAGCGTCACGCCGCATCATACCGGCCGATTCCGCGCCCCAAAAGCAACGCGCCGCCCAACGGGCGGCGCAGGTGCGGCAGGCCGGCAAACGCGAGACGCGTTACTGCCGCGTCTCCGACTGCGCGGCGCTCGGGCACGCGGGATCCTTGCCCCAGTGACCTTCGCAGACGCGCCAGCGGCACAGTTGATCCTCGAAGAAACCGCGCTCCGAGCATTCCTTCACGCGCGATGCCAGCGAGCCGGCCGTCGCGGCCGTCTTGGTCGGCACGGCCTGCGCCTTCTGCGCGGCGAGTTTCTTGTCGGCGGGCTTCGTGCGCGCGACGAGCGCCGCGAGCAGATCCGCATCCGGATCGTCCTTCCCGGCCGCCTTCGCACTGCGGGTCGGCGTCGCGTCGCGACGCTTCTTCGCCTGCGCAAGCTCGGCCTGCTGTTCCTTGCGATGCTTGCGGGCCTCGGCCTTTGCGTCGGCCTTGGCATCGGCCTTCGTGTCGGTCTTGCCGTGCGCCGCGACCTTCGCGTTCTTCGCTGCGTCGGCCTTCGCGGTCTTGGTCGCAGCAGCAGCTGCGGCAGCAGCGGCGGCCGCACCGGCCGTGCCCGATGCATCGTCGGCGCCGTTGGCGAGCGCGCGCGACAGGCGGCTGTTGTCCGCGGCGGACGCGGACGATGCGGAAGCAACGGTTCGGGAAGCTGCGTCGTCGTTGACGATCGTGGCCGGCTGCGCGGCGGATGCCGCATTTTGCGCGACCTGCACGGCAGCGTCGCTGGCCGCTGCGGCCTTCGCCGGTGCGGCGGCCGCGGGTGCGGCCTCGGCCGTGACGGCGGCGGCCTGCTCGCCCGAATGCTGCACACGCCATGCGCCCCAGCCACCGACGGCAACCACCAGTGCAACGACGGCCGCGATCGGCGCCTTCAGCGAACGGCGCGGCGGTTCGGCCGGCGGCGTGACACGTCCTTCCAGATTCGCGAGAATGCGCGACTGCTGAGCTCCGTCGCCTGCCGGTTTGGTATCGGACAGCAGGCTGGGCGGAGTTTTCGAATTTGAATTTTCCGGCGCACTCATTCAGCGTCTCATTGAATCCTGGTTTAATTCACCGCGATAATATAGCCCGGCCTCTCGAAGCAGCCTGATTCTAAGAGCAAGCATTGCAAAACACAATCAATTCCAATTTCCGGGGATTTCGTTGATTGCCGTCGCACTCGTCGCCTATTTCGCCCTTGCCGTAGCAGTTGCGGCACTGTTGCTTTTACCGGGTATCCGCGCGACCGTTTTCGAATCCGTCGCCCAGTTTCACGGCCGCCTAACACGCCGTGCGAACGATCGCGCCGCGCGTACGCGAAGTCAGATTGTTAAATCGGCAAGCGTTACGCGCGGTGCTTTAAACGATGTGCAAAATTTACTGGTTCGGCGGCGCTTGATGATTATGGTATCGGCAGGTATTCTTGCGACGCCGCCATTGGTCGCCATTGCGTTACGCGGCCGGCAATTGTTCCAGTACGACGACACGGCGCGCGTGCCCGACGAGAAGATCGCCGCCCTGCTGCAGGGCGAACAGCTCGTACCGCCCCCGCCGCTGCCGCCGGAAGTCTTCGCCACCAAGGAAGTCGAACAGGTACGTCCGGCGCTGAAGGATGCAAGCCGCGACTGGAACCTGCTGGATCCGGATTTCCGTACGCGTTTGCTGCTGGTCTACAAGATCATGCACGAACAATATGGATATGAAATGGCGTTGCTGGAAGGTTACCGGAGCCCGGAACGGCAGAACCGGCTGGCGGCAATGGGCGGCAACGTGACCAACGCGGCGGCCTTCCAGAGTTATCACCAATTCGGGCTGGCGGCCGACAACGCGTTCCTGCGCGACGGCAAGCTGGTCATTTCCGAGAAAGATCCGTGGGCGATGCGCGGCTACCAGTTGTACGGCCAGGTCGCCGAACAGGTTGGCCTGACCTGGGGGGGCCGCTGGAAAATGATGGATCTCGGGCACGTGGAATACCATAAACCCGGTTTTAAACTGGGACGCGGCAGCTAGCCAGGGCTGCCGGACAGGAAATAATGAGGGCGGCATGGGGCTTTTTAATATCCCGGCAGGAAACGATATGGGCGGCGCAAAAAATCATGCATTCCGGTGCGCGATTTTTTCCGGCCGCCGCTTCCGTTTTAAATCTCACAGCGTCCTTTCGTTAATGCGCGCGCCTTCTCCGATGCCGCGGGCGCATTGATGCCAGCCCCCTTCATCCCGTTTGACAGCATGGCGACACATCGCGGCGCCACCCTTGCCGCTCGACGCGCCTGCGTCGCCTCACCGAATCGCACCGGAACCTGAACGTCCTATGCAACGCATCCTCAACGTGCTGACTCATCCGCGTACGCTCTCGATCGTCGGGATCGTCGCGCTAGCGGCCATCCTCTTCATCGTCGCCGACATGCTCCAGCTGCCGCTCCTGTGGGCGGCGATCGCGTTCGCGGCGATCCTCGCGCTGTGGCTCGTCGTCGCGCTGTGGCGCCGCTGGCGCGTGAAGCGCGCGAACCAGCAGCTCGGCCAGGTGCTGGAGGAGCAGGCGGAAACCGGCAAGATCGCCGCGCCCGCCGCCGCCGCGCTCGCCCCCGACGCGAAGACGGCCGACCTCGACGTGCTGCGCACGCGCCTGTCGGACGCAGTGAAGACGATCAAGACGTCGAAGATCGGCCAGGTATCGGGCGGCTCCGCGCTGTACGAACTGCCGTGGTACATCGTCATCGGCAACCCGGCCGCGGGCAAGAGCAGCGCCGTGCTCAATTCCGGCCTGCAGTTCCCGTTCGCGGACAAGAACAGCGCCGTGATCCACGGCATCGGCGGCACGCGTAACTGCGACTGGTTCTTCACGACCGAAGGGATCCTGCTCGACACGGCCGGCCGTTATTCGGTGCACGAGGAAGATCGCAGCGAATGGCTCGGCTTCCTCGGCCTGCTCAAGCGCTACCGCCCGAAGGCGCCGATCAACGGCATCATCGTCACCGCGAGCATCGCCGAACTCACCGGCAACCGCCCCGAATTCGCGATCAACCTCGCGAAAAACCTCCGCCAGCGCGTTCAGGAGCTGACGGAGAAGCTCGAGGTGTTCGCGCCGGTCTACGTGATGTTCACGAAGGCCGACCTGATCACCGGCTTCACCGAATTCTTCAGCAGCAGCGACAAACACGAGTACGACCGCGTGTGGGGCGCCACCCTGCCCTACGAACCCGACGACAAGCGCGACGTGGTCGCGCAGTTCGACACGCACTTCGAGGAACTGTACGAAGGGCTGAAGGAAATCAGCGTCGCGCAGCTGTCGCTGTCGCGCGGCAACCAGCTGTCGCCGGGCCAGCTGAGCTTCCCGCTCGAATTCTCGACGATCAAGCCGTCGCTGCGCGCGTTCCTCGCGACGCTGTTCGAGAACAACCCGTTCCAGTACAAGCCGATCTTCCGCGGCTTCTACTTCACCAGCGCCTTGCAGGAAGGCGAAACCAACAGCGCGGCCGCGCAGCGCATCGCGCAGCGCTTCGGCCTCGACGGCAGCGCGCTGCCGAAGCCGCACAGTGCGTTCTCGAAGAACGGCTTCTTCCTGCGCGACCTGTTCTCGAAGGTGATCTTCGCGGACCGCCAGACGGTGCGACAGTTCGCGAGCCCGACCAAGACCCGGTTGCGCTACGCGACCTTCTTCGGCTTCGTCGCGGCGCTCGCGCTCGCGCTGGGCGGCTGGACCTGGTCGACGATCGGCAACCAGCAGCTCGTCGCGAACGTGCAGGCCGACCTCGACAACGTCACGCGCCTGCAGCAGGGCCGCAACGACCTGCAGTCGCGCCTGCAGGCGATGGACATCCTCGAAGACCGGATCGAGCAGCTCGAGCAGTTCCGCCGCGACAAGCCGGTCTCGGTGTCGCTCGGCCTGTACCAGGGCGACCGTCTCGAGCAGCACCTGCTGACCGAGTATTACAACGGCGTGCGCCAGATCCTGCTGGCCCCCGTGTCGCAGAATCTCGCGTCGTTCATGAAGGACGTGAACGCGCACCCCGAGCAGCTCGTGCCGATGACGCGCCCGCCCGAATCGGGCGCCGTGCAGGGTGGCGCGATTCCGGTCTCGACGAACGCGGCAGGCGCCGCGCCGCAGGCCGGCGCCGCACTGGCCGCGTCCGGCACCGCGCCGGCCGCCGCGCAACAGCCGGCCGCTCCGCAGGGCGGCCTCTACAGCGACGCGTCGCCGACCAACGTGCAGGACGCGTACAACGCGCTCAAGACGTACCTGATGCTGTCCGACAAGCGTCACGTCGAACAGGCGCACCTGACCGACCAGCTCGCCCGCTTCTGGCGCGGCTGGCTCGAGACGAATCGCGGCAACATGCCGCGCGACGAGATGATCAAGAGCGCCGAGCGCATGATCTCGTTCTACCTGTCGCGCGTGAACGACGACGACTGGCCGATGATCGACGCGAACCTCGCGCTCGTCGACCAGACCCGCGAGAACCTGCGCCGCGTCGTGCGCGGCATGCCGGCCCGCCAGCGCGTGTACGAGGAAATCAAGGCACGCGCGTCGACCCGCTTCGCGCCGATGACCATCGCGCGCATCGTCGGCGACGGCAACCAGGGGCTCGTGGCAGGCAGCTACGCGATTCCGGGCACGTTCACGCGCGAAGCGTGGTTCGACTACGTGCAGCCGGCGATCCGCGACGCGGCGACCAAGGAACTGCAGGCGAAGGACTGGGTGCTGAACACGTCGACGCAGGACGACCTGACGCTCGAGGGCAGCCCCGAGCAGATCCAGAAGACGCTCGTCGGCATGTACAAGACCGAGTATGCGCAGCACTGGCAGAAGTTCATGCAGGGCATCGCCGTGCAGGGCTTCAGCAGCTTCGGCCAGGCCGTCGACGGGATGAACCGCCTCGGCGACCCGCAGGATTCGCCGATCCGCAAGATCCTCGAGACCGCGTACGACCAGACGTCGTGGGACAACCCGTCGCTCGCGAACGTGACGATCAAGAAGGCGCAGACGGGTGTCGTGAACTGGGTCAAGCAACTGTTCTCGCGCTCGCCGGCCGGCCAGGTGGCGGCCGCCAACATCGACATCAACGGCAATCCGGCCGAGGTGCCGATGGGTCCGATCGGCCAGGAATTCATCGGGCTCGCGCGGATCGTCGCGGTGCATGACGGCACGTCGATGCTCAAGGGCTACATGGAGTCGCTGTCGAAGGTCCGCACGCGCTTCAACGTGATCAAGAACCAGGGCGACCCGGGCCCGGGCGCGCGCCAGCTGATGCAGCAGACGCTCGACGGCAACGGTTCGGAACTCGCCGATTCGCTGAAGCTCGTCGACGAACAGATGCTGACCGGCCTCACCGATTCGCAACGCAAGTCGCTGCGTCCGCTGCTCGTGCGGCCGCTGATGCAGGCGTTCGCGGTCGTGATCCAGCCGGCCAGCGCCGAAGTCAACAAGGTGTGGAACGCCCAGGTCTACCAGCCGTTCCAGAACTCGCTCGCGACGAAGTACCCGTTCGCGGCGAGCGCGAAGGTCGAGGCCGGCGCCGGTGAAATCGCGCAGGTGTTCGGTCCGGACGGCTCGATCGCGAAGTTCGTCGGCACGACGCTCGGGCCGCTCGCGGTGCGCCGCGGCGACACCCTCGCCGCCCGCACGTGGGGCGACATGGGCATCGGCCTCACGCCGGACTTCACGAACGGCTTCGCGCGCTGGGTCGCGCCGCTCGCGGGCGGTGCGGCAGGCGGCGCGGCCGCGTCGTCCGAGCCGCAGACGGTGTTCCAGATCCTGCCGCAGCCGAGCACGGGCACGACGGAATACACGATCGCGATCGACGGCCAGCAACTGCGCTACCGCAACACGCCGCCGCAGTGGACCAACTTCGTGTGGCCGAACCCGCAGGGCTCGCCGGGCGCGACGCTGTCCGCGACGACCTTCGACGGCCGCACGGTGCAGCTCGTCAACGAGCCGGGCCGCTACGGCCTCGAGAAGCTGATCAACTCGGCGCAACGCAAGCGCCGTCCGGACGGCACCTTCGACCTGACGTGGGCGCAGGGCAACGTGAACGTGTCGGTGACGATGCGCATCATCAGCACGTCGCAACCGTCCGGCGGCGGGGGCAGCGACCAGCCGCAGCAGCAGAGCCTGCGCGGCCTGCAGCTGCCGTCGTCGGTCGCCGACGCGAGCGCGGGCGCCGCGCAGAACGCGACCCAGTCCGGCGCGGGTACGCCGGGCGCAGCGCCGGCCGTCGCGGCCGCCAACGCAACGAATGCACAGGGGGCGCAATGACGCAAACCGTACAGGCGCAAATCGCCTACTTCGGCAAGATTCCGTCGCGCGGCGACTTCGTGAAGAGCCCGCACAATCCGCAGTTGCTGCAGACGCTCGACCGCTGGATCGCGCAGGCGCTCGAACTGCTCGCGGAAGATCCGCGCTGGAAGCTCGTCTACGAGGATGCGAAGCCGATGCATTTCGCGTTCCTCGGCTCGCGCAGCAAGCTCGCGATCGCGGGCCACATGGTCGCGAGCCACGACGTGTCGATGCGCCGCTTCCCGTTCCTCGGCGCAACGGCGCTCGAAGTCGACCGGCCGCTCGCGTTCCTCGCGCGCAGCCCGCTCGCGTTCGCGCGGCTGTGGTCGCGCGTCGCCACGCAGATCCCGCCGCTGCTCGGCAAGGACGAGCCGCCCGGCGCGCTGCAGGCGCTCGGCGACACGCAGGTGCCGATCGACGTCGGCGGCCCCGGCACGTCGCATGACGGCACCTTCAACGATTTCGTCGAACACCAGTCGCTGTACGGCCTCCAGGAGATGCTGCTCGACAGCGGTCATCCCGTGCGGCTGCGCGGCGCGATGCTCGCGCTCGGCTCGCTGCTGCGGCCGGTGATGCAGAGCGGCTCGTCGCACATCGAACGCGGCCTCACGCTGCCGCTGCCGGTCGATCCGTTCTACCGCAGCCTCGTCGCCGCGTTCTGGCTCGAACTGATCGCGCCGTTCGTCGCGCAGGCCGACTTCGAGCTCGCGATCTTCATCGGCACGATCGCCGAGCGCGAACGGCTCATCATCGGCTTCAACGGCGCGTCGGCCAAGACGCTGCTGAGCGTCGTCGACCCGCAGACCTACGCCGCCCACAACATCGACATCGACGATCCCGAGTGGATCGACGCCCATGCGCAAAACGATCACCAGATCAGCAAGCTCGTCAGCTACCTCGACCAACCGCAACTCTCGCTGCGCGTCGCCATCGACGCGTTCCGCGAAGCGTTCATCGGAGGCTGACGGGATGCATCGCATGAATCACGTCCTCGCCGCCCTCCTCGCCTCGGGCCTGTTCATCGGCAGCGGCACGGCTTTCGCGCAGAACACGGGCGCGACGGTCACGCCGGTCGGCAACGGCACGGTCGCGACGACCGCGCTGCCCGCGAACACCGGTGCCGCACCGGGGACGGCGTCAGGCGCCGTCGTGCACGGCACGGCCGGCGCCGCGAGCACCATCACGCCGCCGCCCGCGGCCGCGACACCCGGCCAGGTGGTCGTCGGCGGCAAGGTGCCCGACGAGGCGACCAAGGCCGCCGTGCTGCAGAAGCTGCGCGACACCTACGGCGCGACGAACGTCGTCGACCAGATCGAGGTCGGCGACGTCGCGACGCCGCCGAACTGGAGCGCGAACGTGCAGAAGCTGCTCGGCGCGCAGCTCAAGCAGATCAGCAAGGGGCAGCTGAAGATCAACGGCACGCAGATCGAGATGAAGGGCGAGGTGCACAACGAAGCGCAGCGCCAGCAGCTCGCGAGCGACATGGCGAACACGCTGAACCCGACGTATACGATCAGGAACGGGCTGCGCGTATCGGCGTCCGAACAGGGCGTGCTCGACCAGACGCTCGCGAACCGGACGATCGAGTTCGAAACGGGCAGCGCAACGCTCACGCCGCAGGGCAAGCTGATCCTCGACCAGATGGCGGCCGCGCTCGCGAAGATGCAGAACCGCACGGTCGACATCATCGGCCACACCGACAACTCGGGGAACCGCACGTCGAACATCGCGCTCAGCCAGGCGCGCGCGGATGCGGTGAAGGGTTACCTGATCACGAAGAGCATCCCGCCGCAGCAGATGACGACGACGGGCGTCGGGCCGGATCAGCCGATCGCGCCGAACGATACGGCGGACGGGCGCGCGCGGAACCGACGGATCGAGTTCCGGGTGGGGCAGTAAGCGTAGAGGGATGTCACGGGCCGCTTCGTGCGAAGCGGCCCGGCAGGCGACGGGCGGCGGCAGCGATGCGCCGCCCGTTTCGCGTTTACGACTGCTCGTCAGGCCTCACGCCCAGCAGTTCGCGAATATGCGACAGCGAGCCGTCGTCCTTCACGACGCTCTCGAGCCACTTGTGCAGCGGCATGTCGGCCCATTCGGCCGCCTTGTCGGCGAGATACGCGACCGGGCTGTGCGGCTCGGTCTGGCGGAAATAGCGGGCGACCGCGCGCAACTGGTCGACGGCCTGCGCACGGTTCTGGATGCCGGCGATCATCTGCGTCACCGGGGCGCGCGGAACGGGCTGCGGCTGCACGTGAGTCTCCTCGGTCTGAATCGGGTTGCCGAACACCGGCTCGATGCGCTCGGGTTGCGCCTGCGGTGCCGACTGCGTGTGCGGCGCGCTGCCCGTATAACCCTGCTCGCGCGCAAAGCGCTCGGCGAGCCGGTACACGGTCTCGAACGCGTCGCGCGCCTGCCGGAAGCTCGGCGCCGAATCGCCCGCGCGCTCGACGAGCCGCTCCTCGAACGCATCGAGCGCGAATTCGAACGCCTTCAGGTTCGCGAGCAGCGCCGTGTAGAACGCGATCGACGTTACGCGCCGCGACGAATCGATCTGCTCGATCGACGGCTTGCCGCGTGCGATGTCGTCCGCGTGTTCGGGGTCGCGCTTGATGGCCTGCGCGACGTGCTGCGCCACTTCCCAGTCGAGCGTGCTGAATGCGTTCGACGCGCCGTCCGTCAATGGCACCGCGCGCAGCAGCTCCGCCGTGCGGCCGGACAGCCACGCGACGTTGCCGAGCCGGTGCTCGGTGTCGTCGTCTTCGGGCAGCGGGTGCACGGTGTCCCAGAAGTCGCGGCACAGGCCCTCGAGCAGCGCATAGCCTTCGGTGAGGCCGGTGATGCCGTCCTCGAGCGCGAGCGCCTCGGTCAGCCATACGGCGAGCCGCAGGTCCTTCGTGCGCGTGCGCAGCAGCTCGCCTGCGTGATCGACGACGAAGCCCCAGTCGGCCTCCTTGATCTCGGTCACCCATTCGCCCTGGTCGAGCGTCGGATCGTCGTAGCGCCGCGCGTCCTGGATCGCGTCGAATTCGTTCGAAAACAGCAGGTCGTCGCCGCTGGGCGACGCATCGCTGATCGGCGTCAGCAGCTCGGGGAGATTGATCGGCATGGTTTCAGTTCATCGATGCTGGGTGATACGCGGCCGCGCTCATTCGACGGTGTACGTGAATTCGCCGGCCTCGTCCGCGCGCACCGCGATGCGCGCGATGGCCGCGCCGTCGGCGATCCGGCCGAGCACGTGGCCCGCGATCTCCGGCAGCAGCGTGCCGTTCAGGATATGGTCGACGTTGCGGGCGCCCGAATCGACTTCGGTGCAGCGCGCGAGCACCGCGTCGACGAGCGACTCGTCCCATTCGAACGCCGCCTTGTGGTTCGCCTCGATCCGGCGGCGGATCCGCTCGAGCTTCAGCTCGATGATCTCGGCCAGCACGTCGTCGGAAATCGGGTAGTACGGCACGACCTTCATCCGCCCGAGGAACGCGGGCTTGAACGTCTTGTACAGCTGCGGACGCAGCGTCTCGGCAAGGGCATCCGGATCGGGCAGTTCCTCGGCCGGCTTGTTCAGGCACGCCTGCATCACCGCGGCGGAACCGACGTTCGACGTCAGGATGATCAGCGTGTTGCGGAAGTCGATCTCGCGCCCTTCCGCATCGTCCATCGCGCCCTTGTCGAACACCTGGAAGAACATCTCGAGCACGTCGGGGTGCGCCTTCTCGACCTCGTCGAGCAGCACGACCGAATACGGGTTGCGGCGCACCGCCTCGGTCAGCACGCCGCCTTCGCCGTAGCCGACGTAGCCCGGCGGCGAGCCCTTCAGGCCCGACACGCTGTGCGCTTCCTGGTACTCGCTCATGTTGATCGTGACCATCTTGCGCTCGCCGCCGTACAGGATGTCGGCCAGCGCGAGCGCCGTCTCGGTCTTGCCGACGCCCGACGGCCCGACGAACATGAACACGCCGCGCGGCTTGTTCGGATCCTCGAGGTTCGCGGTCGCGGTACGCACGCGCTGCGCGATCGCGTCGAGCGCATGGTCCTGGCCGATCACGCGCGCGGTGAGCAGCGGCTGCAGGTTCAGCACGGTGTCGATCTCGTCCTTCACCATCCGGCCGAGCGGAATGCCCGTCCACGCGGCGACGATCTCGGCGACGACATGCCCGTCGACCTGCAGCGGCACCATCGGCTCGCCGCCCTGCAGCGCGTGCAGCGCCGCGACGCGCTCGGCGAGCTTGTCGCGGGTCGCCTGCACGTCGACCGGCTGGCCGTCTTCCGACGGGCCGCGTGCCTTGTCGAGCGTGTCGCGCAGTTCGGTGATCTCGGCGACGATCGCACGCTCGGCTTCATAACGCGCTTCGTCCTTCGCCAGTTGTTCGAGCGCCGTGTCGCGCGCGCCGCGCAGCTCGCCAAGCCGCTCGTCGTGCGCCGCGCCGCCGGCCGCCTCGCGCTCCAGCGACGCGATTTCCGCGTCGATCCGCTCGATGCGCTTCTTCGTGTCGTCGATCGCCGCCGGCGTCGCGCTGTGCGCGAGCGCGACCTTCGCGCACGCGGTGTCGAGCACGCTGATCGCCTTGTCCGGCAGCTGGCGGCCGCTGATGTAGCGGTGCGACAGACGCACGGCCTCGGTGACCGCATCGTCGAGGATCCGCACGTTGAAGTGCTTTTCCATCAGGCCGGACATTCCGCGCAGCATCGCGGCCGCGAGCGGCTCGCTCGGCTCCTCGACCTTCACGACCTGGAAGCGCCGCGCAAGCGCCGCGTCCTTCTCGAAGTACTTCTTGTATTCGCTCCACGTCGTCGCGGCGATCGTGCGCAGCTCGCCGCGCGCGAGCGCCGGCTTCAGCAGGTTCGCCGCGTCGTTCTGGCCGGCCTGGCCGCCCGCGCCGATGATCGTGTGCGCCTCGTCGATGAACAGGATGATCGGGTGCGCGCTCTTCTTCACCTCGTCGATCACGCTCTTCAGGCGATTCTCGAACTCGCCCTTCACGCTCGCGCCGGCCTGCAGCAGCCCCATGTCGAGCACGTGCAGCGCGACGCCGCGCAACGGCGGCGGCACGTCGTCGGCCGCGATGCGCAGCGCGAGGCCCTCGACGACCGCCGTTTTGCCGACGCCGGCCTCGCCGGTCATGATCGGGTTGTTCTGGCGGCGACGCATCAGGATGTCGATCGCCTGGCGGATCTCGGCTTCGCGGCCGATCACCGGGTCGATCTTGCCGTCGCGTGCGCGCTGCGTGAGGTTGGTCGTGTACGTGTCGAGCGCGGGCGTCTTCGACGGGCCCGCCGCGGGCGCCGCGCCGTCGACTGCCGGCGCGAGGCCGCCGTCTTCCGTATCGGCCTGGCGCGGTTCGGCCTCGCTCGATCCGGCCATGATTTCGTCGAACTTGTGCTTCAGGTCCGTCACGTTCACTTCCGCGAACTGCGACGACATCCGCTGCGCGAATTGCGCGAGATCCGGCGCGGTCAGCAGCGCGAGCAGGAGGTGCCCGGAACGGATGCGGCCGAGCTGCGAATCGAGCGACGCGATCAGCCACGCCTGCTCGAACAGCGCGATCAGGTGCACGGAGAACACCGGCGTGCGCGTGTTGCCTGTCTTCAGGCGCGTCAGCTCGCGCTCCAGATCGGCGCGCAGCGCATGCGGATCGACACGGCTCGCGCGCAGCGCGAGCGGCAGGTCGCCCGCCGGCTCCTCGAGCAACGCGAGGAACAGGTGCTCCAGATCGACTTCGTAGTGGCCGCGCGCCAGGCACGCGCTCGCCGCACGCTCGGTCGCGTGGCGGCACAGCGGGTTCAGTTTCGTGATCAGGGTCTTCAGAGGCGTGCTCATGGCGTCGATCTCAGGTTCGATTGTGTGTTTGTTGTTAGGGTCTGTTTACATATGGAACGCGCATGCGTTGCCACGAGAACGGCCGCTCGCGAGGCGCGCGACGCCGCGAATACTGACGTATTCGCAAGGAGCGCAACGCGGCGAGCGGCCGTTCTCGTGGCAACCCCAAATCAAAAAATTCATATCACGGGAATGCCCGAAATCGCCCGCATGGCGGCGTCGCTCGTCACTTGTTTGGCTCGGCCAAACGGCGCTCCTCACTTCTTGCCCTGCGAGCGATTTCGGGCATTCGCATGCGCGTTCCATATGTAAACAGACCCTTGGATTCAGTGAATCACGTGCAGTTCGTAGCGCGCGTCGGAGCGATCCTCGAGCGCGTCCCGCGTGCACAGGAACGCGTCCCAGCCGAGCCGCGAGCCCGCGCCGAGCACGCTCGCGCCGACCTCGGTGCGCTTGAGCACGAGCTTCACCTCGTATTCGAGCGTGACGCCGGCGAGCAGCGTCAGCATCCGCTCCAGTGCGATGGCCTGCGCGCCGCCGGGCAGGAACGCCTCGTAGTCGCGCTTGGACAGCGGGCCGACGACGATCCGCGCGCGCATGTCGCGCTGCCATACGCGTTCGCCGACGAGCGCCGTCGCGCCGAGCACCGCGTTGACCTCGCCGAGCACGCTCAGCTGGTCGGGCGGCACGTCGTACCACTTGCCGACGAACTGGTCGATCTTCACCGGCACGCGGAAATAATCGGACAGCGTGCGCTGCAGGTATGCAGCCGACATCGGCCGGTGCCGCGCGGCCAGCGCATAACCGGCAACGGCCTCGTCGAGCACGCCGCCCACGCCGGCCGCGAGGCTGTCGCGCACTTCGTCGCTCGGCACGCCCGCGATCGCGAGCAGCAGCGGCAGGTAGCGTTCGTCGCGATCGAGCTCGTAATGGAACGGCAGCCGGTATTTCTTCCACGCGGCATAGAACAGCGCGGTCGCGCGGTTCGAGAACACGTCGAAGAATGCGCGCGCCGCGTGGTCGCGCTTCAGGTGCTCGCGCGCGATGATCTGCTCGGTGTAATGCAGCGGCAGCGCGCCCTGCCCGCCAAGCAGCCCGAAGAACGCGGGCGTCAGCTCGACGTGGCCGAGCTCGCGGGCCGCGAGCGCGGCGCCGCGCTGCTCGTCCGTCTTCAGTTGCGTGCCGTCGCCGTCGAACGAGCGCGCGCCTTCGATCTCGCTCGGCGGAAAGCCGAGCGACAGCGTATTGCGGAATTCGATGCGCTGCGCGACCACGTCGCCCTGCCGCCACGCGCCGGGCGCATCCGACGCCTGCCGCGCGAACAGCCCTTCGAGCACGCGCACGGCCTGGAAGAACTCGAAGCGGTGCGGTTCGTCGAGCAGTGCGTCGACTACGCCAGGATCGATTCGCCGGTCCGGGGCTTGCATCGGATGATCTCCTCGCCGGTGCGCTTCGACACGACGACTAGTTGAACGAAACTGTTGAGGTGGACGTACAGCCCGAAGAAGCTGTCGAGCACGCGCACGAACGAGGCCAGGCTCGCGCCGACGAAGTGCTCCTCGTCGATCGTCAGGCGGATCTCGATGCCGCGCACGAAGGTCGCGAACGGCTTGCCCGGCAGCCACTGCACGGCGCCGCGCTGCTCGACGCCGGCGAGGCCGTCGATCTGGCGCATCGACACGGCGGTGCGCCGCAGGTCGTACAGCGTCAGCATTTCCTTTAGCGGCGCGAGGCCGTGCGCGACCAGCGACACGTGATTGAGCGCGAGGTGCGACACGAGCCGCCAGTGCGCGGCGCGACCGCGCTCGAAGCGTACGCTCTGCGTCGGGCGGCGCAGCATCGAGATGCCGCTCGTCTGCGCGCCGCCTTCCTGGAACAGGTCGCCGCCTTCGAGCCCGAACGCGAGCATGGCCGGCAGGTCGCGGTTCGTGCAGGTGAGGTCGAGGCTCAGCGTGTCGGTCTGCGGCGACGTCGGCTCGAAATCGATGTCGACGATCGAGATTTCGGTTTCATAACCGGGGCTCTTCTGCGCGACCCAGTCGTTGCGGCGCGCGAACCAGTAATGGCCGATCCGCGCCGATTCGCCGTGATGCAGCGAGTAGAACGGCCGGAATTCGATCACCGATTCCTCGTGCGCCTGCTGCCTGACGAGCTTCACCGAATCGATCGAGTACACCTCGTATGCGAACGCGCGCCGCGCCTCGGCGATCACCGGGTAGGACACCGCGCGGTGCGTGATGCGGATCGGCTCGCCGTGCTGGCGGAACAGGTTGACGATCGGCGTGCAGAACAGCCGGAAGTGGCTCGCCGTCAGCAGTTCGAGCAGCCGCGCGACGTGCGAATCGCTGCGCACGTCCTGCAGCACGAGATGCAGTGTCGCCCGCTGGCAGCGTCCCGTCGCGCGCGCGATCGCCGCGATGTCGAAGTCGACGAAATCGAACTTGTCGGGGAACGCGAAGTATTCGGTGAGCAGGCGATACGCGGGATGCGATTTCGCCGGGTAGTCGATCAGCGCGTCGTCCTCGTCGAAGCCGGCGTGCGCGATCGGCAGCTTGCGCAACGCGGTCCAGCGACCGTTGCGTTCGGGCTCGACATACGCGCCGAGCACGTTGACGAACAGGCAGTCGGTCAGCGCGGCGACGAACGACTGCTCGCCGTGCAGGTGCGCGCGCAGCGTCGGCAGCTTCAGCGCACCGAGATCGAGCTGCGCGGCGAGCGACTCGAACGTGACCGAGATCACGCCCGTCGCGTTCGACGGCAGCACCGTCGCGCTCGGCGCGAGCGCGACCGGCGTGTAGCGCGCCTCCGAGATGCGGATCGGCGCGAGCGTCACGTCATAGGCGGTGCGGAACCGGCACTGCACGCCGCGGATCGGGCGGCTCTTCAGCTCGGTACCGCGATCGATCACGACCGGCTCGGTCTGCTGGCCGGGCGAGGCCGGCGTGAACTGCGCGATCGAGCACGACGGGAACGGCCGCAGGTAGTGCGGATAGAGCACTTCCAGCAGCGCTTCGGTGAATTCGGGGTAGTCGTCGTCGAGCTTCTTGTTGATGCGCGCGCCGAGCAGCGCGAACGACTCGATCATCCGCTCGACGTGCGGATCCTCGCAATGCTCGCCGGACAGCGCGAGCCGTGCCGCGATCTTCGGATAGCGTTCGGCGAAATCTCGCGAATAGCGCCGCAAAAACGATAATTCGCGCTCGTAATACGGCAGCAATTCTTCCATCGACGACCCCGAACCTCAATATTTCCTGCCGGACCCTGAACCATCACCGGGCGGTCCGGCCCGCTCGGCGGCTTGATTTACTGCATTCTTGCGGCGCGTGCGCGCGTGACCGAATACTGCAGCGTCGACGGCTGCAGCATCGCGTCGAAACTCACCGGCTCCTCGGCCGGGTGCACGACGAGCAGCGCCTGGATCGCGAAATAGAGCGCGTTGGTGGCCTGCTCGTTCAGCTCGAACGTCACCTGCACCTGCTGCAGGCGCGGCTCGTGGCGCGCGATGGCCTGCTGGATCGACTTGCAGATGAACGCGCGGTCGTAGTGACTCGCCAGGCTCAGCCCTGCGAAATCGTTCAGCCCGTAGGTCAGCACCGACTTCTGGCACTCCGGCAGTGTGGCCAGTTCGTTCTCGGTGTGGGCGATACGGGTGTTGAGGATCGCCTCGACGTCGCGGGCGACCGTGTTCTTGAGCTCGTCCAGCGACAATTGCCGCATCGCTGCCGAGGCCGGCAGGTGCGGTTCGTCGTCGAACAGCTTGTCGAGAAAACTGGGTTCGAATCGTTTCATAAGGGCCTGTTTCCGCTAATAACGGGCTTGCGAACGTGTGTTGCCGGTCGTAGTGCAAGGAGTGAGGAGCGCCGTTTGGCCGAGCCAAACAAGCGACGAACGACGCCGCAATACGGCCGGCAACGCACGTTCCCCTGTTTGAAAAAATCATTCGTGGGGCTGGCCCCCAGAAGGGCCGATCGCCGCGTCACGCTCCTCGCGAATACGTCGAGTATTCGCTTCGTCGCAATCCTTGCGCTCGGCCCTTCTGGGGGCCAGCGCAAGCCCGTTATTAGCGGAAACAGGCCCTGATTCACAGCGAAAACGGCAACGGGACGACGAGCGCCCCGTTGCCGCAACCGACCTTAGACCGCGTAGGTCTTGTCGTTCTTCGTCAGACTCCAGGCGCCTTGCGTGTTGCCGCCCTGGTTGCCGCCGATCTTCTGCTGGGTTTGCTTCCACTGCACGGCTGCGTACTTCAGCGAGAACGTCTCGAGCGGCAGACCTTCCTCGCGAACGCTCGGGGCGATGCTCGAGATGATCACGTACTTGAGCTTGACTTCCAGATACTGCACGCGCTTGCCTTCACCATCAGCGCGCGAGAAATGAACCGTCACCTCGTCGAACGTGGTACCGCCCGAAGCGTGTTGGTACAGCAGCGGGCTCGACGAATCGATTTCCTTCGTGAAAATCATGTCGCCGTGCTCGCAACGCGTCATCGTGTGACCGCCAGCGGTCGATGCGGTTGCCGAACGCGGCTGAACGATCGAGTGATCCCACGATTTCAGTTCGATCCAGCCCTGGTGGTCCTTGTCCGCGGACTCGCCCTTCACCGCGGGACTACCAAACTGCAAGTGCATATGTAACATGGCCCTTCGACTCCCCAAAGAGGTGGTTTTAACGTCCTACCCAGGCGGCCCGCCCGGGCGATTTACTCGCTTATGAATTTGCCGGTTTGGGCAGATCAGCGACAAGTCGCAGAGAAATCGAGAGTTCGTCGAGCTGAAAGTGCGGGCGCAGGAACGCGACCGAACGATACGAGCCCGGCTTGCCCGGAATCTCCGACACTTGTATGGATGCCTCGCGCAGCGGGAATTGCGCCTTCTGTTCCTGCGACGCGTTGTCGTCGAGCAGGACGTACTGCGAAATCCACCGGTTGAGGAAAGTCTCCACGTTCTGCGCCGATGCGAAGCTGCCGATCTTGTCCCGCATCATCGCCTTCAGGTAGTGCGCAACGCGCGACACCGAGAAGATGTACTGAAGCTGGGCGGACAGGACGGCGTTCGCATTCGCGCTGTCGGTGCTGTATTTTTTCGGTTTCTGCACCGATTGCGCGGCGAAAAACGCAGCGTAATCCGAGTTCTTGCAATGAACGAGCGGAATGAAGCCGAGGTCGCTCAGTTCCTTCTCGCGGCGATCGGTGATCGCGATTTCGGTCGGGCACTTCAGCGCGACTTCACCGTCGTCGGTCTTGAACGTGTGGGTCGGCAGGTCCTCGACGAGGCCACCGCCTTCGACGCCGCGGATCGCCGCGCACCAGCCGAAGTCGTCGAATGCGGCCGTCAGGCGCGCAGCGAACGCCCACGCGGCGTTGCACCACAGGTACTTGTCGTGGTCGGTGCCGTCGACGTCTTCGACGAAGTTGAAGTTCTCCGCGGTCTGGCCGTCCTTCGGATTGAACGGCAGGCGACCGAGGAAGCGCGGCAGCGTCAGGCCGACGTAGCGGGAATCTTCGGCGTCGCGGAACGACTTCCACTTCGCATATTCGACCGTATCGAACACCTTGCCGAGATCACGCGGCTTGCCGAGGTCGGAGAACGACTCGAGGCCGAGCAGCTCGGGCGACGCCGACGCGATGAACGGCGCATGCGCGGCCGCCGCGACGTGCGACATCTGCTCGATGAAGTACATGTCTTCCGGCTGGCGCGAGATCTCGTAATCGCCGATCAGCGCACCGAACGGCGAGCCGCCGAACGTGCCGAATTCCTCTTCGTAGACCTTCTTGAACAGCGCGCTCTGGTCGAATTCGCTCGCGCCCTTGAAGTCGCGCACGAGGTCGCGCTTCGGTGCGTGCAGCGCCTTGATCTTGATCGTCTGGCCGGTGTTGCTTTCCTTGACCAGATAGTCCATCCCGCGCCACGTGCTTTCGAGGCGCTGGAATTCCGGTGCGTGCATCACCGCGGAAAGCTGCGTGGAAATCAGGCGGTCGAGTTCCGCGACGCGCGCGTCGATCGTGGCCGACAGGTTGTCCGACACGATCACCGTGCCGTCGAGCACCTGGTGCACGAGTTCGCCGATCAGGTCCTTCGCACGCGCATGCTCGGAATCGGATTTCGCGACCTTGCTCTTCTCGACGATGTCGTCGAGCAGCGAAGTCCCGGCGGCGTATTCCGCGCCGCTCGCTTGGGCCGCAGCCGTTTGCTGGTTCATCTCAACACTCCGTCGTCATTCGCCGTCTTTGTCGCCGCCGGTGCCCTTCGCGAGCTCCTGCAGCTGCTGCGTGTTCTTCAGCACCTCGGACAGCAGATCCTCGAGCTTGTCGTTGCCGGCGAGCTTGTTGCGCAGGTCGGCGAGCTTCGAGCGCGCCTCGAGCAGGCGGCGCAGCGGCTCGACCTGTTCGACGACTTCGTCCGGGCTGAAATCCGACAGCGAACGGAACTTCAGGTCGACCGCAAACTTGCCGCCACCCTCGCTCAGGCGGTTTTCCACCTGGAACGCGGCACGCGGCTCGATCGCCTTCATCACGTCGTCGAAATTGTCGCGATCGATGTTGACGAACTTGCGGTCGCGCAGCTTCGGCTGCTCGATTTCGGACTGGCCCGCCAGATCGCCGACGACCCCGACGACGAACGGCAGTTCCTTCACCTCGATCGCATCGCCCTTCTCGACCTCGTAGGTCAATTGGACGCGCGGCGGCCGTATTTTCTGCAAGCTTTTCTGAATGCTTTCTTTCTTGGCCATCTCGACGGCTCCCAGGTTAGTTGTGGTTATCGCGTCAGTTGCGGTCAGTTGCGCAGTGCACCGAACGGGTCGCCGCCCTTCGGCGCGGCGCCGCCCGACGACGTGTTCGTCGGCGGCACCGTAGCGGTGGTTTCGGCGGCCGGCGTCGTGCCTTTCTTGTGCACGACCGTGCGGGTCCTCTTGATTCGGCCGCTGGCGCGGGGATTCGTCTCCGGCGGGAACAGCGCCGATTCGCCCAGCGTGTCGCGCAGTTGCTTCGCGAGCGCCTGCGCATCGGACTTCGCGTCGCCCGCGAGCGACGAATCCTGACGCAGCTCGCCGAGCGACTGCGTCGCGATCCGCAGGCCGGCCACGGCCAGCACGCTCTTCGCCTGACGGTCGGTCGCGTCACGCTGCAGCGCTTCCTGCGCGGCAACGATTGCCTGACCGTAGTGGTTCTGTGCGAACTGGATTTGCGCGATGCGCGACCACGGCTCCTCGCGCGTCGGATCCGACTTCGCGAGCTGCTGATACAGGCCGAGGGCCTTGTCCTGGTCCCCCGCCTTCGCAACTGCGTCCGCATCGGCCAGCGACTTGTTGAACACCTCTGCAGTCGGCGGCGCGGGAGGCTGGCTCGCACAACCGGCGATCACGCCGCAAGCCACTACTACCCCAGACAGTTTTGCGAAGAGACGGTCTTTCATCGTTATATCCACCGGCGCGTGAGTTTTAAATCGTTGAGAATCTGGTTCTTTTGCTTTGCAAGAAGCGCGCGGGTATAGTACCGATCAATTTTTCATAATTCAATCGTCGTGTGAAGAGTAATTCCTTTTAAAACCGGGCGCTACCCCCTCCAATGGCCGCTCGCCGCGGGCTCGCAGCGATTTTTCTTTCGGCCGGAATGGGCAAGTTTTACTGGTTGCACGACGCGCCGCCGGGGTGGCGGAAAAAATTTCCGGACGCTCGCCACGACGCGGGCGTGCTTAATAGTTGAACAGTGCAATGCCGGGGATACGCAACGAGCGCGGAAATACCCGGCAGATTTGACAGGGATAAAGGCAGCACGCCGGAAATACGATGAGATCGTTGATGATTCGCTACGCGCTGCCGCTGGTTGCCTGCGCCCTTCTGGCCGGATGCGCGGCCGCCCCGCTGCTCGGCTCGGCCGCGAGCGCCGTGATGTCCGCGGCCGGCATCGGCAAGCCCGAGGTGCCCGACGCGCAGAAGCCGCCGCGCAGCCTCGGCATCACGCTCGCCGCGGCGCCGAACCTGAACGCCGCGACCGACAACAAGCCGCTCGCGCTCGTCGTGCGGCTCTATACGCTGAAGGACCCGACGTCGTTCCAGCAGGCGCCGTTCGACGCATTTACGGATCCGACCAAGGAAAAAGCCGCGCTGGGCGCGGATTTGCTGAACGTGCGTGAAATCACGCTGATTCCGGGCCAGCGCTATACGGCGACCGAAAAGGTTTCGCGCGAAGCGCAAGCGTTCGGCATCGTCGCGCTGTTCCGCGATCCCGCACTACAACGATGGAAACTGACGTTCGACCCGGTGAAGTCGGAGAAATCCGGCATAATCATCGGCCTGCATAATTGCGCGATGACGGTCACCGATGGCACCGTCATCGCACCGCAACAGGGTGCGCCTTCGCAACCGCTGAATTTGCTTTCTTCGGTCTCCTGCGGTTAAACATGACGCACGAATGTCAATTAACAAGAGTTAACAATTGGCGATTTAATTCGGGCACGAACGAATCGATTACATCGCAACGCGACATTAACCGGATTTGACATGAGTTATTCGGCCAAGGTGCTGTGGGGGGAAGGGCTGTTCCTCCGGCCTCAACACTTTCAGCGACAGGACGCGTACCACGAAGCGCGCCTGTTCGAATCGATCCAGGCGATCCAGCCGTACAACTGGGGCGTGCGCTCGGTGCGCATCGACCGCGACGCACTCGGCAGCAACGTGCTGCGGGTGGCCGAGCTCGCGCTCGTGTTCCCGGACGGCGCGCTGTATGCCGCACCGCAGGCCGACGACCTGCCGCCGCCGATCGCGCTGGACACGCTGCCTGACGGCATCAACGAATTCGTGTTCTATCTCGCGCTGCACCCGCTGCGCGAGAACGGCACCAACTACAGCGACGATCCGGCCGCCGGCTTCATGACGCGTTTCGTCAGCGAGCAGACCAGCGTCGGCGACAACTTCACCGACGCAGCCGAAGCCGACATCACGTTCCTGAAGACGCAGGTCAAGCTGATCGCGCACAGCGAACCGCGCGACCAGCTGCTGTCGGTGCCGCTCGTACGCGTGCGCCGCACCGCGACGTCCGGTTTCGAGATCGACGACAGCTTCGTGCCGCCGTGCCTCGCGATCGACGCATCGCCGATCCTGCACCAGCGGCTGCGCCAGCTCGTCGATGCGCTGCAGGCGAAGGTGAACGCGCTGTACGGCTTTCACCGCGAGCCGTCGAAGAACATCATCGAATTCCGCTCGGGCGACATCGCGTCGTTCTGGCTGCTGCACACCGCGAACGCCGCGTTCGCGACGCTCGCGCACCTGCACCAGCACTCGGCGCTGCATCCCGAGCGGCTGTTCCAGGAACTGCTGCGCCTCGCGGGCCAGCTGATGACGTTCTCGAAGGGCTACACGCTCGCGGACCTGCCGGTGTACCGCCACGACGATCCGGGCCCGAGCTTTGCGCGTCTCGACCTGATGCTGCGCGAGCTGCTCGACACCGTGATCTCGACGCGCTACTTCGCGATCACGCTCGACGAGGTGCGCCCGTCGTTCCACCTCGGCCGCCTCGATTCCGGCAAGATCGACGACAAGACCGAGTTCTACCTCGCGGTGTCCGCGGACATGCCGAGCGTCGAGCTCGTCGATGCGGTGCCGGCCCGCTTCAAGGTCGGCGCGCCCGACGACGTCGACAAGCTCGTGCTGTCGGCCATGCCCGGCGTGCGGCTGTCGTACACGCCGCAGGTGCCGCCCGCGATTCCGGTGCGCCCCGGCGCCTGCTACTTCGCGCTCGATTCGCGCGGCGCGCTGTACGAGCGCATGCTGCAGGCCCAGTCCGCGATGATCTACGCGCCGACTGGCATCAATGACCTGAAGTTCGAACTGATCGCGGTCACATCATGAGCTACGCGCCTTCCCTGTTCGGCGACAACGCGCCGCCTCCCCTGCATACCCCGGCGTCGACGGACGCCTCGTTCCAGGCCCGTTCGCTGCTCGACCTGCTGTACGACGGGTTCTTCATGCTGTTCCTGCTCAAGAACGGGCGGGAACCGGATAGCGCGAGCGAGTTCAGCACGCGGATCCAGGAATTCCTGTCGGACTTCGAGCGCGGCGCGAAAAAGCTGAATATCGCGGCCGAGGATGTGTACGGCGCGAAGTTCGCGTTCTGCGCGGCCATCGACGAGATGGTGCTGTCGTCGCAGTTCAAGATCCGCACGGACTGGGAACGCCGGCCGCTGCAGCTCGTGCTGTTCGGCGAGCAGCTCGCGGGGGAGAAGTTCTTCCAGTATCTCGAGGAAGGTCGCGCGCAGGGTGCGGCGCGGCTGCAGTCGCTCGAGGTGTTTCATATGTGCCTGCTGCTCGGGTTCCAGGGCAAGTATCTGCTCGAAGGGCCGGAGAAGCTGGCTTACCTCACCGCGCGGCTGGGGGACGAGATCGCGCATATGAAGGGCAAGCGGGCGCCGTTCGCGCCGCATTGGCCGTTGCCGGATCAGATCGCGCATCGACTCAAACGCGAAGTGCCGGTTTGGGCGATCGGGGCGGTTTTTGCGCTGGTGGCGCTGCTCGGGTATCTCGGGCTCAATACGTATCTGAAGGACAAGACGCTGCAGGCGTTGGCGCCTTATTCGCAGGTCATCAAGGTCGGGCCGGAATCGGCCAATTTGACGATTTCGCTGCCTTGAGGGGCGGAGGTTTCTCGGCCTCGCTTCACGATGAGAAAGGACCGCCCCGGCGGTCCTTTTTTGTTGCGACGTCCCATTCGTCGTGCTCGCGGCTACTCGCCGTTCGAATCCAGATCGAGGAAGTCGTCGTGGCGATCGAAGTGGTTAAGACAGCGGACGAGGTCGTCGATCGACGCGCCCGGTTTCTGACGACAGGCCAGATCGACGACGTCCTGGAAGTGCTCGCACGAGTAGCGGAATACGTAACCGAGCTCAGTGACACGTTCGGGGTAGCGCTCGCGATCCTCGTCGTCGACCTGTACCTTGTCGGCGATATAGATCGTCTGCCGCGGGCACCAGTCTGCATCGCCGTCATTTCCGTACACATCGTATTGCCACGCCGGATCGTAGCCCGCCGGCCGTTCGGCCTTCGCTCGCACAACCGCGATGAAGTCGGCAAGCGTGAACGTCCTGTTCTTGAAATCTTCCGGGCCGCGAATCTGCAATCCGATGCGCTCGCATTCGATACGCGCCAGCAATCGTTCGGCCCTGTCACGCTCGCACGCCAGCAGGCCGGCATCGAGGTCTCGTGCCGCCGCAAGCGCCCGCTCCAGGAACGGACGCGCCGATCCACTGCGTGACGTCTCGCACATCAGATCGCCCAGCGCGACGAGCGACTGGGCGAGTGCAACGCGATCGCCCTCCTGCTCGGCCTCGGTCAGCGCAAGATGCAGCACGGCTTCGCCTCGATCCGTCATGCCATGATCGAGCAGCATCAGCGCCTTGCGAAAGGTCTGCCGCGCACTCATCGCGACGCCTCGTTGCCGGGCAGATCCATCCAGACGTCTTCGTAGCCGGCGTCGTCGATGATGAAACGCGCGCCGGGCGGCAGCATCAAATAGGGCAAGACGAGCGGCAGGTAGGTGGGCAGATGTGCGGCGTGCAGCGGCTGGTAGAAATCGGGCGCGTCCGAATATTCGCCGCAGTGGAAAAACCAGCCGATGTCATCGCCTTCCGACAGCGCGATCCGCGTGCCATAGACAGGCATCCGCCCGAGCGTCGATATCGCGACCGCAACCTTGTGCTCGGGTTCGGCAGCGCGCAGAGCGTATCGCGCACACATGGCCTCCTGGCGCTCACGCCACTCGGCCGGATCATTCGTCAGGTTCATTTCCCGCCCCCTCCATGGCGCCCCGCATCGACAGAAAGGCCGTGAAACTGTCGGATACCGGCGTCGTCTCGCCCGTCTCGTGCGACCAAAGGACGACGGCCGGCTCGCACGATGCCGCTGTCCGGTCGTAGTCGAAGCAGTAGTAGTCACCTGTCCCGAACTCGGCAAACGGCAACAAGTGCGAGAAATCGGCATCCGTATGGTCGAAATTGTCTCGCCACGCGCGCCAGCCTTCGTCGTAGCGCCGCACGATCGAATTCCACGTCCTGCGCGGATTGCGCGCATCGAAGACGGGGAACACGGGCAGTCCGCCGAGCGACCGGCCGTTGTTGAGAAGCAGCCATGCGGCGAACGAACGCGGCAACGCGCGGCCGAGTAATGCTTCGGCCGCTTCGATCTCGGCCACGGTCGTGCCGATGGTCGGCGTGGGGGGCATCGGTTGATCTTCCTGTCGGTATCCCCGACATACACGGGTTCGATTTTGCACCGTCACGACTCGAGCCACCAGTCGAGCAGCGTTTCGTCGTCCGGATCCTCGAAGTTCCGGTAGATGTTCGCGTAGTACCAGGCAAGGCCGGTTCTTGCCGTGAAGCCGTCGAAGACGGCGCGGATTCGCTCGCCTCCCGCACCGGACGGCACCGATAACGCGAGCGAGCCGCCGTAACAACCGTCGAGCGTACCGCCCAGTTCGGATTCGACCTCATCCGCAAGCCGGTTGATGTCGCTATCCGGAATCGCGTCGCCATAGATCTGGATGCAGTAGTTTCCGCCGCGCTTCAGTACCGTGGCAGGACGATCGGGGTCATCCATGCGGACAAGATCGCCTTTCGCGAGATTCAGCGCCAGGCCAGGCGATGCCAGCAATTCGTAGATGCCCGGCTCGACCTGACGCGCGGGAAGTTCTTCATGAACCGGTGCATCTCCGGAGCTACCTGCGTAGACGTGGATCAGGTCGTCATCCTGGTCGGGGTCAAGCATTTCGTTCTCGCCGTAAGTAAGACCGTGTTTCAGTCAATCACTTGTGTCACCCGGGGCTGCCTGCGGATTGGCCTGCGCATTGCTCGAGACTGCTCGCCCGCACTCACCCGCCGACCATCTCCAGGAACACCACCGCTTCCGCATCGGGCAGCGCCTCGCCTATCCGCGCCCGGACTTCAGCAAGGAATGCCGGGCGGATTTCATACGTGTCGTCGAAGATATCGCGTGAGTACCTTCCAACGTACAACTCGCACCAGATACACAGCGCGTGGGCGAAGTGCGTGAGGGATGACGCAACGCGCAATGGTGCCCAGGAACCCGCGCCGTGGCGGTCGAACAGCACATCGCCTTCCGGGACGACGATAACGGGATCGCCGCCCATCTGACCCAGCACGATCCAGTCGTCGTGCCATCCGGACAGACGCCGCCCAGATGCGTCGACACGATAGCCGGTCTGGCCAAGCGCGAGACTCGCCTGGTTGCCGTACAACAGGAGGTCGTCAGCGGTCCAGGGAATCGACGGATCGACATCGTCGAGTGCGCTGAACCATGCAGCAATTTCATCGCTCACGGAGAGGGAGCTCGTGGGTGTTGCATGGTCGGGCGCAGGTGCGCCGATGCTTGCGTGCACGCCCACCGTGTCGCGAATTTCGACGATAAACTGCTTCAGATCCCGATCGTGCATCGTGCCTCCCGGCGACATGGCGCCTTGTCGAATCGCTTGCGAACGATACCGGTCTCGCGTCTCTCTGTCAGCCGCATGCCGACACATGAATTCACCGAAATCGTCGATGGAGTCATCGGTCGCTAAACGACTTGCGACCTTCGCATCCCGGACAACGTAATGCGCCGCAGGATTGCCGAGATAGACGGCGCCAAAAATGCATCCTCCTCGAGAAATCGAACGAGCGGATTGGCTGCAATCAGGATGTCCCGCCAGGATTTCATGATGACGTGTGGCAAACCACGTCGTCAGAACAGGATGAATTCATCGTTCTCTACGTAAAAGACGAATGCGTCGAGCAACTGCGAAACGCTCGGTTCGTCGATTTGGTCGTGGGCGTTGATCACGATATCTTCGATCGTCGCACTATTCAGCGTGACGCTCCAGCCGGGTTGCAGCGCGATCGAGGACGACGCATCGTCTTCGGCATGTTGCGCGTCTGCCGAGAACGCGCCCTCTGTATCGAGCGTCCACGGCTTCGGTGGTAGATGGAGCCAGCCAGAGAAGTCGCCGGGCGTTTCGAGGATCTGCTTCAGGCTGACTACGGTCGTCAGGTCGGTTGTTGCGAGCATGGGTTGTAGGGGTGGGAGTGACGTTTGGCGGTGCGGATGGCACGGCGTCGTGACATGCACGTGCGATATCGTCGGTAGATTCGTGTGAGCGCCGCAAAGCACGTACGTAGTTCGTCAGCATCACGGAATCGGACATCAGCGCTCGCGCACGGTACCGCAAAAGGTCGTGATTATGCCAATGAAGCGAGGGGCGAAACCTGCCACCATTTTTGTGGGTGTAGCGATCGAACAACGTGTTGGCTGCCCGCTGCGGCTGGCCATTCAGACCGGTTGGCCGAAATAAACGACCTCGAACATGTCGACCCATCGGTGGAATGGTTCCGGCAGCGCGTTCAGCAAATCGCTTTTCCCTGCAATTTTCGCATCGGACGCGAACACGACTTCATTGACTTTGGGATCGCCATAGACGGTCAGCACGACGAGGCCCCCACTGCTTCGCGTGAACGCTGCGCGCCGACAAGGCCCCGGGTCTTCCACATCGTCGAAGAATTCGACACCCGATGCAGTCAAGTCTGTCTCCCGGCATTCGAAGTATCCCCAGTCCGCGATCCGGACCGGACGATCCCGAAAAGCCGCTTCGAGGGATGGGTAGTGAGTCGTCATATGTCTCAATGAGATTCGCTCGCAACGCAGGATCGCGACCATCAGGTTCAGCGAGGCGTGTGTAAGCCGACGGCCTGCGGCACGTGGTCGGCACGCTTGCCGCGCTACCCCATCCCAAAGAGCGAATCGACAACGTTCCTGATCCACGTCTTGACATCACCCCAGGCGATTTTCTTTTGCGTCGTAATTTTTCCGATAAAAATTATCGACCACACGACGGCGAGACCTGCGGCGACACATAGGCTTAAAAATGAAAATTCACTCATTGGAATGAACGCGTTCAAATTTCTTCGCGATGTACGCATGCGACATGAGTGTACGTGAGGTCCAGAGGTCTCTGGCCGAGCACTATGGCATCGATGTATCACCCGACTTCATCGAGACGGTTACTGAAGGGCGATCGCCAAAGCGCTGAGTTGGCAGAACCGTCCGCTTGACGCGATGCATCAGGTATTGCTCTTCGACTCGCTGCGGATCGAGGAGACCGACGGCGCTAAGTTCCGGCTTCAGGCGGGTACCCGGAATCCGCAGCACTTCGATGGCAATACTTCGAGGCTCGGCGCTGTCGGCCAGTTAACGTGTCCGACGCCACGTCGCCTTGTCGGCTTCGATATCGACTCCCTGCCCATCCGTAGGCTCGCTTCGCCACATGACCAGTACATGATGAGCCCAACCGGTCAAGCAGCTCTGCTCTGATACTCGCCAAAACACTTGTCGCAAACAGCAACGAGCCCGTCGAAGACGGCCGCATGCTGATCCTCGAAATCCGATCCAAACGGCGCATCACCAGGCTCCGGCAAACCGAACTGTTTCGCGACCTCGGTCGAAACAAAGTACGAAATGTCGGCGAGTCCGTCTCCCAGCCAGTCGATGTCGTAACGGAGAATCTTCAAGCGCCTCGCGTCCGTTTTCATGTCGGCGCCGATATCGCTCGAAACATGTATCACCCCGGTTGCGCCATGCGATTTACACAGTATCCGGCCCATGTCTCATCCTATTGTCGTTTCCCATTCGCAACTAGAGCGAATCGATGACGTTCCTGATCCACGTCTTGACATCACCCCAGGTGATTTTCTTTTGCCTGGTAATTTTTCCCATAAAAATTATCGACCACGCGACGGCGAGACCCGCGGCGACACATAGGCTTGAAAATGAAAATTCACCCATTGGAATGAAAGCGTTCCAATTTCTTCGCGATGTATGCATGCGACTATTTTTTCGAATCACTGCGGATCGAGATCCGCGACGACGGCGTAGTCGGCAACAAGGCCGTCTATCCAGACCGACGGGCAGGAGCTTATCCGATCTTTTGTGTGAGGCATAAACCGAGAGCCAAGGAACCACTTTTATGCCACGCAAACGCAAGGAGGAAGTGACGATTGAACCGGGCACGACGGCTTGAACCTTGACCCGGCACTGATCAAGCAACTGGTGCCCGGGACACTGAACCGGTCGACGATCAACGAACGGCTTGCAGCAGGCCAGCCAATCCGCGTCCAGGCGTCCAACTCCGTGCAATCCACTTTCATCATCAATTTGCTGCCCCTGAAATCGGAGTGAATTTCGAGTGATTTCGCCCGTCACTCGCGATACCCGCGCAACAACTTCTTGCGCGACTCCCCACGCCTTGTACGACGCCTCCCGCCAATCACGCGGCCGGCCGCCCCCGCCCTGCTGAAATCGATCTCAATCAGGGCCAATTCGACTTCCGGCGCGGCGCGGTTGCGAGTAGTGTCTACATGCCCGTATTCCGGCCGCCCCCGGGTTCGACCGATACCCGGCGCTCACCACACACGACACTGACCTCTGGAGATCTGCGATGAAACGTTCGAAGTTCCTGCTGTCGGGCCTGCTGCTCGCGTCGGCCCTCGGCTTCACGGCCGTCGCCGCGCACGCCGACGACCTGCTCGACTCGGTCAAGAAAGCCGGCGTGCTGCGCGTCGGCCTCGAGGGCACGTACCCGCCGTTCAACTCGCGCGGCACGTCCGGCCAGCTCGAGGGTTTCGACGTCGACGTCGCGAACGCCGTCGCCGGCAGGCTCGGCGTGAAGACGCAGTTCATCCCGACCGAATGGAGCGGCATCATCGCCGGCCTGCAGGCCGGCAAGTTCGACGTGATCGTCAACCAGGTCACGATCACGCCGCAGCGCAAGGAAGCGCTCGACTTCAGCGAGCCGTACACGTACTCGGCCGCCCAGCTGATCCAGCGCAAGGACGACACGCGCAACTTCAAGTCGCTCGACGATTTCAAGGGCAAGAAGCTCGGCGTGACGCTCGGCACCAACTACGACCAGATGGCGCGCACCGTGCCGGGCATCGAGGTGCAGACGTATCCGGGCGCGCCGGAGAAACTGCGCGACCTCGCCGCCGGCCGGATCGAGGCGACGCTCGACGACCGCCTGATGCTGCCGTACATGATCAAGACGTCGAACCTGCCGCTGCGCGCGGGCGCAGTGCTGAACGGCGGCAAGCAGGAAATGGCGATCCCGTTCCGCAAGGGCAACCCGAAGTTCGAGAAGGCGATCAACGACGCGCTCGACTCGCTGCACAAGGACGGCACGCTGAAGAAGATCTCGATGCACTGGTTCGGCAGCGATGTGACGGTGCCGGTCGCGCAGTAAGCGGCCCGACACTTCAACGCGTCACGCCATTCGTTTCGGTGAATGCGTGACGCGTCCCCTCAAGCCGCTTCGTCGAAGCGCGCCAGCAGCATCTGGCCGACCGGTGTCAGCGCCGGGCGCGCGGCCACGGCGTTCATGCGCATCTGCGTATCGTCGACCAGCCGCTTCTCGACCAGCACGGCAAAAGCCGGATTCGACGGATCGACGCTGTCCGGCGCACGTGCAACGCGCAACAGCATCGAGAATTCATGCGGGCTCAGCATGGTCCCTGTCTCCTGATCGTCCGCGATCCGGTTCGAACCGGCGTCGATCGTATTTTCGAATGTAATGGCGCGTGGCATGACTGCCGCGCCGCCGGGAGCGAGATCCCGGCAGGCCTGCCTGCGACGCGGGCACGTCGTCGCGAGCGGGTTGCGCACGTCCCGGCTCCGGCGATGCCGCCGCGACGGGAACGTGCAACGTTATGGGCGCACCATGACGCGACCATGACAGGAAAGCGGGGCGCAAGACAGCGTGCGTTACATGCCGCTTCGATTCGATGCCGATCCAGGAGACGAAGACGGATCGCATCGCATGCATGGCCGGCGGTTGCCTGCTCGCCGGTTGTTTCGCGCCCTTCATCGCGGGTCGACCGAATACGGGAACCCGCCGCTTGCCGATCCGCTCGCATGGCGCATGCAGCGCACGACCACGTTCACCGCGCGCCCGAGCGTCATCCCGACGAGCACGCCCCATACCGCGAACGACAGCATCACGAAGCCGCTCGTCGCCGCCCACGGCGCGTGCACGGCGACCGCGTAATGGATGCCAGTTTCGGCGACGAACGTCAGCATCAGCGTGACGAGCAGGCTGGCGTCGCCAGGCAGGCGCACGCGCAGGCCCGACGACGCCGGACGGTACTCGAGCCGCCACCGGCTCGCGTGCAGCCAGCCCAGCGACGCGCCGCCCAGGACGGCCGCCAGTGCAATCGCGTTCGCGTCGATGCCGGCATGCGGAAAGAGCCCGTTCAGGCTGACGATGCCGAGCATCCCGAACGCGACCGGCGAGATCAGCGGTCGTGCCGCCGGCACCTCGCGCGGGAAACAGCGCTTGATGCCGATGTAGAGCAGCACGCAGAACATTACGTACACGTAAGGCTTCAGGTGAAGGAGTGCGGACATGGTCGGAGTCGCCTGGTCGGAGTGGACACGGCAACACCGTACTGCGCCGCTCAGGCAGACGGCACGGCTTGCGACGGGCGGCCGGAATTTGCGGACGAGTTGCGCGTCGCGGCGATGATCGTCCGGCGAATCGGGACGAATGACGCGCCACCGAATCCGGCCGCCGGCGACGTCCGAGCTGAATGGTCCGCCCTCGCCCGCCAGCCGGCGCTTCGTGCTCGACTCGCAACCGGCAACACCCCGTGTCCTTCCGCAGCGCCTTCCACTACACTCGTGGCGGAAACCGGCCAACCGTCGGCAGCCGACGCGCTTCGTCGAAGCCGCGCGCCGTTCGTCGCAACGCGCGCGTTATCGGCCCGTCCGGCAGTAAGGTCAGGCCATCGGCGCATCGCGCACCCACCTTCACCCGACACCATGCGAGCCACGTCCGACCCGTCGCCGATTCCGCAGCCACCCGCCGGCGCCCCGCCGCGGCTGCTGCGCGATCCGTCCGCGCTGCTCGCGTTCGCGTGCTTCAACTCGGTCGTCGGCCTCGGTTTCTGGGCGATCCATTTCAACGAACCGCTGCTGCCCTACCTCGTCGTCGCCAACACGATCGGCTTCTGCGCGCTGCTGTTCAGCCACGCCGCCGACCGGCTGCTGCCGCGCAAGCCGAGGCTCGCGCTGAAGACCGTCGTGATTGCACCGGCCAGCGTGCTCATCGGTTTCGAGATATCGGCAGCGATCGTCCGCGGGAACGTGCCGCACGTGTTCGGGCGCGCCCGCCTCGGAACGTGGGACAACTACGGGCCGTCGTTGCTCATCTCGGCGATCCTGTTCGTGTGCGTATCGTTGTTCCTGCAATCGATGCGCATGCGTGCGACGCTCGAGACCGAGCGCCGCGAAGCCGCCGAAGCGCGCCAGGCCGAGACCGCCGCGCGCCTGGCACTGCTGCAGGCGCAGATCGAGCCGCACTTCCTGTTCAATACGCTCGCGAACGTGCAGAGCCTGATCGAGCGCGACCCGGCCCGCGCATCGACGATGCTCGACAGCCTGAACCGCTACCTGCGCGCGAGCCTGCGGCGCACGCGCGATGCGACGTCGACGCTCGGCGAGGAACTCGAACTCGTTGAAGCACTGCTGAAGATCGCATCGATCCGGCTCGGCGAGCGGCTTTCTTATTCGATCGACGTGCCGGCGGACCTGCACGCGCTGCCGTTCTCGCCGCTGCTGCTGCAACCGCTCGTCGAGAATGCACTGCTGCACGGGATCGAGCCGTCCATCGACGGCGGCGTGATCGTGATTCGCGGCAGGATGCGTGGCGACAAACTCGAACTCAACGTGATCGATACGGGCGTCGGCCTCGGCAAAAGCGACACGCGCCTGCATGGCGGCGTCGGACTCGCCAACGTCGCGGCGCGCATCCGGACGCTGCACGGCGAGCGCGGCCGCGTCTGCATCGAAACGAACGCCGCCGCCGCGCATGGCGTCACCGCTACCCTGCTGATCCCGATCGACTGACATGCCGACCGCCCTCATCGCCGACGACGAACCGAACCTGTCCGCCTCGCTCGCGCAGCGGCTGGGGCAGCTCTGGCCCGAACTGGAAATCGTTGCGATGCCGCGCAACGGCATCGAAACGCTGGCCGCGCTGAATGCGTCGCCACGCCCGGACATCGCGTTTCTCGACATCCGGATGCCCGGTATCGACGGGTTGAAGCTCGCTGCGCTGGCGCCCGATGTGCATGTCGTGTTCGTCACGGCCTACGACGAATATGCGGTCGACGCGTTCGATCGCGCGGCCGTCGACTACCTGTTGAAGCCGGTGACGGACGAGCGGCTGCTGCGGTGTATCGCGAAGCTTCAGCGCGGCGGGCCGGCGCTTGCGCAGGCCGATGCGCTCGCGCAGGCGGCACAAGCAAGAGAAGCGGTGCCGATCCGCTGGCTGACGGTAGGCGTGAAGGATGCGACGCGGCTCGTATCGGTCGACGATGTGCTGTATTTCCAGGCGTCGGAGAAATACACGGAAGTCGTCACGGCTGGCGAACGGCTCGTGATTCGCACGCCGCTGAAAGAGCTGATGCAGCGGCTCGATCCGGAGCGGTTCGCGCAGGTGCATCGCGGCGTGATCGTTGCGTATGCAGCGATCGATCGCATCGAGCGCGATCTGCTGGGACGGTTGCGGATTCGCGTGCATGGGCAGCGGGAAATGCTGCCCGTCAGTCGTGCGTATGCGGGGTTGTTCAGGCAGATGTGAGGCTATCGGCGTCTATCGCGCGGCAGCCGCAACATGCCGCTGCTCCCATCCCGCTTGCGTGGCAGGCGCCGCCAGGCGCCACGCCGTGCAGCAGCGCGCAATTCAGTTGCAGGAGTCGAGTCCCGGCCTTGTCTGGCAAGGATCGAATTCATATTGGAAACGCCTCGAGACTTCCGACTCTTATGATGCGAAATCTAACTGAGAGCACGGATCCAATCCTCGACGGCGGATTCGCGCCACGCCACGGCCCGATCGCCCAACTTGACCCCAGCCGGAAATGTTCGTGCGCCAATCCTGCGATAGACCTCACTCTTGGACAAGCCAATACGTCGCTAACAGCCGAGCGAGTGACGTCACAACAGGCTTTACAGGGTTATGAAACACCGGGGAAGCTGGGAGCACCCGCCGAGCGGCAGCAATCCGCGACGGTGCGGCGCCGCCCACCCGGCCCAGCCAGGCCAGTCGCGCGATGCCAACGACTGACGTTCGACAGACCGATTCTCAGACCATCGGCCGATTGCCCGAGTTGTTGCTCGCTTTCAACCCCGGCACGGGTCTGCGTCTGACCACGTGAAGTATCATTTCCGCCAGATGAATCGGGCAAACATCGGAAGGGACTACGAAAAACACCCGGACGGTTTTTTCCTGCGTTGCCTAACACATCACCATTCAATTGCCAGAGGGCCTATGTTAATCGGGCACGCGGTAGATTTCTCACCAGAAGTGATCAGGGCCGCTTTGCCGATCGCACGACGCTTGTTCGATGAACAATGGCTGGTCGAACAAGCAGGTAAGAACTCAAGTGATCCGCTCCTCTACACGGAAATGCCGTTGGCTTCCGCTCGTGGGTCAGCTCGTGCGCTTCGTGAGGGAATACCGCAAAAGGACGAAATGCACCCTCTCGCGGAAGCTGTTATAGGCACCGAGCGAATACTCAAGTATCACGACGAGCGTGGGGAGTTTCTATGCGGTGTTTTCGCCTACCGCCTTCTGTCACTTCGTGACGTTGCCCTCAACTTGGACAATGTGAAAAACATGAAAGACCGGCTCCCGCGATTGACAGGCGATCAATGGCAGTCCGCCTTATACGAATTGTTGGTAGCAAGTGCACAGGCGAATTCGGGAAAAGTCGAACTTCTTGATGAAGTGGGGCAAGCCGTACCCGATATGGCGATAGATGGTTCGATATTTATCGAATGCAAAGCCAAAACGCAGTACGAGGAGAAAGTATCTGACTTCATTGGCAGATTCAGACGGCTGGCGCTTGACAAGATTTTTGAGGAAGCCGCGAAAATAGGTGACGGACTTTTGATCAAAATCGACGTGCATGATGAGGCTGGCATAACAGACATTCCCCATCTGCTGCGCTCAATGTTCGCCGATAAGCTAACCAGGAGATCTACGCACCGCGTCAAGATCAACGTTACCCCTCATCCGTCCGGCCCCTTTGAACTGCCGCACCCAATGAAGGCCCATTCCGCAGAACTCTGGCGGTGGATCATGAACTTTGACGAATGGCGCGACTGGCACTTTGTTCTGCCGTTCGGCGAATTAATTGTACAGAACGCATCGAACGTTATGGTAACGAGCGTTCGCCGCCCAATCCTAGTTTGCGCAAGGTCCACTGCTCTCTCAAAAAGCGTGCAGAATATTCGCGCGACCGTTGCGAACGCTTGCCGACGCCAACTACGTGACCATCAACCTGGAATGGTACGCGTCCTTGTGAACTCTGATCTCTATGGAATTGGTCAAAATTCCAACGCAGCCACGATTAAAGATGCTCTTGACGAGCTGTCAATGGAGTTGTTACGGACATATACGCGGCTTGTGGGTGTCCGATTTGACATAGTGACTCCTCCTGATCGAGGGGATTTGGCGGTTCACTACACCTCCGCAGGAGCGGTGAGACAAACTGTCGATAAAACTTTCGAATCGATCATAAGTACACCAGGAGTCCTTCTGCTCTAGATGAGCGTTGGCGCAGTCATTTTCTGTCAATCGCACAATCCCTAGAACAAATCTCGCGTTGCTTATGCGCGTGTCGACGCATCGATTCGCATCGTTGCGCATCAAAACGCATGATTTCCGCGCACTGAAAAGCGACCAGAACCACGCAGCGCCGGGTACCCCGACACCTCTACCGGCGCTCACAGTTCTGTCGAACAGTGAGGTACAGGCGAAGAAACGCCGAGACTGCATAATCAAGGCGCATAAAAGTGCATAGAAGAATCGGGCCGCCGATTGCCGCGCGGCCCGCGCCGGGCGGCTTCGAGCACCTAGCGCATGAGTGCACAAAAACCGTTCATTTTTGCGGGCAGGTGGGGCGGGGCTACAACTGCGCGCGCCGGATCCGAATCAGCCCGCCCTAGGGGTCGAACCGCCCCCAAGGGCTGCACCTGCCACGTGCACACAGCCCCGCCACGGGCCTGCTGCGCGCTACCCCACCAGGGCGACCAGCGACCGACCGCTCTGAGGACACGTGAACCCGCCGACTCCGTGCATGGATACAGGCGAAAAATGCCGCCCAGCACCGAAGTCCCAGGCGGCTCTCTGCTGCGCCAACCACTCTCGTCAGACGTCAACCTGCGCGTCCGTGATGCCGAGCGCGGCGGCGATCTTCTCGCGCGTCGACTTGCGCAGCTTCTCGCTGCTCTCCTGTTGAGCGTAGGCGGACTGGCTGATGCCGAGTCGCGTCGCGACTTCGACCTGCGTCAGCCCGAGATATTCGCGCCACGCACGCAGGGGCGTCACCCCGTCGACCGTTGCGCTGACAACTTCATGAGGAATCAAATCGCGATCTTCTCGGCGCTGCGTCATGTGTTACTCGGAGGGGATCGTCATGATGGCTTGCACTCATTCCGGCCCGCCGACTTGCTTTGCGACAAGACGGAACCCTTGCTTGAAGAAACGCTACGTACACAGCACGTAGCTGAACAAGCCTGTTCGCCAATGCAGATTGGAAATGCCGAGGGGGAATTGGAAACGCGAAGGGGCTACGCAAACATCGCGTAACCCCTTGTCAGATATGGTGCCGGCTGCAGGACTCGAACCCGCCACCTGATGATTACAAATCAACTGCTCTACCAGATGAGCTAAGCCGGCGTAGCGCGAGATTCTACCTCATTTCACGATCTTGAGGCGAGGTCTGTTGCCACCTTTCGAACCGTCGCCATCGCCGTCGGTTTTCGGCGGTTCGTCGGCGCCTTCGGAGGGTTCCTCGTTCGCGCCGCGGTCGGCAACCGGCGTCAACGCAGCAGGCGACTCGTCGCGCTGCGCGTCATCCGCCTGCGCGGCTTCTTCGTCGAACGCGCCCGAATCCTCGCCTTCGCCCGCAACCGCATCGACCTGGAACGCCATCCCCTGCCCGTTCTCGCGCGCATAGATCGCGAGCACGTTGGCAACCGGAATCTCGATCTTGTGCGCCTTCCCGGAGAACCGGGCCGTGAACTCGATCCACTCGTTGCCCATCTGCAACTGGCTCGTCGCCTCGAAGCTGATGTTGAGCACGATCTCGCCGTCACGCACGAACTGACGCGGCACGCGCGTCGAGTTGTCGACCCTCACCGCGATATGCGGTGTGTAACCGTTATCGGTGCACCACTCGTACAGCGCGCGCAGCAGATAAGGCTTCGTTGAAATCTCTTGCATCACAATCCTCGAACCCGGAGCGGGCGCGCGGCACGCCGCGCCGCCCTCCCCGTCTTGCCTTCATTGCATCATCAACGACGCATGACCTTTTCGGACGGCGTCAGTGCTTCGATATAGGCCGGCCGGCTGAAGATCCGCTCGGCGTACTTCATCAGCGGCGCGGCGTTCTTCGACAGCTCGATGCCGTAGTGATCCAGACGCCACAGCAGCGGCGCGATCGCGACGTCGAGCATCGAGAATTCCTCGCCGAGCATGTACTTGTTCTTCACGAAGATCGGCGCGAGCTGCGTCAGGCGATCGCGAATCGCGAGGCGTGCCTTCTCGTGATTCTTCTCCGCCGCCTTGCCCTTCTCGTTCTCGAGCGTGCTGACGTGGACGAACAGTTCCTTCTCGAAGTTGAGCAGGAACAGGCGTGCACGCGCGCGCTGCACGGGGTCGGCCGGCATCAGTTGCGGGTGCGGGAAGCGCTCGTCGATGTACTCGTTGATGATGTTCGATTCGTACAGGATCAGGTCGCGTTCGACCAGGATCGGCACCTGACCGTACGGGTTCATCACCGAAATGTCTTCCGGCTTGTTGAACAGGTCGACGTCACGGATTTCGAAGTCCATGCCCTTCTCGAACAGCACCAGCCGGCAACGCTGGGAGAACGGGCAAGTTGTGCCGGAATACAGAACCATCATGTTTGCGTTTCCTCAAAAAAGCCGAGGGCCGGCACGCGGCGAACCTCCTTCCGGGGTTCCACCTTGCGCCGGCCCCACGCCGGTCAGGCGTGATTACTTGATATCTTTCCAGTACGCGGCATTGAGCCGCCAGGCCAGGAAAGTCAGGACACCGAGAAAGATCAGCACCCATACGCCGAGGCGTTTGCGGGTCTGCTGAGCCGGCTCGGACATCCAGGTCATGTACGCCACCAGGTCGGCAACCGCAGCATCATAATCCACCGCGGACAGTGTCCCCGGCGTGACCTGCTGGAAGCCGACGAGCGTATGGACCTTCTCGCCCGTCTCCTCGTCCGTCTTGTCTTCGAATTTGGCAGTGCGCTGCCCCTGCAGCTGCCACAGTACATGGGGCATGCCGACGTTCTCGAACACCGCGTTGTTCCAGCCGGTCGGCCGCGTATCGTCGCGGTAGAAGCTGCGCAGATACGTATACAGCCAGTCGCGGCCGCGCGCGCGCTCCTCGACCGACAGGTCGGGCGGCGAGGTGCCGAGCCAGTTCTTCGCGTCTTCAGGCCGCATCGCGACGGACATCGTGTTGCCGACCTTGTCGGTCGTGAACAGGAGATTCTTTTCGATCTCCTTCTGGGATATGCCCAGATCCGTCAGACGGTTGTAGCGCATCAGGTTCGCGCTGTGGCAGTTCAGGCAATAGTTTACAAACAATTGCGCGCCGTGCTGAAGCGAAACGAGATTTTCCGTGTTATCGGGCGCCCGGTCGAGCGGAAAATTACCTTCCGCCCGCACCGCCGGCGCCACCAGCAGCGCACACGCGGTCGCCCCGATCAGCGCGAGTGTCGAAAGCAGTTTCTTCATGTCGTTCTCTCCTCGCTCACGTTAATGGGGCTTGAAGCGCACCCGCTCCGGCGGCTGCTTGAACGTGCCAAGCGGCGTCCAGACGGGCATGCCGAGGAAGAACGCGAAGTAGATCAGCGCGCAACACTGCGCGATCAGCGTGGCCGCCGGCGACGGTGGCCGCGTGCCGAGGAACGCGAGGGTCAGGAACGCCGCGACGAAGATCCCGAGGAACACCTTGTGGAACAGCGGCCGGTAGCGGATCGACTTCACCGGGCTGCGGTCGAGCCACGGCAGGAAGAACAGCGTGATCACCGCCGAACCCATCACGACGACGCCCCAGAACTTCGACTCCGTCAGGTACATGAAGACGACGATCGCCGCGGCCAGCACCGGCAACCCGGCCTTCCACTTGCCGCTCGCGCGGATCAGCGCGAGCACGCCGAGCAGCGCGATGACGATCATCAGGACGATCTTGAACGGGTCGGTGGTCGCGCGCAGCATCGCGTAGAACGCGGTGAAGTACCAGACCGGCGCGATCTCGGGCGGCGTCTGCAACGGGTTCGCCGGGACGAAGTTGTTCGCCTCGAGGAAGTAGCCGCCCATCTCCGGCGAGAAAAACACGATCAGTGCGAAGACCATCAGGAACACGCACACGCCGAGGAAATCATGCACCGAGTAGTACGGGTGGAACGGGATGCCGTCGAGCGGAACGCCGTTCTCGTCCTTCTTCGCCTTGATCTCGATACCGTCCGGGTTGTTCGACCCCACTTCGTGCAGCGCGACGAGGTGCGCGATCACGAGGCCAACCAGCACGAGCGGAATCGCGATCACGTGGAACGCGAAGAAGCGGTTCAGCGTGACGTCCGACACGACGTAGTCGCCGCGAATCCACAGCGACAGGTCCGGGCCGACGAACGGGATCGCCGAGAACAGGTTCACGATCACCTGCGCGCCCCAGAACGACATCTGGCCCCACGGCAGCAGGTAACCGAAGAACGCCTCGGCCATCAGGCACAGGAAGATCGCACAGCCGAAGATCCACACGAGCTCGCGCGGCTTGCGGTACGACCCGTAAAGCAGCCCGCGAAACATGTGCAGGTAGACGACCACGAAGAACATCGACGCGCCCGTGGAGTGCATGTAGCGGATCAGCCAGCCCCACGGCACCTCGCGCATGATGTACTCGACCGACGCAAACGCGAGCGTCGAGTCGGGCTTGTAGTTCATCGTCAGGAAGATGCCGGTGACGATCTGGTTGACGAGCACCAGCAGCGCGAGGGAGCCGAAGAAGTACCAGAAGTTGAAGTTCTTCGGCGCGTAGTACTCGGAAACGTGCTTTTTCCAGGTGGACGTGAGCGGGAAGCGCTGATCGATCCAGCCGGTGAGACCTGTCGTGGAGACTTCCTTGTTGTCGGCCATCACGCTTCTCCTTTCTCGTCCTTGCCGATCACGAGGGTCGTCGCCGACGTGAACATGTAGGGCGGGATGTCGAGATTCTGAGGCGCCGGCTTGTTCTTGAACACACGGCCGGCGAGGTCGTAGGTCGAACCGTGGCACGGGCAGAGGAAACCGCCCGGCCAGTCGTCCGGCAGGTTCGGCTGCGGACCCGGCGTGAAGCGCTGGCTTGGCGTGCAGCCGAGGTGCGTACACACGGCCATCACGACGAGAATGTTCTTGCGATCGGCCCGCGAGCGATATTCGTTCGCGCAATACGCGGGCAACGGCATCGTATAGGGCTTTTCGGTGGTCGGATCGGCCACTTCCTTGTCGGCCTTGACCACGTCGGCAAGCATCGCGTCGGTGCGGTTCAGGATCCACACCGGCTTGCCGCGCCACGGCACGGTCACCATTTCACCGGGCTTCAGCCCGCTGATGTCGACTTCGACCGGTGCTCCGGCCGCTTTCGCTTTCGCGGACGGCGCAAGCGACGCCGCGAAAGGTATGACGGTGGCGACGCCTCCTACGCCACCTGCTACGGATGTCGCAATCAGCCAGGTACGGCGGCCGCTGTCGACGCGTTTCTCTTCCTTGTCTCGCATCACACGCCCCACTTCTGAGTTGGATTTTCCGTCACGACTTTCCATTCCGCCGCTAGTTTGCTCGAATGGAGTCGCCATTTACAAGGCCCGGAGATGAAAATCCCTTCGAAGTGATTGATAGTTAAGGGTTTCCCCCCACTATCGGAGCGATTAAATCATTTCGCTATTAAGCATCCGCTACATTGAGAAATTTCGATGCGCTGCCGCAAATCCGGCACTCAGACCGGGTTATGGATATCGATAAAAAGGTGTTCGATACCGAATTCTTCGGACAAGTGAGCGCCGAGTGCCTGAATTCCATAGCGTTCGGTCGCATGGTGCCCTGCCGCAACGAACGCGACGCCGCTCTCCGCGGCCGTGTGCGTCACGTATTCGGACACCTCGCCGGTCAGGAACACGTCCGCGCCGGCATCGATCGCCGCGTCGAAATAGCTCTGCGCGGCGCCCGTGCACCACGCGATGCGCCGCAGCTGCATGTCCGGATCGCCGAGCACGAGCGGCGTGCGGCCGAGCGTGCGCTCGACCTTCGCGACGAAGTGCTCGAGCGAGACGGGCATCGGCAGCGTGGCCATCCAGCCGAGGTCGCCTTCGCCGAAACGCTGCTCGCCGATCAGCCCGAGCCGCTCGCCGAGCTGCGCGTTGTTGCCGAATTCGGGATGCGCGTCGAGCGGCAGGTGGAACGCGAACAGGTTCAGGTCGTTCGCGAGCAGCAGCTTCAGGCGCTGATACTTGCGGCCCGTGATCTGCGGCGGCTCGTTGCGCCAGAAATAGCCGTGATGGACGAGCACGGCATCCGCCCCCCATTCGAGCGCGGCTTCAAGAAACGCGACCGACGCCGTCACGCCGGTGGCGATCTTCTCGATCTTGCGACGCCCCTCGACCTGCAGGCCGTTCGGGCAATAGTCCTTGAAGCGCGCGGTTTCAAGGGTATTGTTCAAGTACAATTCAAGTTCGATCCGATCCATATAAACCTCTAATCCATTCAGATGCTTAGACGCTTCTGGCTGTTCTTCGCGCAGGCGGTTACCGTGCTGCTCGCGCTGATGTTCATCGTCGTGACGCTCAAGCCGCAATGGCTGCAACGGCAAGGACAGCTCGGCAAGCAGCTCGCCACGCCGATCGTTGCGCTGCGGGAAGTCGCGCCGGGCATCGGCGGCGCGCCGGCGACCACGTCGTACGCGGAAGCCGCGCAGAAGGCGATGCCGGCCGTCGTCAACGTCTTCTCCAGCAAGGACGGCTCGCTACCGCCCGATCCGCGCGCGAAAGATCCGCTGTTCCGCTACTTCTTCGGCGACCGCAACGCCCGCAAGCAGCAGGACGAACCGGCCGCCAACCTCGGCTCGGGCGTTATCGTGAGCCCGGAAGGTTACATTCTAACGAACCAGCACGTCGTGGACGGCGCCGACCAGATCGAGGTCGCGCTCGCCGACGGGCGCACGGCCACCGCGAAGGTGATCGGCAGCGATCCCGAAACGGACCTCGCCGTGCTGAAGATCAACATGACGAACCTGCCGACGATCACGCTCGGCCGCTCTGACCAGTCGCGGGTCGGCGACGTCGTCCTCGCGATCGGCAACCCGTTCGGCGTCGGCCAGACGGTCACGATGGGGATCATCAGCGCATTGGGCCGCAACCACCTCGGCATCAACACGTTCGAGAACTTCATCCAGACCGACGCGCCGATCAACCCCGGCAACTCGGGCGGCGCACTGGTCGACGTGAACGGCAACCTGCTCGGCATCAACACCGCGATCTATTCGCGCTCGGGCGGCTCGCTCGGCATCGGTTTCGCGATTCCCGTGTCGACCGCGCGCACGGTGCTCGAAAGCATCATCACGACGGGCTCGGTCACGCGCGGCTGGATCGGCGTCGAGCCGCAGGACGTCACGCCGGAGATCGCCGAATCGTTCGGGCTTCAGCAGAAATCGGGCGCGATCGTCGCCGGCGTGCTGCAGGGCGGCCCGGCCGACAAGGCCGGCATCAAGCCGGGCGATATTCTGGTCTCGGTCAACGGCGAGGACATCACCGACACGACGAAGCTGTTGAACACGGTCGCGCAGATCAAGCCGGGCACGCCGACCAAGGTGCACGTCGTCCGCAAGGGCAAGGAGTTCGACATGAACGTCGTGATCGGCAAGCGCCCGCCGCCGCCGAAGCAGACGCTCGACGAGCAGGACAGCGATACCGAATGACGTCGGGCGGGCGGCGCGCAGCCGCGTGCCGAACTCCACCGGAAACGAAAAAGGGCAGCCGCATGGCTGCCCTTTTGCTTTGCATCGAAAGACCTTCTTTCCGGGATGGCGGCCTCGCCGCACGCGATCCGGCCAAGCGACACCACCCGGCCGCTCAGGCCTGGCCGGAAACCCGCCTGCCGTGCATCGCCCGGCGCGCCGCCATCAGCTGGCGGCTTCGCCGTTCCCCGCCTCGCCTTCCTCGGCCGGCTTCTTCGGCACGAAGAACCGCGCGGCCAGCAGCCCGATCTCGAACAGCACGATGAGCGGCAACGCGAGCATCAGTTGCGAGAATACGTCCGGCGGCGTGACGACCGCCGCGACGATGAACGCGCCGACGATCACGTACGGCCGCATCTCCTTGAGCTTCTTCAGCGACAGCACGCCCATCCGGACGAGCAGCACGACGACGATCGGCACCTCGAACGTGACCCCGAACGCGATGAACATCCCGAGCACGAAGCTCAGGTAGTTGTCGATGTCGGTGGTCATTTCCGCCCCGAGCGGCGCGTTGTAGTGCGCCATCACACGGAAGATCGTCGGGAACACGAGGAAGTACGCGAATGCCATCCCGCACAGGAACAGGAAGTAGCTGCTGCCGACGAGCGGCGCGACGAGCTTTTTCTCGTGCTGGTACAGCCCCGGCGCGACGAACGCCCAGATCTGGTACAGCACGATCGGCAGCGCGATCACCAGTGCGACGAGCATCGTGACCTTCATCGGCACGAAGAACGAGCCGGTGACGTCGGTGACGATCATCTTGCCGTCCTTCGGCAGGTTCTCCATCAACGGCCGCGCAAGCAGCCGGAAGATGTCGGGCGCCCAGTAGACGAGCCCGAGGAACACGACGATCACGGCCGCCCCCGCGCGAATGATGCGATCGCGAAGCTCGACGAGATGGGAAATGAAAGTTTCTTCCGGGGCGTCGCCCGGGTTCTGCTGGGGGTCGCTCACACCGGCCCTCGGTAGGATTGACGAGCGAGCATGCGCTCGGCTCAGAAGAAGCGCGTCGGCCGGCGCAGGCTGGCCGGCTGGTGGCGCGCGACGCGCGCGGCGCCCGACTGCACGTGCGTGCGGCGGGTGGTCGCGCGCTTGTACCAGGCAGGCGCAGCCGCCTGCTTGACGCGCCAGTTGCGGCGCTTGGGCGCGAGCGCGGCCGTACTGCCGCGCCACGACGGCGCCGCGGGCGTGTCGGACTCATGGGACCCGGTGCTGCCCGACGCTTCGTCAAGGCCGCCAACCGCGGAATGCCACGTGTCGTTCAGTTCCTTTTCGTGCTCGCGCAGGTTGTCGTGAATCGTCGTCTCGACATTGCGCGCAGCCGATTCGAAATCGGTCTTCATCGTCCGCAGCGCGTCGAGTTCGATTTCGCGCGAGACCTCGGCCTTCACGTCGTTGATGTACCGCTGCGCGCGGCCGAACAATGCGCCTGCCGTACGCGCGACGCGCGGCAGGCGCTCGGGGCCGAGCACCACGAGCGCGACGACGCCGATCAGCGCCATCTTCGAAAGACCGAGATCCAGCATCGCGAATGCCTGTCAGCGTGCCGGCGTTACGCCTTGTTCGAATCGGAACGCGTCGTTTCCTTCGCGTTGACGTCGACCGAGCCCGAGCGCGGCAGTTGCTGCGCGTCAGCCGGTGCCTCACCGTCCTTCATGCCGTCCTTGAAACCCTTCACGGCGCTGCCGAGATCGTTGCCGATATTGCGCAGCTTCTTCGTACCGAAAACCAGCGCGACGATCAGCAGCACGATCAGCCAGTGCCAAATGCTCAATCCACCCATGATGAAACCTCTCCTCAACCACGCCGCTACGCGGCGCAAATCGCCGGCAACGTGCCGGCTTCGACTATCGATGCGGGGAAACGCCCCGCGCCGTCAACCCATCCGCTGCCAGGGGCGCGGGCCGGCCAGGATATGCGCGTGCAGGTGGTAGACCTCCTGCCCGCCGCCCGGGCCTGTATTGATCACCGTACGGAAACCCGTTTCGCCGCCCGTATAGGCGACGCCGAGCTGGCCGGCGAGACGCGAGACGAGCAGCATCAGCCGGCCGAGCATCGGCGCATCGGCCTCGCTCGCCGCCGACAGCGTCGGCAGGTGCTGGCGCGGAATCACGAGCACGTGCGTCTCGGCCGCCGGGCGGATGTCGCGGAACGCGACGAATTCGTCATCCTCGTGCACCTTCGTGCTCGGGATCTCGCCTGCCGCGATCTTGCAGAACAGGCAATTCGGATCGTGACTCATGTTGCTCCTGCAGACGCCCGAACGCGGCCGGTCAGAACCAGGCCTGCGGATCGAGCGGCTTGTTGTCGTTCAGGTACAGCCAACCCTTGATGATACGGTACAGCGTCCAAATCCACGTGACAAACATCACTGCGAATCCGATCACCACGAACATCAGCGCGAACCCGATCACGTACGCGATCAGCGCGCGCCAGAACGTGCGGATCTGCCACTCGAAGTGGGCGGCATACGGCGTGCCGGCCACATCGTCGCGCTTCACGTAGTTGATGATGATCGCGATGATGCCCGTGACGCCGCCCGTGAGCCAATGAAACGCATAGAGGCCGTAGAGCACGTGAGTCAACGTGCGCAGCCCGTTCAGGCGTTCGGCGTCCGCGGCCCCCGGCACCGACGGCGGCGGAAACTGACTTGGCGTATCGGTCATGATGCTACCCCCGTTAGATGACAATTCTTACAGCTTACCGCACTGTGGCCATCCCGCGACAAGGGTCTGTCACCCGCCGTTTTCCTCACGCTCGCGACGCTTGCGCAGGGCCTTCTCCTCGATCCCCGACAGCCCTTCGCGGCGCTCGAGCTCGGCGATCACGTCGGCCGGGCTCAGGTCGAAATGCGACAGCATCACGAGGCAGTGGAACCACAGGTCGGCCACCTCGCCGACCAGCGCGGTCGGCGCGCCGCCCTGGCGCACGTCCTTCGCGGCCAGCACGACTTCCGTCGCCTCTTCGCCGATCTTCTTCAGCACCGCGTCGTCGCCCTTGTGGAACAGGCGCGATACGTACGATTGATCGGGGTCGCCGCCCTTGCGGCTATCGATCACGGCCGCGAGGCGCAGCAGCGTGTCTTCGGTCGATTGCGTCATTTGTAGATGTGTTCGGGATCTTTCAGCACCGGTTCGACCGCGACCCAGTCGCCGCTGTCGACGGTGCCTTCGAATTTCTGGAAGAAGCACGAATGCCGGCCGGTGTGGCACGCGATGCCCGACACCTGCTCGACCTTCAGCAGCACGACGTCCTCGTCGCAGTCGAGCCGCACTTCGTACACGTGCTGCACGTGGCCCGACTCCTCGCCCTTGAACCACAGGCGCTTGCGCGAACGCGAATAATAGACCGCGCGCTGCGTCTCGATCGTCTTCGCCAGCGCCTCGCGGTTCATCCACGCGAACATCAGCACGTCGTTCGTCGACGCCTCCTGCGCGATCACCGGCACGAGGCCGTTGTCGTCCCAGCGGACCTTGTCGAGCCACGCGGGCAATGCATTCGTTTCCGTATTCATCACAGCCTCACCGGGATGCCCTGGTCGGCCATGAAGCGCTTCGCCTCGCCGACCGTGTGCTCGCCGTAGTGGAAGATGCTCGCGGCCAGCACCGCATCGGCGCGGCCGTCCTTGATGCCGTCGGCCAGGTGCTGCAGCGAGCCGACACCGCCCGACGCGATCACCGGCACCGGCACCGCGTCCGACACGCCGCGCGTGAGCGCGAGGTCGAAGCCCGACTTGGTGCCGTCGCGATCCATGCTCGTGAGCAGGATCTCGCCCGCGCCGAGCTCGGCCA